>NZ_JBHSBI010000011.1:0-336570 GCF_042650645.1 Nonomuraea purpurea
CCACTCCTCATCGGTGAGGTCTCCACGCGCCATGGCGAAGACCTACCAGGGTCACAGACCGGAGCGCAGGCAATCCCCGTGATCTCAACTCCGTACAGGCTCTAGTGGGGCCTGCGTCATGGAGGGGCCGAACAACAAGCCGGCTCCCTCGTGAGGACGCGCCACTGGGCAGCTCAGGAGGAATCCCCCACCCGGTCGCTGGGACGGCTGACCGCCATCCGGCTTGCTCGGCCTGCCGGCAGACGGCGGCATGGAGGATATGGAGAAGGTCACCGAAAGGACCTGGCTCGGACGCAGCCCGGAACCATGGCTGCTCGACCGTTTCCACGCCTACGCACTCACGCACACGGTGTTCCACCTCACAAACTGGGGGCTGGAGCCCGCGCGTCTCGCGTCCTCTCCCTGACGGCTGGAGATCACGCACGTCAGGCGACGTTATGGCCCAAGGCCATGACCTGGCGGATGACATTATCGGCAACCTTGACGCACCAGTCCGTCCGGCTGGACATCGGCACCACACACGGCGCCGGGACGATCCACCGACTGACCTGCCAGTCACCGCCCCATAGCCCGCCCCCAGCCTCAAACGATCATCACGCTGGTCATCGTTTGAGGCTGGGCAGAGGGCGAAAGGCACCCCTGAAGACGCCTTCTCAGGTGTGCTTGGATCGTTTTCCAGCGGCGGGGGTGGTGGAGCGTCCGGTCGTGGTGCTCGCGAAGGGCAGGCCATCGGGAAGCGGCCGACGGGATCCGATGCTCGCGTGAGCGAGACGGACAGCCTCGGCGAGGCGTCGCGCAACTGCGGCGGAGGCGAGGGCCAGGGCATCGCGCCGCGGGCATGCACGCAGCGTTCGATGTCACCAGGTAACGCGGAACCCGCGTGAGGTCAGCGGGTCTGGAAGTCAGGGTTGCGGGCCTTGAACGTGCACTCACCCACGAACTTGACCGTCTTGCCGGGCTTGATGCTCTTCCAGCCGGTGCTCTTCTGCTGGGAACCATTACCGATCATATTTTTGCACCAGAACACCAGGCGAGCCTTACCGGTCCTGGTCCCGTTGTTCCAGCACTTTCCCCAGACGGTCGTGTTGCCAGTGCCGGGGGCATTGCATGCCACCCTCGCTCCGCTTGCCGTGGACGTGGAGGAGGTCGCCGCCTGCGCAACGCCGCCGCCGATCGACACCAGTACGGAAATCACGCCGACGCCGACGGCCAGCGAACGCTTCATCTTGGTCACTTTTCGTTTCTCCCGTGGTCGGATATTCGTGCGCCTGAATGGGAAAGGCGTCGTATCGCGCCTTGGCCACCATGCTGGCACCCGGCCCTCCAGCCGACCAAGGAATCTTTGTCCAGAGCCCGTCCAAAGCCGCGTTCCAGCGTGTTGGACAAATGGAATCGCAGGTCAGGACGGGCCCACTTGGACGTCGAGGAACACCCCGCGTTTGAGCGGGAACAGCACTCGGCCCTGCGCATCGGTCATCTTCCAGTAGATGTGGCAGTTCCCAGGCTCATCCGGCGCCTTCACCCGCACCGCGATGTCCACGGTCTGGCCGGGCGCCGTCGAAGGTATGGCCACCTTTTCCGGCGACCGGCACGGGGACTCGTTGGCACGTGCCAGAAATCGGCCCTCCCAGGCGACCGTTCCTGTGTTGTGAATTCTCCATACCTTCTTGAAGGAAGAGCCCGGCCGTACTTTCGAACCGTCCGGGTACGTGACGTCGGCCACGAATTCGGAGTTGTCCACGGGAGCCGGGCTCATCATCGGCCCTGGAGGCGGGGGATTGTTTCGGAGCGCCTTCGTGGCCAGCGGGAATAACACTGCTCCAGCCACCGCCATCGTGGCCGCGGCCACCACGGAGAAGAGGAGACGACTGCGCTGCGCGGGCCGGGGTGGGAGAGCCGGGTCCGTCCCCGCGTCAAGCGGCGGCGTCTCGTCCTGCGTCCCGTCGACGGTGCCCATGCCGGCAGGGGAACTGTCCGCCCTGGCACGCTCCCAGAGGTCCCGCCACTCCTGCTGGGTCTTCTCCGGGTCGCCGCCCAGGCGGTCGACCGCCAGGACCCGGACATACTCCCAGGTTGTCTCCCACGTTGGAAGCTTGCGTCCTTGCGCGGCGCTGGCCAGGGACGACTTCGAGGCCGCCGCGCCGAGCCGGGAGGTCATCTCCGCGTAGGACGGGTCGCCGGCCGCTTGCTTCAGCTGCACCAGCTTGTCTGCGAACGCCTCTGTCGGCCCTGAGCCGGGATCGGGCCGAGTCGGCTGTCGTCCTCGTCGCTTCCTGGGACCCTGCGTCTCCACGTTCTGTTTACCTTCCTCGTGTGTCGACTACCGGTGGCTGGTGGTGACGCCTTTTTCTTCCTCCCGCTGGCTCCGTCCAATGTCCAAGCCCGGTCCTTTGGACGGAGCCTGGACAAAGTTCGATGGGATTGGCGGCCATCCGATGACAGGGTGGTGGACATCCCCGCCGGCCGTCGGGGGCGTCGTCCCTAGCGTCGACGTCCCCGGTCCGGCGGGCTGAATTCACAGCTCGGCGAGGTGACCTGAGCACAGGCGAAAGGAACTGTTCATGTCCGTGATCACTCGTATGGCCGGCCTGCGGACCCGAGCGGCCGTCGTCGCCGCCTCCACCGCCGTTGTCGCCGGTCTGGGCGTCGGTGTCAGCGCCACTCCGGCGTCGGCGGACGTCCACCGCGGAGTCACCGGGTGTTTCGCTTGGTCCTGGGGGGACGGCAACACGTCCGTGACGGTGTACTGGAGCAACCGGTGCGGCAACAAGCGCAAGCTGTACATCAAGTACAGCCTGGGCTGGACCACCAAGAACTACACGGCGGTCGTCAAGGCTGGCGGCAAGGGGCACAAGAGGTTCCAGACCGCTTCGATCGTGTCCATCAGGGACGGAGGCCGCGCCTAGCCCAAGGGCTGCGGGAACGGAAATGAGCACATGATTCCTTGTCGGTGGAGGGCCCGAGGTCAAGACAGCAGGATGAACCGCTCCGACTTGCTGGACTGTTGGGCTCATGTCGAGCGCAGTAGATCGTTTCGCACGCCGCGGGGCAGGCACCAGGCGATCACCGACTGATCAGCTCCGCCACATCGGTATCCGAGCCGCGCGAACCTGGGCTGTGGGCCGGCTGATCCTGCCGGCCCGCAGCGACCCGGAGAGCGGCAGGACCGATGACG
This sequence comes from Nonomuraea purpurea, assembly GCF_042650645.1. NCBI lineage: Bacteria > Bacillati > Actinomycetota > Actinomycetes > Streptosporangiales > Streptosporangiaceae > Nonomuraea > Nonomuraea purpurea. The sequence continues at coordinate 3,176 of NZ_JBHSBI010000011.1, forward strand.
AAGGTGCCGTGGTCACACTCGCACCTGTTCGGGAGTGACGGGACGACCGGGGTTTATGGCCCCGGCGGGATCAGGGCGCAACATCGTCAAACCCGTGGTGTCTCCCCAGAACGCTTCGGCCCTGACCAGCGCCCATGCTCCTTATGGCTGGGGAAAGATGAAGGGCTGGCGCATGGCCGGGTCACCGTGGTGACGTCGTGCCATCCTGCGTCTGGCAGGAGCTATCCGGTACGAGTCGTAGGAGGATTTCATAGAGGTCGCGAAGCTGGTCAGCGTCGACAGGGGGAAAGACGACGGTTGCCCCAACCGCAAGCAGGTAGGGCAGCAGGGCCGCCGTCCGGGCCTCCTCGTCGCTGGCGACGGCTGATCGCCACACCCGCTGGAGTGCAGACAGTCTGGCCTCGTCCAGGCGGGTCTGCACGGCACGCACGTCCGCATCCCATGTCGCCCACGCCCGCAATGCGATATCGAGTTCGGGACGATAGATTCCTGTGCCGCCAGGGCGGACGAGTTTCGTCAGCTGTGCGAGAATAACCCGGGCACCAGCCGATTCACCGGCCTCGGAAATTGCATTTTCAAACGTTTCGATCGATAGCTTCTCGAAATGGGCGAGAAGCGCTTTCTTGTATCCCTCGGCGCCATCGAAGTGATGGTGGAACGACCCTTTCGACAGGTTAAGCCGAGCGGCGATCCGGTCGATTCGAATCCCTGCTGCACCTTCTTCAGCGAGGACCTTCAAGCCTTCGTTCAGCCACCGATCTCGTGCCGCGCTCATCCGACAAACATACCATCGGGTATGGAGTGGTCCGCGCTCGCCGAGGCGTGTGCGAGCTTCATGCCATGAAGCTGAAGACGCCGACTGCGATGCAGATCAGCAGCATGACGGTGGCGTTGAGGAAGAGGTTACGGCCGAAGTCTCGAGCCGCGACGTGCATCGCGATGGCGACCATGAAGTAGAGGACGAGCGCAGCACAGGTCACGGCACCGAGATACGGCAGCCAGATGCCCAGGATCAGACCGGCCGCGGCGGCGAACTTCAGCGGTGGCATGATCCACCAGTAACGTCGCGGCCAGTTCACGTCTTCGAAGCACTGGGCGATGAATGGAACGGGCTTGATGCACATGAGGGCGTCACCGGCCTGGATGATCGCTAGGACGACAACCGGCCAAACCGGATCGGGCAATGCTGACATGTCTCTCCTCGGGCTATGACGATGCACCCGTGCCGTACCATACCGTATAGTACGGACAACACGGATGGAGGCCGGCCTTGCCGGGGCCGGCGTGGGCGATCTTGCCCTCAGCATGCAGTCAGCCACGATGCTGATGTCGGTGGCAATCCTGATGTGTTCTTCACGACCGCGGCTCGCCTTTCGCCACTCTGGACGTATTACCCAAGGCCATCCGAAAAGGGGTCTCTCATGCAAAGAAAGCAAGCCCTACCGGCTCCAGCGCGCAGGAGTATGACCCGCACGCGATCGTCAAGCCGGTGATGGACGTGGTAGCTCCGGGCTCGTTCCTGGTGGTGTCGCATGCGCGCAACTGACGGGCGGCACACCTCAGACCGGGGTGTGTGCACCGCTCTCACGCGGCCTGAGCTCCAACATGTGGGAACGGACACATTCTCCCCCGTACCTCATCGGATCCTGGCCCTGACCGCCATATTCACGCTGGCCACGGCCGGGTGCGGGGTGCTGCCGACGAAGGAGGCCGCGCCCCCGCCCGCCACCACCGCACCGACGTCGAATGCCCCGTCCACCAGCGCTCCACCCGCCACTGCCACGGCATCGGATCAAGACACCCCACCGGCCCTGGCCGAAACCCACAGCACCATGACCGAGAACCTCAAGGTTGAGGTCGTCGGCCTCAATCGCGTCAAGGGCAAGCACCTCATCGCCCAGATCCGGCTGTCCAACACCGGCACCGACAAGCACCTGTCCTGGCCCGGCGAGATGGGCGACCGCACCCGCCCCCTCGGCGCGATCAAGTGGGCCTCCGGCATCGGCGTCCTCGACGCGCAGACCCGCACCTGGATCCTGCCCTACCAACCCGCCGGCTCCCCCTGCCTCTGCAGCGACCGGGACCGCGACGGCCTCGGCCGCTTCATCGACCCCGGCCAGTCGATCACCGTCTACGCGGTGCTGCCCGCACCGTCGGGCAACCCCGCCACGACCACCGTCGTCACCCCCGTGGGCCCGCCGATGCTCAACGTGCCCATCAGCGACGAAGCTCCGACCGGCGACTTCCCCGACCCCGATGCCGAGCCCGTCACGCCGGTCACCCGCCGCCTCATCCTCCCCTCCGAGTCCCTGGACAAGTCGGAGGAGACCGCCGACTACGGCAAGGAGTTGCAGGTCAACCTCTCCTCCGACGTGCTGTTCGCGGTGGACAAGGCCACTCTCACCCCCAATGCCAAGTCGATCATGGCCCGCACGGCCAAACTCATCGACACCTCCCCCGCCACGGTGGTGACGGTGGCGGGCCACGCCGACTCCTCCGGCAACGACGCCATCAACGACCCGCTGTCACTGCGCCGCGCCCAGGCGGTGCAACGCACCCTGTCGGCACTGCTGTCCCGGGACGGGATCCGCTTCCAGGCCAAGGGATACGGCTCGCGCCGCCCGCTGTACGACAACGACAGCGATGAGGGCAAGCGCCGCAACCGCCGCGTCACGGTGACCTTCCCCAAACCTCAGCCCGCTGCCCAGGAACCGGTGGCCACGACCTCTCCCGGCGCGACCGGCCTGACCGGCACCACCAGAGCGGACGGCCAGCCCATCGCCATGGAGGTCACGGGTCTGCGCCGGCTGCCCGGCGGCCTCGGCCTGCTCACCTACAAGATCACTAATGAGGGATCGGCCGAGACCTGGTTCCGGGACCTTCACCACACCCAGGACTGGGAGGCGTACAAATATCAGGCCGCGACCAACGTCCGCGTGACCGACCTCGCCGCCCGCCGCCAGTACCTGCCCGGCCGCCTGGAGGTCCCCACCGACGACGGCGTGGACTCCTACTGCGCATGCACCGACGTCTCCGGCGTCCGCATCAGCACCGAGAAGTTCGCGCCAGGCCAGACCCGCGAGTTCTGGAACCTCTTCGCCCTGCCCGACACCGCCGACGCCCTCAAGGTCAAGATCGGCCCGTTCCGCGACCTCCAGGTCCCCATCCAGTAACGGGAGACATCCCTTCGTGGGAGCAAGTGACCCCCCGGTGCGCGAGCGAGCCACGGCACGCCGCTACACCGATGCACGTCGCAGCAGTGATCACGGTCATGGGCATGCTCAAAGACACCCAGGCGTTCCCGCTACCGCCGATGGTTACGCCACACTGCTGGACTGGGCGCGCGGACACGGCCACCTGCGGCGGGCCGCCATGGAAGGCACCACCCGCGACTGGGACCACACCCTGCACGCCCTCAGCACCTACCTCGACCGCGATGAGGAGACCCAACCATGAGACCCACATTCCAGGGCGGCCGCAACGTCGCCATGAAACTGCCCAAAGCCCAGTTCGACCGCACCGTCGCCTTCTATCGGGACGTGCTCGGCATGGAGGTGACCGAGGAGAGCGGCGAGGGGGTGGACGGCGTGGTGGCGCAGTGCGCGTCCGTCCAGTTCGGACCGGTGAAGCTGTGGTTCGACCGGGTGGACAACTACGCCCAGGCGCAGGTGTGGCTGGAGCTTTTCACCGACGACGTGGAGCTGGCCACCCGCCACCTCGCCGAGCACGGCGTGCATCCGCAGGACGAGCTCGAACCACTGCCGTCGGGCTTGGCCGCCCACTGGATCAGCAACCCGGCCGGGATCCCGCACATCGTGCGGATTTCACGTGGTCAAGCGCCGCTGGGTGGTTGAACGCGTACACCCTGGGCTGGCTTATGCTCCACCGCCGGCTGGCCCGCGACTATGAGACGCGACCAGACCACGCAGCGGCTATGATCCGCCTGGCGTCCATCGACGACCTCGCTCGACGCACAACTGGTGAATCCACCTCAACCTGGCGATACACGTAACCGGCAATCAATCACAAACTTCGCACTTCAGACGCCCTCTGAGTGGTCCTCAGTGAGTCTTGCCGGTCTCTGCGTCGAGCTCGCCATCCCCGTCGAGCGCATCGGTGGCGAACTCGGTGGCGAAAGCCTCCTCGTCCAAGGCAGCGCGGATCCTGGCGGTGATGCGGTCCACGTCGCCGCGCTCGGCCGGCGGCATCGGGGCTCCCGTGGATTCGCGAAGCCGGGCCGCCGTCCCCAGCAGGCGAGCGGCCCGTGCCGGCTCTCCTGCCAGCGCGTATGCACCCGCCAGCCCCTCCAGTGCGAGGGCGCGTGCCCGCGGATCGCCACCGGAACGTGCCACGTCCAGCCCTTCGCGGTGCAGCTCCAGCGCGGTACGGGCGTCGCCGTGGCGCTCGGCCACGAAGCCGAGTTCGGCCAGCAGCAGAGCTGGCCCCGGGTCGAAGTCACGCGCGCGATGCCAGGCGAGCAGCCTTCTCAGGCGCACCTCGGCCTCGTCGAGGTCGCCCTCCCTGCGGGCGCCGAGCGCGAGCCCGATCTCGGCGTGGACCTCCCCTGCCGCGTACCCGCCACGGCGCGGACGGCATCGCGAGCACCGCCCAGGCGCTGTCCAAGGAGTTGCGGCGTGGCTGAGCGCGACGCGCCGCGTGACGGTCCTCGGCCTGAGCCGGATGGGTACGGCCATCGCCCACGCTTTCCTGGACGCCGGCTACCGCACCACCGTGTGGAACCGCACCGCCGCCAAGGCCGGGGACGCGGCCTCGACCATCCACCTGAACCGGCCCGCGGTGGACGCCCTGATCGCCGTCAGCGGCGAGCGCGGCGTCGACCCGGCCCTGCACCGGCCGCTGAAGGAGCTGCTCGACAGGCGGTCGGCCGATGGGCATGGCGACGACAGCTTCGCCGCCGTGTACGAACTGCTCAGACTTCGATGAGGGCGCGGGTCAGGAATGCGCGTGAGGCGCCCGACGACCACACGCCGTCCTCCGAGGTGACGGCCTCGATGGCTTTGGCTGAGGCCACGTAGCGCGTACGGCTTTCAGGCGTCCGGGATCCAGTTTCCGTGGAAGCCGAGGGGCACGCGTGCGGGCAGGTGGACGCGTGCCACGGGCGGCCCGGTGAAGTCCTGAGCGGACAGGATCACCAGGTCCGAGGCGCCGCGCCCGGGATCGGCGACGTAGGCCATCAGGTAACCGGCGTCCTCCGCATCCTCGTTCTGGTCGCCGCTCGGGTCCGCGGCGAAGGCGGCCTCACCGACGGCGGCGTCCCGCGCGAACCCGTGCACCTCCGTCGTGCCCCGCACCAGGTCGTGCTTGACCAGCGCGTTGGTGAACGCGTCGTCGGGGTGCGGGCCTTCCGGGGTGAATTGCATGCCGTACACCGGGGTCACCGCGGAGTAGCCGTAGCGGTGCGGGCGGGAGGCGTAGGCGTCGTTCACGCGCGGGAAGTCCTGGGCCCGGTCGTCCACGCACCGCTGCTCCAGCCGCCCGGCGTGCAGGTCGATGCTCCAACGGTCGAGCCTGGGCTTGATGCCGCCGGGATCGGCGACGTCGACGGGCCCCTCGGCGACGATCAGGTCCACGGTGATCGTCGAGCCGTCGTCGTAGGCGTTGAGGATGTGGCTGACGTAGAAGGACTCGACGGGGAACCAGCGGACCTGCCCTCCCGCCCGGGGCAGGACGCCCACGTGGGCCTGGTGCGCGGGGTTCCAGCGGAAGCGCATCGCGTCCATGCTGAACGTCAGCGGGATGTCGAACACGACCACGAAGTTCTCCGACAGCGCGAAGTCGTGGAGGAACGGGAGGTCCCCGGGCAGCGGGATGTCGGTGATCCGGGTGACCGTTCCCGCCGGATCAGTGACGATGTGCTGCGCGAACGGACGTCCCAGCACATACGCCACCGAGTGCAGGTCGCCGGTGCGCGGATCGACCTTGGAGTGTGCGTTGGCGCTGGAACCATCGGGCGTGGCGCCCATGGGGTGCTCCCCGATCGTGTCGAGCTCGTAGCCGAGCTCGTGCGGCAGCCCGCCGGCCTCTGACAGGGCCAGGGTGCGCCCGGCGTGACGGAGCACGTGGATGTTCGGGGAGGGCGGCAGGAACGCGGGCGGCTGCAGCCCGCGCCGCATCCTGTCCAGTGCGTCGGAGACCTCCGTCGAGCGGACCCACCGGTTGCGGTACCACTCGGCGCGGCCGTCGCGGATGCGCACTCCGTGCACCATGCCCGCGCCGAAGGCCCAGAAGTGCGTGACGGGGTCCTCCACGCCGAGCGGGTTCGGGCCCAGTCGCAGGTAGCGGCCGTTCAGATCGGCGGGCAGGCGTCCGGTCACGGGCAGGTCGTAGGCGGTGATCTCCTCCTTCACGGGGGCGAAGGGGCCGTGAAGGTAACGGTCGTCGTGGTCCATGTTCACCTCGGTCGATCGGTTGTACGGTGTACGAAGCGAGACGGTACACCGGACGAACGCCCGGCGCAGTGCAGCCGCCCGCGATGTGCTAGGCCAGGAATCGACCGCTCACCAGGGGCGGGACGAGGGCTGCGGCCGGGTCGCAGCTGCCCTAGTACAGGAGTTGGGAGACGATTGGCCATGCAGCGAGCCGGGAGCGGCTCCGAGCCGCCGTACCTGCGGATCGTGCGGGAGATCGAGCGGCGCATCAACAGGGGCGAGTTGCGGCCCGGCGACCGCGTCCCCTCCATCAGGCAGGCCGCCGCACAGTGGGGAGTGGCCCCCGCGACCGCCACCAAGGCGCTGGACACGCTGCGCCGGCGGGGCCGGGTGCTGGCCGTCCCCCGCGTCGGCACCGTCGTGGCCGAACCTGCCCCCGTATCCGCACCCGCGCCCCGTCCCGGGGCGGGCCGGGCTCGCGCTCGGCGTCCGGTGGCGGCCGGCCAGAACGCCGAACGCGAGCGGATCGTGCGCGCGGCGATCGCCATCGCGGACGCGCAGGGCTTCGAGGCGGTGTCCATGCGCGGCGTCGCGACAACGCTTGGCATGCCCACCATGTCGCTGTACGGCCTGGTACGTGGCAAGGAGGAAATGGCCACGCTCATGGCCGACACCGTGTTCGGCGAGCTGGAGCTACCGCAAGAGCCTCCGCCGGGCTGGCGAGCCCATCTGGAACTCGCGGCGCGCCTGCAGTGGCACCTCTATCTGCGCCACCCCTGGTTGCCCCGGTTCATGTCGCTCACCCATCCGCAGCCGCTGCCCAACATGCTCAGGTTCGGCAACTGGGGCATGAGCGCCGTGCTCGGGCTCGGCCTCGACCCCGAGGCGGCCCGGGTCGTGTGGTGGGCGGTGGCCAACCACGCAAGGGGAACGGCCACGAACCTGGAGGCGCAGCACGACGCGGAGCGGCACACGGGGCTGTCGCCTGACCAGTGGTACAACGCCCATCTCCCGTCCTTTCATGCCGGGCTCTCAACGCACACGGCGCCTTTCGACGACCGGCTGCAATTCGACCTGACCGCGTTCTTCGAGGCCGGGCTGCGGCTCTTGCTGGACGGGGTCGCGGTCCAGATCGGGCGGCAGCACCGGCCGTAGCCGCCGTCGCGGCGCGCTGTGAGCTGACCGCGTCAACCGCAGGCTCCCTTTGCGCAGCCGACGATGATCGTTTACGCCTGGGTCTTCTGGTTGAGCTGCCGGTGGATGCGCAGCACGCGCAGCCGAGTGCAGTCGTCGCTAGCGGTGAACTGGTAGTACTTGCCGCGGCCACCCTTGCGCCCGGTGGTGCTGGCGGTCGGTTCGATGAACTTGACGTCTATCCGAAGCGAATGGACGCCTGAACATACGCCGGCGAGATCGGCTCGGCGGGATTCTCCACGAGTACTCATATGCCGCTTGACCTGCGTGGACGGAGAGGAACCTTGCGCAGTCCATCCCGCGGGTCACATGTTTTACGCTGTCGCGCCACAACAGAAATACTTGCGTCCATTCTCCTCGGTTCCGCCGCCACGGCCGCCTTGGTGTTGACCCCGGCTCCGGCCGCCTCCGCACAGGCCAGTGCGACGAAGGCCGCAACGGCGTCGGCCGGAGCTGAGCTTGTTCTTTTGGCTCCGGGGATCGCGTTCAGCGGTCAGGGACTTCGGTCGCGTGCGGGCTTTCCCCGGGGCATAGTCGGACAGCTTCACGAAGAACTTGATGTGCTGCGGCCTCATGCCGGAGACGGACGAACCGCAGGGCCGATGGGGCCCTGCCAGCGCTCGGCGGGAAAGGACAGGGTGGTGGGCTCCTCCGCCAGCGTGATCGGTGCTCAGGACGAGGTGCGGTTGACCAGGACGCGGGCGAGGACGATGGTGATGACGCCGGCCAGGACGACCGACAGCAGGCCGGCGCGCAGGCTGCTGAGGTCGGCGATGAATCCGACCAGGAGCGGGGACAGCAGAAACCCGCCGCGCAGCAGCCAGTTGACGATGGTCAGGCCGGTGCCGGGAGACAGGCCGGGCAACTCGTCGGCGGTGTGCATGGCGGCCGGGACCAGGGTGGCGAAGCCGAGTCCGGCCAGGGTGAAGCCGGCCAGCGCGGACGGGATGGAAGGGACGGCCAGGGCGGCGCCCATGCCGACGGCGGCCAGAATGCCTCCGGCGCGGGCCACGGTGCGCGGGCCGAAGCGGTCCACCACCCGGTCGCCGGACAGGCGGCCGACGGTCATGGCGACCTGGAAGATCACGACGGCCAAGCCGGCGGTGGCGGCGTCGGCGTGCAGGCCGGTGAGGTAGAGGGCGCCCCAGGACGCGCCGGCGTCCTCGACCAGCGCTCCGCAGGCGGCCAGCGCGCCGAGCGCGGCGAGCATCCGCACGGCCGGGCCGGTGAACGAGCGCCGGCCGGAGTGCTGGGAGGCGGGCGGGCCGGCCGGATGGCCGTCGGCGGCGGCCAGGTCCTGGGCTTCGGTGGCGCGCTCGGCGTCTTCCTGGCCGGGCAGCAGGAAGCCGTAGGCGATGAGGGCGACGATGCTGAACAGGGTGGCGGAGGTGGCCAGGTGGATCGCCAGGGGCAGGCGGAGGCCGGCGGCTGCGGAGCCCATCAGGCCGCCCAGGACGGCGCCGATGCTCCACACGCCGTGCAGCGAGTTGAGGATGGAGCGCCGGTAGAGCCGCTGGACGCGCAGGCCGTGGGCGTTCTGCGCGACGTCGACGACGGCGTCGAGGGCGCCCACGATGAACAGCGCGCCGCCGAAGGCGACCCAGTGCGGCGCGAAGGGGATGATCATGATCGCGCTTCACCGATCAGGCGGTGATCCTGCTGCTGTTCGGCCTCGGCACGCTAGCGCTGACCGTTAGCGTGCTGCGCCTGGACGGCGGGCTTCGCTCGCTGGTGCGCTGGGGCCGGTTCACGCCGGTCACACTCGGCTGGGGTGTCGGCGGCGGCGTGCTGGCCGCCGCTCCAGTGCTGCTGCTGTCGCTCCTGACGCCGATGACGGAGCGGGGCGGAGCGGTCCTTCCTGCTGGCCGCCGCGCTGGTCTGAGTCGCCGAAGACGCCGGCCAGGCAGGCGCGCGCGTTCTCAGAAATGAGGCGATCTGAGCGAAGCCGAGGCCGACGCCTGCATCCGGGTGCTCTCGCAGCTCCTGCGATTCCTGGACGACGTCGACGTGGACTGAAAGCGGAGGCCCCGGCACACTTCGGCCGCCGGTTGAGCGTGACGTTCATAGGCTCGCCGCATGAATACCGATCACGTGACCATCGAGCCCCGCATCCTGTACTTCGGGACCCCGGTTGTCCTGCTGACGACCGAGAACCCCGACGGGAGCTGCAACCTCGCACCCATGTCGTCGGCCTGGGCACTGGGCAATGTGATTGTGCTCGGCCTGGGCCGCGACGGACAGACCGCGCACAATCTGACGACCCGGCCCGACTTGGTGATCAACCTGCCCGCCCCGGAGCAGTGGCGGGAGGTGGAACGACTGGCGCCCCTGACCGGCCGCTCTCCCGTGCCCGCGAGCAAGCAGCATGGCTGCCGCTTCGAGCCCGACAAGTTCGGCGCCGCCGGCCTGCGGGCGGAGCCTTCCGAGCGGGTGCGCCCGCCGCGCGTGGCCGGCTGCCCGTTGCAGTTCGAGGCGCGGGCCGTGTCCGTGCGCCCGGACGCGTCCGGGTTGTTCGTCATCGTCGAGGCCGCCGTCCGCGTGGTCCACGCGGATCCGCGCATCGTGGTGCCCGGCACCCAGCACGTTGACCCCGGGGCGTGGAGCCCGCTTATCTACAACTTCCGTCACTACTTCGGCCTCGGCTCCGAACTCGGCCACTCCTATCGCAGTGAGACGGTCACTCAGTCATAGTCGTCGATGCCCTCCGGCACCACGGACGCCTCACGCCGACTCCGGGCGTCCGTGGCGACATGATAGCCGGGAAAGGGATGCGGAACGATGCTGCGCACCTGGCTGACCAGCCGATTCGACCCAGCCGTGCCGGCGATGGCGGCCGGTGTCGGGAGTTGCGGCGGCATCCACTGTGATCGTTTCGTTGCCTAAAGTGGTGCCTCCGCACTTTGACATGTGGCGGCGGTTCAGGTGGCGTCGAGGATGGCGGTGAGTTGCCCATCCAGGGTTTTCGAGCGGGGTTCGAAGGCGCCGGTCATCGCGCCGGAGCCGATGGTGAAGGCGTCGACCCCGGCTGCGGCCAGGTCGTGGATCTGGCCGGGAGTGGTGATGCTGCCGGCCACGACGAGGCGGTAGGCGAGCAGGTCGACGCCGGCGCAACCGGCCTGCTCGAAGCGGCGGCAGTGTTCGGCTACTTGCTGTGGGGTGCCGCCGAGCCGGGTGGGATGGCCGGTCGGAACACCGGGGAAGGGCAGGTAGCCGATGCCGGTGCCGTCGAGGAGTTCGAGCGTTTCGGGTATCCAGGTACCGCCCATGAGCCAGTCGACGCCCAGGTCGACGGCCATCCGGGCCGAGTCGAGGGCGCGGTCACGGCTGGTGCTGACCACTTCGAGATAGCTGGCCGCGCCGGTGTCCTTGATGCGGCGGTGTAGCCGGGTGAGGGTCGCGGGGTCGACACCGACGTCCTTGAAGCCCAGATTCGCGAGGTGGAGATCGCCGAGACCGTCGAGAAGTTCCAGGCAATCGCGTACGGTCATGTCGTCGCGGGTCAGCATGAAGATGAAGTCCATTGCGCTCCCTCAGGGGCAGATGGCGAAGGCTCGGGCGGGAAACCCGGAGCCGTTCTGTGCCTTGGGCCAGGCGGCGACGATGACGGCGCCGTGTTCGGGGACCTGATCGAGTCCGGTGAACAGTTCGATCTGGTAGCGGTCTCGGGCCAGGACGTAGTGCTCGAGGGGCGCCCGGCCCTGGCTGACGACGATTCCGGGGTCGGTGTCCGTGGTCTCGTGTCCGCAGGCGGTGACGCCGCGTTCTTCGAACAACGTCACAAGCACCTCGCGACTCCAGCCGGGGTAGTGGTATGTGCCGTCGGCATCGACGTTGATCACGCGTGTCTGACTGGGCCAGCGGTGGGACCAGTCGGTGCGCAGGGCGACGAAAGAGCCGGGCGGCACCAGTCCATGCCGGGCCTCCCAGCCGACCAGGTCGGCGGCGTTGACGCAGTAGTCGGGGTCGGCCGCAGCCTGTTCGTGGATGTCGAGGACGACCAGCGGAAGGATCATCTCGGTGACCGGTATCTGGTCCTGGAATCGCAGGCCGGGAACGAAGTGCGCGGGTGGGTCGACGTGGGTGCCCCACTGGCCGACGTGCCGGTACTCGTGGGCCAGGAACCCTGACCCGCGGGTGCCGCTACGAGGCGCGTGGTCGTAGACGACGGTGCGCTGCTCGGGGTCGAAGCTCGGGCAGTGCGGGATGCCGGGGTGGAAGGCGTGGGTCAGATCGACCCAGCGTCCAGCCCGCAGGATGTCGAGCGCTGCGAGCGGCGTCATCGGTCACCTGCCAGCGTACGGGCGTGGCGCAGCGCGGTGAGCAGGCTGGTGTGGTCGGCGACGCCTTTGCCCGCGATGTCGAAGGCGGTGCCGTGGTCCACGCTGGTTCGTACGAAGGGCAGGCCGACCGTGACGTTCGTGCCGTGCTCGAGGCCGAGGTATTTGACGGGGATGAGGCCCTGATCGTGGTACTGCGCGACGACCATGTCGAACTCGCCGTTGCGGGCGCGCATGAAGACGGTGTCGGGCGGCCATGGGCCGCTGGCGTCGATTCCGTCGGCGCGGGCGGCTCGTACCGCGGGCGCGATGATGTCCTGATCTTCGCGGCCCATGAGGCCGTTCTCGCCCGCCCTCCCGCCCGTCGCCGAGCAGACCTTCGAGCACTTCTATCTGAGCCTTCAGGCCGCGGGCGCCGGCCTCGGCGTCGCCATCGGATCACACGCTCTGGTCTTCGACGACCTGACCACCGGACGGCTGGCCGCGCCCTTCGGATTCCAGCCCGACGGCAGCGCCTACTTCCTCCTCATCCGCACATCCGACGACCCTCGGATCGCCACGGTGCTTGCTTGGCTACGCGACCAGGCCCGGGAGCTGAACCAGTGGTCGGACCGCTTTTCCTCCATCACCACGCGATCCCGTAACTGGGACCATGCCTGAGGGACGCTCCCAGCACACCCGCGTTCTCAGCCCACCGGTGTGAAGGTGCCGGACGTGGCCTCGATGGCGGCGGCGGCCGACAGGCACAGGTCCTCGCGGAAGGGCCGGCCGATGATCTGGACCCCGAGCGGCACCCCGTCCTCGACCCTGGTGGGCACGGCCACGGCCGGCAGCCCGACGAACGTGGTCACGGTGCACAGCCGGCCTGCCAGGGCGATGCGCGCGTTCTCCTCCGCGTCCAGTTCCTTGTCGCCGGGATCGCCCGGCGGTTCTGTCGACACCGGGCCGAGCACCAGCGGGTAGTCGGACAGGAAGAGCAGCCAGTCACGGATGATCGAATGCCGGTCGGCGGTGAGCCGGAGATAGTCCGCGAGGTCCAGGGACGGCTGGCGCTGCATGTTCAGCTCCATGTGCCGGGCGCTGTCCTCGGTCAGCAGCGTCCGCAGGCGCGGCCAGGTCAGCCCGAACTCGCTCGTGATCATCTTGAGGTACGCGGTGAGCCCGTCGGTCAGTCGTGGCACGTCGGCCTCCTCCACCGCGTAACCGGCGTCGGCGAGCACTTCGGCCGTTTTCTCGATCTCCGCCCGGATGATCGGGTTCACCCCGAAGCCGCCGGGGTCAGCCACGACCGCGACCCGCACCGGTCCTGGCAGCGGCGGGCCGTCCAGTGGGGCGGGGACCGCACGCGGGTCACGCGGGTCCGTACCGGCGAGCACTTCGAAGGCGGCGCGCAGGTCATGGACGGAGCGGGCGATCGGCCCGTCCTTGGGGAACAGTTGAGAGGCGAGCATCGGTGTGTTCCCGCCGATCTGGTGCTCCATGGGGAAGCGGCCGTAGCTCGGGTTCAGCCCGGCGACCCCGCAGCAGTACGCGGGCACCCGTACCGAGCCGCCGGAGTCGTTGCCCAGCCCGATGGCGGCCATGCCGGACGCGACCGCGGACCCGTCGCCGCCGCTGGAGGCTCCCGGGTTCCGGACCACGGGCCAGGGGTTGAGGGTCTCGCCGAAGAGCTGGCTGTTGGTGTAGCCGCCGATCGTCATGTCGGGCATGTTGCTGTGTCCGATCGGGATGGCGTCGGCCGCGCGTAGCCGTGCCACCGAGGGTGAGTCGGCCGTGGCCACGTTGTCCCGGAATTTGGGCACGCCGTGTGTGGTGGGGACGCCTTCGACGTCGATGTTCTCCTTGACGGTGAACGGCACCCCGGCCAGGGGGCCGAGCGGCTCGCCCGCCGCCCGGCGCCGGTCGATGCCGGCGGCCGCGGCCATGGCGCTGTCGGCGAGCACGGCGGTGACCGCGTTGAACGTCGGGTTGACCTCGGAGATCCGGTCCAGATGCGCCTGGACCACTTCGGCGGCGCTGACGTGGCCGTCGCGTACCGCGGTGGCCAATTCGATGGCTTTCGACTTCCACATGGCCGCTAAGATACACAACTGAATCTGGATACAGAACCGTATGTGGAGGTGGGCGTGACGCGTAAGCGGCTGACCCGCGAGGAGAGCAGGCAGGAGACCCGCACGCGACTGCTCGCGGCCGCGGAGGAGCTGTTCGCGGAGCGCGGCGTGAACGGCGCCTCCGTCGAGCAGATCGCCGAGCGCGCCGGCTACAGCCGCGGCGCGTTCTACGGCAACTTCGCCGACAAACACGAACTCGTCGTCGAGCTGCTGAAACAGCGCACCATGCGCGAACTTGACGAAGTCACCGCCATCACGCGGGAGCAGGACCCCTACGCGGCGCTGCGCGCCTGGCACAAGGACCGCGCCGCGAACCTGCTCGGCTGGATGTCACTGCGCACCGAGCTGATCCTCTACGCGCTGCGCACCCCCTCGTTCCGACCGCAACTCGCCCAACGTGAACGCCTCGCCCGCGACGCCCACACCGGCAGCATCGAGACCACCTTCGCCTCTCTCGGTATCACCCCGCCGGCCGATCCGGCGTTCCTGGCGCTGATCGTGCACGCGCTGGAAGACGGCCTGCTCATCCAGCGCATGCTGTTCCCGGACGAGATCTCCGACGAGGTCATCGTGGACGCCTCCGAACTGCTCATGCGCTCGTGGTCGGCCCCTCGCAACGCCGAGAACGACACCTGAGCCACGGACGAACCGGCCCGCCAAGCGACCGCCCGGAGGAAGCGGGGATCCACGGCGACATCTCATGCCGAACCGAAACACAGGACATCCTCTTGAACGCTCTCCCCACTGGACTGGCGCACGTCCGCGCGACGCGGTACATCACCCCCCTGCGCGAAGGCGGCTCTCTCCCCGGCCTCATGGAGGCCGACGACCTCGGGACCTACGTGGTCAAATTCGTGGGCGCGGGCCAGGGCCGCAAGGTGCTCATCGCCGAGGTCATCTGCGCCGGACTCGCCGGCATGCTGGGCCTGCCCGTGCCGCGGCTGGTCACCGTCGAACTCCACCCCGCGTTCGCCGCCACCGAACCGGATTTCGAGGTGCAGGCCCTGCTGAAGGCGAGCGCCGGTACGAATCTCGGCATCGACTTCCTGCCGGGCTCGCGCGACTTCGACGCCACGACGTCCACGATGGACCCTTCGCTCGCCGGGCGGGTGCTGTGGTTCGACGCGCTGGTCGGCAACGTCGACCGTTCGTGGCGGAACCCGAACCTGCTGCACTGGCACGGCCGGCCACATCTCATCGACCACGGGGCCGCCCTGACCTTCCATCACAACTGGGCCGGCGCGACCGCCTGGGACACCCGAGCCTACGACGCCACGGACCACCTCGTGCTCGGCTTCCGGCCCGACCTCGCCGGCGCCGACGCCGCACTGGCGCCACAGCTCACCGGCGAGGCCGTCCGCGCCGCCGTCGCGGCGGTCCCGGAGCCCTGGCTCGTCGGCGAGGAGGGCTTCGACACCCCCGAACGGCTTCGCGAGGTCTATGCGCGTCGGATCACGCACCGTCTCGCGGCGCGCGAGAGCTGGCTCCCCGGAGTGCTCGACACGATCGCCCAGGCGCCGCCCCAGCCGAAGAGCCGTCCCACCCGATCCGCCACGCGCGACGGCAAGGGGCTGCGATGACCTGGCAACCCGAGGCGTTCGACTACGCGCTGCTGCGCGTGATCCCGCGCATCGATCGCGGCGAGACGCTCAACGCGGGCGTCCTGCTCTACTGCCGGGCGCGGCGATACCTCGGCGCGCGGATCCACGTGGACGCCGATCGCCTGCGCCTGCTCGACCCCGCCACGGACATCGCGGCGATCGAGCACGCCCTGCGCACGATAGCCGCCGTCTGCGCGGGCGACGCCGCCGCGGGACCGCCCGTCACCCTGGATCCCGGTCAGCGCTTCCGATGGCTCACAGCGCCGCGCAGTACCGTCGTCCAGGCGAGCCCGACCCACACCGGCCTCACCATCGACCCGGACGCCGAGGTCGACCGCCTGCTTCACCTCCTCGTCCTGCCCCCGACCGGCTCTCGCAGGACGTGAAACACGGCACGACGCCCGGTCACGCGGCGACCGGGCGGCGGCCGGAAAGGCTCTGGGGCTCCCCAGCCGACCCTCAGCCCAGGGTTCGCGCGAATTCGGCGATGTCGGCCGCCAGCGCGTCAGGCGCCTCCCATTCGGGAAAGTGGCCGGCACCGGGTAGCAGCGTGTAGCGCGTGAGCCGGGGTTGGAGGCGTTGCCACCAGGAGCGTGGGGTGTGGTACTCCTCCGCCTGCGGTTGGTTGACGGCCACGGGCACCCGCGCGGGAGCGGGCGCCGGCCCGAGCCGGTCTTCGCGGTAGAGGCGGACCGAGGAGGCGAGGGTGTTGGTGGCCCAGTAGATGGTCACGGTGCTCAGCAGGTCGTCAGGGGTGAAGCGGGCGTGGAGATCGTGCGGGGTGGCGCACCAGGTGCGGTATTTCTCCACGATCCACGCCAGCAGGCCCGCCGGTGAGTCCGAGAGCGCGAAGGCCAGGGTCTCGGGCTTGGTGGCCTGGATGTCGACGTAGCCGCCCTCGTCGGCGTACCAACGGCGGCCGGCCTCGACGAAAGCGCGTTCCTCCGCGTTGAGGTCCGCAGGAAGGTCCTCGTCGCCGGGTACGGCGAGATGGGTGCCGCCGATGTGCACCCCGGTGACGTGGCCGGGGTACATCGCTCCCAGGTGGAGCGCCACGTTGAGGCCGTAGTCGGTGCCGCGTACCAGGTAGCGGGAGTGGCCGAGGCGCTCGGTCATCAGGGTGTGCACGGTTCGGGCGATCCGCGCCGGGTTCCATCCCGGCTCCGTCGGCGCCTGGGAGAACCCGAATCCGGGCAGCGAAGGAGCCACGACCGTCATGGCGTGCGGTGGCGCGACCAGGCGGTCCGCCAGCCGGGTCATCTGCTCGAACGTCGCGGGCCAGCCGTGCAGGGCCAGCACCGGCGGTGTCGCCGTCGGAGAGTCCGGTTCGGCGATCATCGCGTGCAGCGCGAGCCCGTCGACGTCCGCGCGGACATGGCGGTGGCGATTGAGCGCGCGTTCACGCGCCCGCCAGTCGAAACCCGCAAGCCAGTAGGCGACCAGGTCGCGGACCAGGTCCGGGTCCACCCCGTCCGCCCAGGCCGGACGGGTGGGTCGGCTCGGCCAGCGCGTAGCTTCCAAGCGTCCGCGTAGCTCTGCGAGGACCTCCTCGGGGATATGGAGCTGTTCGGTGCGAATGTCCATATTGGTCATCCTGCCATCACCGGTCCCGGCGTCGCCCGCCGAGCGCATCATGGCGAGATAGACACCACCGGGCGTCACCCAGCGGAAAACCCCAGCAGCGACGCGTCCCTGCTCTATCGCCTTGCGGCAGCAAACGCCCGCAACCGCGAACTGACCCAGGACAACCCGCGACCGCGCCGAACAACTCGCTCATGCTCTCGGTCGGCTCCGCGCTGCTGGTACAGGCGCCTGCAGGCCGGCATCGAGTTCCTCTGAGGGCGTCGCTGTTCAGTAACGTTTACCCCCCTGTCCCTGAAGATCCACCGGCTCGTTCAGACAATGCCTCGACAGCCAGTCACGAGTGCGACCACGTTCGCGACCGAAACTCATCGGTCGCGGAATGTCGGTGCCTCCTGCCAGGCTGTGCACTGCCTGTCCCGGCACCGGTCCTGAGCATCAAATCGGAGGTCCCATGTCCACTGACCTGTACGGCGCCCGCGTGCTGGACGTGGCCGACGATCGTCGCAGCGTGCGACTGCGGGTGTTCGTCGTCTACAACGAGCCCTCCATCGACGGGGGGTTCCCGCTGCCTGACGACGCCGTGTTCTTCCTGCGGCTGCTGTGGGATTTCGCGGACGCGGAGTACGGTGCCCCGCGCCCGCTGGCGCGAGCCTTCGACCACAAGCCGTTGATGGACGAGGCGTGGGTGGCGGTGAACTCCCGGTGGTTCATCGAGGGCGTGGACCGGCTGTCCACCCGCAACCATCCGATGACGGATGAGCAGTGGGACACACTGGCGATGTTCTACCACCTCCGCGACGGCGGCTGGCAGGACGAGGATCAGCTTGTCCAGGGTGACTACGTGGTCCGGGTCACCGACCCGCGCTGGATTGAAGGGTTGGAACCGGGCGACACCTGCTCCACCGTCTGGGACGTCGGCTCCGGCGCCACCGAGCCGGACGATGCGGCACACGTGCCCGACTTCACCCGGTCAGCGCACCTGATCGAGCCTTTCCGCGCGGGGAAGGGTGAAGCCCGTCAGGCGAGAGCGATGGCCTTCTCCGACGACGGTACCCACCTGGCCCTTCTCAACTGGGGCACGGAGTTGGTCGTCTACGAGACGTCCGGGTGGACCGAGCGGCTGCGCCTCGACCACGGGGTCGGGCTTCCCTCGCTCATGTGGGTGCCCGGACGCCCCGTCGTGACGGTGAAGTCGTTCTTGGACGACGGGCAGTGGGCGTATGACATGGAGGCAGGCGCGGTGACCGAGGTGCCGCACGAGCCGGGGAACGTCCGGTCCCGTACGGGCCGATATCGCGCTCGGCACCTCCTGCCTGGGGTCGAGTTCCTTGACGTCTCCGGCGCCCCGGACGACTCGGTGACGCTGCCGGACGACATCGACTCCGGTCGCGTGCGGCAGGTGGCGTTCGACCATGAGGAGTCCCAGATACTCCTGATCAGTCAGGATCGTCCCGGCATCACCGTCGTTGAGACCGAGACCGGCCGCGTCCGCGGCCGAATCGCGACGGACTGGGGCTGGGTGCGCGACGTCGCGGTCGCCCCCGGCGGCCGGCACGTGCTCATCTCTCAGAGCGCCTTCGCCTCGGACGATCGGCGTGAGCCGAGCGTCTGGCGGATGTCCGACGGCCGTCCCATCCTGTGTGGCTCACTGGGGCGCCAGGCGAACCTCGTGGCCTGGTCGCCTGACGGCCGCTGGGTTGTCGTGGAGAGCCGGATCAAGGAGAAGGCGCCCAGCAGGCTCGACGTCTTCCCCGTGGGTCTCCCCGACGAGCCTCCCGCGGAGTTGCGGGGCATCCTGACCGAGGGTGGGGAGTCCCACGGCCACGCCCACGACCCGGCCGTACGGCCCACCGCACAGGTGATCGCGGACACCAAGCTCCAGACCACCGAGCCCAGGGCCGAGGCGTCACGTCGGGCCGGGATCGCGCGGCAGACCGCCGATCGGCTGTGCGAGGAGAAAGACTGGGCGGGCGCGCTCACCGCATACCAGCAGTGCGTGGACGCGTGGCGGGAGGCGACCGGCGAGGAGTACCCGCACCAGGCCCGCTGGGCCCTGCTCTACCTGGCCCAGATGCACGGCATGCTCAACGACTTCGAGAGGTCGCGCCCGCTACAGCTCAAGCTGCTCGAGATCTTCGCCGAGCCCCAGGGCCGCGAGGAGCGGGAGATCGCGGTGATCGCGGCCCTGAGGATGGGCCTGGACTACAAATGGGAGCAGAATCTCGCTGAGGCCGAGCCCTGGTTCCAGCAGGTGATCGACTCCGGAGACCGCCGCCACATCCCGACAGCCGTGGCCCACCTCGCCGAGCTGCACTACCAGATCGGCGACAAGGCACGATCCGCCCGGCTCTACGAGAGAGCCCTGGAGATCAGCGACGATCCGGAGTTTGTGGCCGAGGCGGCTTACCGGCTCGGCGAGTATCTCGCGGAGGCCGGCGACCCCGCCGGCACGGCGCGTGTGACCGAGCTGATGAAGATCGTGCTGAGCAGTGGTTTCGACGGCTTCGACGACGATGCCCGGCACCTGCTCGCCCGCATACGGCGCACGTCAGCCTAGCTGGACTCTCCACGTCCTGGGGCAGGGTCGCTTGGTGTCAGCGACGAGGCCGAAGGTGGTCAGGGTGAGGCGTGGATGACCCCGCCTGTAGAACAAGCTCAGCTGCAGCGCGCGACTCGGGTCACGGAATACGCCTTGTAGAGTCTGGCGGGAAACTTCTTCTTACCCTTGGTCTTGGCATTGACCGTCATGCACTGGAATTTGGGGCCGTTGCTGCCAACCGATCCCTTGGCTTCGAACCTGATTTTGGCACTGACCTTGTGGCTGCAGTGATTGTTGAAGTAGATGGTCACGGTCGTGTTGCCCTCGCCCCAGGAGTAGTTGGCCCACTTGCCCCTGGGCTTGGAGCATCGGATGCTGTCGCGCTGGACCCCGGCTCCGGCCGACGCCGTTGCGGCCTTCGTCGCACTGGTCTGTGCGGAGGCGGCCGGAGCCGGGGTCAACACCAAGGCGGCCGTGGCGGCGGAGCCGAGGAGAATGGACGCGAGCTTCTTGTATTTCATGCTTCAACCTCACGAGGGTAAATAAAACTTGACCAAATTACCGTACAGGTAATCCGGATTTTCAGTAAATGCTGATACTTATCTATCGGTGAACAGCTGGGCACGCAGTGAGCTAATTCCGCGCGCCCTCGGCCGGAAATGCCGGCACGGCAGGCCTGAAGTAAGTGTTTGTCGAGGGCGCCCGGTGGCTTTCAGACCCGGGCCAACGCGGAGGTGCCGGAGGTCGGGGTTCAGAGGGTGTCTTCGGCCCGGCTGAAATCGTCCGATTGCCAGCTGGCGGGACGACCGGAACTATCACATGGCCGGGACTTGATGCGACCTCATCGCCTCCATGGATGCTTGCTTCGTCTTGACGAACCCCACTCGTCGGAGAGGTGTCATCGTTCTCCCGTGCGACAGATGGAGCGTGGCCAAGACGATAGAAGACGCCGCGCCTTTGGCCAATGTGCACGGCGCTCAAATCTAGGCGCCAGAGCGTGCACGGTGCTCAACCGGCAAGGTCAGCAGGATGTGGAGGGCGTGGACGACGTCGTGGATGCCGGCGCCTGTGGTCAGCAGGTCGCGGCCCAGCAGGGCTTCGGCGGTGCGCAGGTGGGTTCGGACGGTGTTGCGACTGATGCCGATACGGCGGGCGGCTTCCTGGGCGTCGATGTTTGCGTCGATCCATGCCTGGAGGGTGCGACGGTGCTGGGCTTGCAGGGGGTGGAGGAAGGTCTGGGCCCAGGCGGTGGCTGGATCGGTGCGCAGCAGGTCGTCCAGGGTGGGGGGCGGGTGCTGCGTCTCGGGTTCGGGGTCGGCGCATGTGCTGGTGAGGGCGAGGGCCAGGTTCACGGCGGCACGGGAGCGGACGTCGGTGAGGTCGAGGCCGAGAGCCTGTTCCGCGCGTCGGAGGTGGGCGGTGACGGTGTTGCGGCTGAGGTTGATAAGGCGGGCCACGGCGGATCGGGGCATGGCCATGGCGAGGCGAGTGATGTCGACGGTGGTCTTCGCGAGGGCGTCCAGCGGGCGGAGAAAGGTACGGGCCCAGATGAGGGCCGGCCCGCGGGGCAGGATGCCTTCCAGCGGACTTTGGCCGTGGTACGAGGCCACGCGGTCAGGAATGCTGCGGGCGACGGCCAGGGCGTGGGCGGCCTGGCTGTATGCCTCGGCCGTCCCGCCGAGGGGGTGCGGGTCGCTGATGCCCAGCGCGTAGTGCGGGTTGTCGCGCACCAGGCGGCGTAGGGCCTCGCCCCGGCCCCGGGCGCCGGAGCCCTCCACCTCATTTTCATCGGCTATGAGACAGATCAGATGTTCCTTGAAAACGGGGCACTGCACCATGAGGTCCTGGCCGTGGTAGCCGGAGGGGTCCTGGTGGGCCCGCGCGATCCGGTCGCGGTCGGTCGGGGGGCAGTGCAGCAGGTAGACCAGGAGCCTGTCGGCGTCCAGCAACGGCGGAACGGCACCGGTTGTCATGCGGCGGGCCAGGGTCGGTTCGCCCGCCATCAGCGCCGAGAGCACGGCGAACCGCAGCTGGCGTGCCTTGTGTTGGTAGCCGCGCAAGCTCCGGTCGGCGTCCCGGGCGCGCCGCAGGAGCGTGATGAGGCTGCCGACGTGCGAGGACAAGGCCACCGTCTCCGGGTTCGGCGCGGAACGGCTGGCGGTGACCAGCACCGGGCGCGGGTCGTGCGCACCGAGGGCCTCACAGTGCACGTACAGCTCATCCACTCGGGTGGCCGCCGCAGCCATCCCACCGCCGGCCAGCTGCCCGAGCAGCGGAGCCAGCGGGCCCAGAATCTCTTCCCGGGGAAAGTCCGCAGGGAACAGCTCCACCGTGCCTGCGGCATCCTCCACCAGTGCGATGTCTGAGCCGGTCTGCCGGTGCAGCCAGTCGAGAACCTTCCGCACGTCCGGCTCGGCCCCGCTCGACGCCTGACGGCTCATCTCACGCAGCAGCCCGTCCAGCCTTCCGCCCTGCCCCTGCCGCTGCGCCCCGCTGTCCCCCACGGCCCATACCTCCCCTGCCGAAATTCCGCGCCCCTGCCCTCACCATGGCACCCGGCCGAGCGTCATTCTCCTCCTCTCAGCCGGGTGGCGTCGTCGAGGAACATCGTCACCCATGGGGTGATGGCCTTGCCGCGGGGAGGAGGCAGCTCCACGATGGGCAGATTCTTCTGGTCGACCTCCCATACCTGGTTGCGGAAGGTCGCCGGGTGCTGAGATCCGGGCCCAGGCGGCAGCCCTCGCACCGCGTCTGCTCGGGGCCACCACCCGCGTGCTCAGCGGCCCGGTGATCTCGGGGATGGACGCGGCACGAGCGCACGGGTGACCCTTGGGCGGAGCCTGGAGTCCACCGGCGTCGGGTCCGTCACCATTGGTAGGGGAGATACTTCCCGTCCATGGTGATGACGACGCGGTCGCCGGCCGGGTCCGGCACCCGCCGCACGTCCAGGCGGAAGTTGATGGCGCTCATGATGCCGTCCCCGCACTGCTCGTGGATCAGCTCCTTGATGGTCGGCCCGTATACCTGGATGACCTCGTAGAGCCGGTAGATCGTCGGATCGACAGGGACGGCGGCGGCGAGCGCCCCGCGCGTGGGCTGCAGTTGGAGGGCCAGCGCGACGTCTTCACCGAGTTCCAGAAGGGCTACCGCCGTGGCGGACTCATTCTTGCTCATCGGGTGCTGGCCGAGCAGCGCGGCCGTCGTCCACGCCAAGGGTCTGCCGACCGCGTCGGCGAGTTGGGCCCACGTCACCCCCGTGACGACCTTGGCGTGCCGGACCGCTTCAGCCGCTTCCTGCTTGGTGAGCACTACTCCTCCATTTTGTATACAGCATACAATCGGCCATAACTTAACACCCCAAAGGCCCATTCGCACACGCATCGCGTTCCGCTGGCGCACATGTTCGGGGTACCGGAGCGGATGCGGGTCGTCCCATCTGAGATGGGATACCTGATCGTCGAGGGCGGCGCCCACTCCTCCAGCACCCGAACCAAGGAGAAGAGGTGAGCGCGGTCGGCAGCATGCAGGTTCTCGCCTGGCGCTCGCCGCCCGCGCCCATCTCTCGATCCCCGGGTCCGCCTTTCCCAACGGCCGGGGAGGCTTGTCACAGCTGGGTGCACACCGCCTTGACCTCGGTGTACGCCTCCAGCACCTCGTGTCCCATCTCACGTCCCCAGCCGGACTGCTTGTAGCCGCCGAACGGCAGCGCCGCGTCGAAGACGTTGTAGCAGTTGATCCATACCGTGCCCGCGCGGATCTTGCCCGCCAGGGCGTGCGCCTTGGAGATGTCGCGGGTCCAGATGCCCGCGCCCAGCCCGTAGGTGGTGTCGTTGGCCTGTGCCGCGATCTCGTCCAGGGACGAAGTAGCCCTGCTCGCCGTGGCGTCCGCCGCCGACGACCGTGCGGGCGCCTTCGCCGCGGCCTGAGTCCAGGTAGCCGGTCACGCGCCGGAGCTGCTCGTCGGAGACCAGCGGCCCCATCTGGGTGTCGGGCTCCAGCCCCGGGCCGAGTCTGATGCCGCGGGCGATGTCGGCGACCCCTTCGACGACCTGCTCGAAGCGGCTCTGCTGGACGAACAGCCGGGATCCTGCCACGCAGCACTGTCCGTGGTTGAAGAAGATGGCGTTGGCCGCGCCCTGAACGGCGATGTCGGGGTCGGCGTCGTCGAAGACGATGTTCGGGCTCTTGCCGCCGAGTTCCAGGGTGACCTTCAGGTTGCCCGCCGCGGCCCGCACGATGAGCTTGCCGACCTCGGTCGAGCCGGTGAACGCCACCTTGTCCACACCGTCGTGGGCGGCCAGCGCGGCCCCGGCCGTCTCGCCGTACCCGGGCAGGACGTTGACCACGCCGCCGGGGATGCCGGCTTCGGCGATCAGCTCGGCCAGGCGCAGCGCGCTGAGCGGGGTCTGCTCGGCGGGTTTGAGGATGACGGTGTTGCCGGTGGCCAGCGCGGGGGCGAGTTTCCACGCGGCCATGAGCAGCGGGAAGTTCCACGGGATGATCTGGCCGATGACGCCGATGGGCTCGCGCAGGGTGTAGGCGTGGAAGGCGGCGCCTGGCATGTTCGGCGCCGACAACGTGATCGTGTTGCCCTCGATCTTGGTGGCCCACCCGGCCATGTAGTGGAATATGTCCGCCGAAAGAGGGATGTCGGCGGCGCGGGCCACTGCCAACGGTTTGCCGTTGTCGAGCGATTCGAGCTGGGCGAGTTCGTCGGCGTGCTCCAGGATGAGGTCGCCGATCCGCCAGATGAGACGGCCACGCTCGGAGGGGGTCAGCCGCGACCACGGGCCGTCGATGAAGAGCTGCCGAGGCGTCGCCACGAAGTCTTCGACGCTCTTGTCCAAGGTCACCGTCATCAGCGTCGGCTTCCTGTCGATGAACATGCGCTCACCCGGCTCTGACGTGGGCGGCCGGACCAGCGCCTGGTAGTCCCCATGACACTACCGACGGCGGAAGAAAGCAAGGGGCCGAGATTCTCATGAGCGGCACGGATCGCACGATTGTCCTCTCATCTGCCATGAGTAAGCTGGAAGCAGCTTGCAGTTGAGTGCGAGCCCATTCGGTGGCCGGCACGCGAAGAGCAGGCGTGTCGAAGGCGAGGAGGGTTCCCGTGCAGCCCACGTCGACCGATCTTCCAACGAGCGGCCAGGTGACTCTGTCAGGCGAGATACGCGCACCCGCCTGGTTGAGCGTCGCGATGCTGCGCTCGATGCCGCAGCGGGAGGTGACGGTGACCTTCGAGTGCCGCTCCTCCGGATTGCGGCGGCACTACTTCACCGGGCCGCTGCTCATCGACGTGCTGCGGGCGGCCGAGCCGCTGTTCGACCCGGACGAGCGCAAAGACCGGCTGCGCTTCCTGATCTCGGTGCTGGGCCGGGACGGCCACCGCGCGGTGGTGTCGTGGGGCGAGATCGACCCGGAGTTCGGCAACACTCCAGCTGTGCTGGCCGTCAGCATGGACTGCCGGCGCCTCGACGGCGAGGGACCGCACCTGGTGATGCCGGGCGATCGCTGCGGCGCGCGGCACATCAGCCAGGTCACCGACATCAGGGTGTGCGCCGACGACCGGTTATGGGGGCAGGAGAGCTACGGGGTCAGGCCGCAGGAGCATGGCTGATCGGCCCAGTGCAGCGCGATGTACGGCTCGGCCTGGCCGCAGTAGCGCACCCGCTCGCGGGTGATGCGGTAGCGGGCGCGCGTCTCCGGCTGGTCGGGTGAGCGACGTGGGACGGGGACGGTCAGGATGCCGATGTCCTGGTCGATGTGGGTGAGCAGGCCGTGGCAAGGGCCGCCGAGACAGATGGCGTTGCAGTCGTGGCCGGGGCCGGCCTCTGCGGCGTTCATGCGGGGTAGCCGTGGGTCTCTGTGGCCTTGACCGACGCCCACACCTGCTGGCCGGGGTTCAGGTCGAGGTCGGCCAGGGCGGCGGGGGTGATGTCGGCGAAGGCGGTGATGGGGCCGTCGAGGTGGATCCGGACGTTGTCGCCGTGCCGTTCGATGCCGTCGATGCGGGCCTGCCACAGGTTGCGCGGGCTGCCGTCGGGGCGGGTGCGGTAGAGGGCGACGGCGGCGGGCGGGAAGGCGACGAACGCGGCCCCGTCGAGGTGCTCGCAGGTGTGCAGCAGCAGGTCGCCGACCTTGACCCGGGACCCGTCGGCCGTGCCGCGATACAGGTTGAGCCCGACCAGGCGGGCGACATAGTCGGTACGCGGACGGCGGGCGACCTCGGCCGGAGGGCCCTGCTGGACGACAGTGCCGTCCTCGATGACGATCAGCCGGTCGGCCAGCACCATCGCGTCCAGCGGATCGTGCGTGACCAGCACGGTGGCGCCGTCGAAGTCGGCCAGATGGCGGCGCAGCTGGGAGCGGATCTCCAGCCGGGTGTGGGCGTCCAACGCGGCCAGCGGCTCGTCGAGCAGGAGCAGTTCGGGCCGCACGGCCAGGGCGCGGGCGAGCGCGACCCGCTGCGCCTGGCCGCCGGACAGTTGGCGTGGTTTGGCGGCGGCGCGGTCGGCGAGGCCGACGCGTTCCAGCAGTTCGGCGGCGGTGCGGCGGGACTCGGCCTTGGGGACGCCCTGGCAGCGCGGCCCGAACGCGACGTTGTCCAGCGCCGTCAGGTGCGGGAAGAGCAGGTAGTCCTGGAAGACCATCCCGATCGGACGGCTCTCGGCGGGCAGGGCGTGCAGCGGCCTGTCGCGCAGCGTGATCTGCCCGCCGGACATGGGGGTGAGCCCGGCCAGGGCACGCAGGGCTGTGGTCTTGCCCGCGCCGTTCGGGCCGAGCAGCGCCACCACCTCTCCCGGGGCGACCTCCAGGGTGAGATCGAGAGTGAAAGCGGGCCGGGCGACGACCAGATGGGCTTTCAGCGTCACGGCGCGCTCACCCACCGATCCCGCAGGCTGGCCAGGATGATCACCGAGACCACCAGCAGCACCAGGCTGAGCACGATCGCCGCCTCGGGCTCGGTCTCCAGCGCCAGGTAGACCGCCAGCGGCATCGTCCGCGTGGTTCCGGGAAAGTTTCCGGCGAACGTGATCGTCGCCCCGAACTCCCCCAGCGCCCGCGCCCAGCACAGCACCGCGCCGGCCACCACGCCCGGCATGACCATCGGCAGCGTCACCCGGCGGAACACCGTCCACCGCGAAGCGCCCAGCGTCGCCGCCGCCTCCTCGAAGCGCTGGTCAGCGCCGCGCAGCGCCCCCTCGACGCTGATCACCAGGAAGGGCATCGCCACGAACGCCTCGGCGACGATCACGCCCAGGGTGGTGAACGGCAGCGTGATGCCGAAACTGGACTCCAGCCACTGCCCGACCAGCCCGCGCCTGCCCAGCACGAGCAGCAGCGCCACGCCGCCGACCACGGGTGGCAGCACCAGCGGCACGGTGACCAGGGCCCGCACCACCCGCCGCCCCGGAAACTCCACCCGCGCCAGCAGCCAGGCCAGCGGCACGCCGAGCAGCAGGCACACCGCGGTCGCGATCGTGGCGCACACCAGCGACAACCGCAGCGCCTCCAGCACGTGCGGCTCGGCCAGCCGCTCCAGCAGCGTCGGCCACGGCGCCCGGATCAGCAGCCCGGCCAGCGGCAGCACCAGGAACACCAACCCGGCCACCGCAGGCAGCACCAGCATCCACGGCAGCCTGCCGACCGCCTCACGCCTCGTGGGCGTGAGGCGGTCGCGACGAGATCGCACCGGCATCATCAGGGGTCAGGGGGCCTCGAAACCGGCCTTGGTCAGCACGTCCTTGCCCTGCTGCGACAGCACCAGATCCACGAACTGCTTGGCGAGGTCACCGGCCGGCGCCTTCGACAGGGTGGCAATCGGGTAGTCGTTGATGGCCTGGTCCGCCTCCGGGAAGACGATGCCCTGCACCTTGCCCGCCGAGGCGATCACGTCGGTCTTGTAGACCAGCGCTGCGTCCACCTCGCCCAGCTCGACCTTGGTCAGCGTGGCCTTGACGTCCTGCTCCAAGGTGACCGGGGTGACCTTGAGCTTGGCCACGTCCAGCGCCTTGACCGCCGCCGCCCCGCACGGCACCTGCTCCGCGCAGAGCGCCACCTTCACCTTGCTGTCGGTCAGGTCCTTCAGGTCATCCACCTTGGCCGGGTTGTCCTTCGGTACGGCGATCTGCAGCTTGTTGCGCACGAACGTGGTCGGCGAACTCGCCAGGGACGCGTCGGTGACCGTCTTCATCGTGGCCGGGCTCGCCGCGGCGAACACGTCCGCCGGCGCCCCCTGCGTGATCTGCTGGGCCAGCGTGGCGCTGGAGCCGAAGTTGAACTTCACCGTCGTGCCCGGATGGGCGGCCTCGAAGGTCTTGCCGAGCTCGGTGAACGTCCCGGTCAGCGACGCCGCGGCGAACACCGTCACCTCTTCGGCCCCGCCACCGGAGGAGGCCGAAGCCGAAGCGGAGGACATGGACGTAGCCGGTTCGCCGGAGCCGCAACCGGACAGACCCGCCAGCGCGAGCGCGACGGGCAGGGCGATCGCCCATCGGGAAAGACGCCTGAACACCACAGGGGGGCTCCTCACAAGTAACTGGCCACGCGATCGTGACCGGGAATCTCCACGACGACGTTGGTGGACTTGATCACGGCGACCGCCACCACCCCCACCTCCAGGCCCAGCTCGTCGGCGGCCTGGCGGCTCATCAGCGACACCACGCGGAACGACCCGGCAGCGATCTCCACCTGCGCCATCACCGCATCGCGGATCACCTCGGTGACGATGCCGCGAAATCGGTTACGCGCGGAGGAGCGGCCACCGCCGTCGATCTCCCCGATCTGCGCGCGGGCGAAAGCGGCCAGATCGGCGCCGTTCACCCGCCGGTGACCGTTCTCGTCCCGCTCGGCTCCCAGCCGGCCCGCGTCCACCCACCGGCGGACGGTGTCGGAGCTGACCCCGAGCAGCGCGGCGGCCTCGCTGATCCGAAACGTCGTCACAACCCCTCACCTTACCTTCCGCACATTCCACCCTGAATACCCGTCTTCCACCGCAGGAGCGGCATGATCTACGGTTCTGCCATGGCATTCACGAGAACTGCGCGGCCTGCCCCAGCACACCGTGCGCGTGCGTGACCAGACCTTCCACGGCGCGGAGAAGCACACCTTCACCGGTCCCCTGCTCGCCGACGTCCTGAAGCTGACCGAGCCACGCATCGACCCCGACGTCAAGAACGGCCGGCTCCGGCTGTACGTGGCGTCGTCCGCCTCGACCTTGCCGCAGCATGTAAAGATGACCACATGAGTGGAACGATCGTGGTGGAGGGGTCTGCGTTACGCAGAATCGCATACATGGGAGCGGCGCTGTTGGCAGCCATTCTCGTGCTGGTCGCGTTCGTAACTATTGCCCCTACCGAGGATGAGCGCTTCTCCAGCTCGGCCGGGAGTATGGAAGCGGTCGCTCGCTCGCTGGGGGAGGGCGACGAGCTTGAGGAGCAGACCATCGGGAACCTCTCGTTCGAGAAGGTCTTTCGGGAGGACGGTCTCGTCTATTTCCAGCAGGGCCGAGGGTGGTTGGGGGACCGCGCTTTTGGCTATGTCTGGAGTTCTCATGTGCAGCCGCGCGATGTTGAGCACGTGGAAGGCCCGTGGTACACGTACACGGATCTTGAGGACTGACCTTTCGGGAGCGGCCCTTGCGCACCCTTCTCGCGGTCTTTCGGGCAGCTCTCAGGACCATCTGCGCGGTGGTTCTCGCACTGTCGTGATACAGCTGCGGCAGCACCGATAACGGCACGCCTGTGTCAGCTGGGTTCCTCGAAGTGGAAGGCCTTGATGAAGCAGTCACGCGGTTGGCTGATCGCGAAGAGGATGCAGTCGATCAGGGATTGACTGGTGAGTGGGTCTTTGGGGCCTCGTGGTGTGGTGTGCCAGTCGGGTGTGAGTGGATCCGCGTTGTCGAAGTCGGGTGGGTAGAGGGAGATCACGCGTACCCCTTGCGGGCGAAGGCGTTTGGAGAGGATCTCGGTGAAGCCGGCTTGGGCGTTCTTCGCGCTGTAGAAGGCGTCGTGTGCAGTGGAGCGTGCGTGTCCGGGGAGTCCGGCGGTTGAGATCATGGTGATGATGTCGGGTTTGACCGAGCGCAGGAGCAGGGGCAGGAAGTTCTTGGTGGCCAGGATGGTGCCGGTGGCCCCGGAGGCCAGGGTGTCGATGACGTCTTGGTCGGAGACGGCCAGGAGGTCTTCGCCTTCGAGGTAGCGCGCTGCGTTGTTGACCAGCACGTCGATGTGGTCGGTATGTGCGGCGACCTGGTGGGCGAAGTCGCTGATGGAGGCTGGGTCGGTCAGGTCGCAGGCGAAGGCGTGGACTTTTCCGGTGCCTCGGCTGCGGATATCGTCTCGGGTGCGTTCGGCTGCTGCGAGTGTCCGGGCGGAGAGAAAGACTCTGGCGCCGAGATCGGCGAGGGTGATGGCCAGGGCCCGTCCGAAGTCGCGTCCGGCGGCGGTGATGACGACATTGTGGTCGTCCAGTCTCATGTGCGGTTCCCTGTTCGTGGTCGGCGGCTGCTGTCGGCAGCGTAGGTCATCCAATCGCCGGCGGAGGCGCGTTGCCAGGCGACGGCGATGAGAGTGCGGTGGAGCGGGCCGCGATCGCCACCGCGCGTGTCAAGCAAGCAACGCGAGGTCGAAGGATTCAGGCTAGGTTGGCGCGAGCGTCGGACCGCAAGGACGCTTCGAGCACCGCAAGCACTCCCCTGGTGGAATTTTGGATGGCTATATGACCGGACCAAGAGAATACGTCAAAGATAATTTTCTTGTTGACTATGGATCGTTCGCGATCATGGATATCGACGGACTGTCATCCATGGCCGCCGCACTCCCTCCTGAACAATTGTTCGCCCAAACCAGCCAGGATGGACCCTGGTTCGCTGCCACCGCCAACATGGCAGTGGCACGCAGCCGTGCGGGCTACCATCACATTGTCGCCATCACGCTCGAATTATGGGAAAAAGAACCTCCTGTCGAGTACGAGCCCAAAGCCGAGGTTCACACAGCGGAGATGTATTCAAGTTCGGGGCGGGTCCGCGCATGCAATTCAGGTGGGGAAACTGGCCCCGTTATTGATCTTGGAAAACCTGATGCCCTATGGTCGGTTCGCGGCTACCGTATGGACACATCGAATCCGGGGCTCGATGGCGAGTTTTTTCCTGACGAGTTCGATGAGGATGACGAAGATATGGGCGGATATCCCGAAGGGCTTGAGGAGTTCCGGTTCCGCTTCTGGCCGAAAGACGGACGGGGAGAATGACATTGGGCTCTACCCGTCCACTTCCTCCGGGCATGTGTTCGGCCTGATGTGCCTCGCTTCCTTGGGCGTGTCCATCTCCCTGATGCTTCGCTCATCAAGAAAAGAAGACAATAAGTAGCGTCTTCTCGCGACATCGAAGTCCGACCCGATCGCGGCACCTCCATCACGAACAACATGTACAGGCCGGCAACCCCTTCGCCTGCAGGCGCAGGAACGCCCGCCAGGAGGTGTCGATGTTCCGTGGAGCCGGACCGGACCGGTGGGAGCGCAGGTGTACGTGGGCGCGGGTGCATGGTGCGGTGATGTCTTGACACGAAATCAAACTGAACAGTACGGTTTGGCACATGGATGCGGCCAAGGCGACTCAGGAGTCGGCGCGCAGTGAGGCCAAACGGGCCCAGATCCGTCATGGGGCAACACGCGTCTTCCTCGCGGAGGGGTTCGCCGGCGCGACCACCGACGCCATCGCCAAGGCCGCAGGCGTGTCCAAGCAGACGTTGTACGTCTACTACCGCAGCAAAGAGCAGCTCATGGTCGACGTGCTCGGCTCGCTGCTGTCGAGGCTGAATCGCGATCACGCGGTGCTGGATGGCGACCGGCCGGTGGATTCCCTGCCGCAGCTGCGGGCCACGCTGGTCGAGTTGGCCTCGGAAGTGCTGAAGGCCATCTCCGGCAGTGACTACCTCGCGCTGTCGCGCGTCATCATCGCCGACTCGCCGCGGGTGCCGGAGATCGGCCGGCTGTGGGCACAGACGATCACCGGGGGCGTCCGCCTGCGGGTGACCGAGCTGCTGGAACGGGCGCGCGACGCCGGGGTGATCGTGGTCGACGACGTGGAGGCGGCGACCCGGTTGCTCACGGGCGGCCTGCTCACCTACATCCTGCCGGACGGGATCGTGGCCACAGACGAGCCGGTGACCGCCCCGGATCGCGAGCGCGTCGAGCGGATCGTGGACCTGTTCCTGCGCGCGACCACCTGACGGCAGAAGGGGTCGGCATGCAGGGCTTTTTACGGCTCCGTAATCAAACTGAACAGTTTGGTTTGATAAGTGCCAGGGAAACCCGGCGGAAGGGAAGAGCACATGTCATTCACCTGGGGCGGGCTCACCGAGGGACCCACGGGCCACGCAGCGGAGCAGCCGCCACCGGACGCGGTGACGCACACCAGCTCCGTCGAGGTGCTCACCATGGACAAGCAGGACATCGGCCCGGCCGTCGAGGGCGGTCCCGCGGTGTTCGCGACGCTCATGACGGAGCGGTTCACCGGCGGCATCGAGGGCACCGGGCACGCCGACCACGTCCGGGTGGTCCAGCCGGACGGGTCGCAGATCGTCGCCGGGGTCGAGCGGATCGTCGGCACGATCGACGGCAGGACGGGTAGTTTCGTCCTGACCAGCTACGGCTACGGTGACCGGCCAGGGGCGGGACGGGGGTTCTGGACGGTGGTCCCGGGCTCCGGCACCGGCGAGCTGACCGGACTGCGCGGGCGCGGCGCGTTCACCGTGGCGCTGGGGCCGGACGGCACCTGGCGTGCAGAGGACAACTTCACCCACTGGTTCGAGAAGTGAGTCCGCAGATGTCCGCGATGCCGGGCAGGGCGCCGTGCGGTCATGCCATCGCTCGTCCCGGCTACCTCCTGCCGGATCCTGGAACAACGGGCCGAGGAGCCCAACATCACCCGGGCCTTCGCCGTGCACGCCAGGGCCCTGGAACTGCTCGACGCCCGCGGACTGGCTGACGACCTGGTGGCGCGCGGCCACGTGATCGGCCAGGTGTCACCCGCCTGCGCGCACGGTACGTGATCGGCGCCCCCTGAGGAACGCCGGGACCGATCAGTCCTGTACGACATCACCGACCACGAACGCAGCCGCGACCGGGCCAGGTGCCACAACGGAGCAAACCGTTCGCCGTCATGGTCAGCCCGTTCAAAAATGTCCGGCTGAACAGGGTGCTGAGACGGCCCGGGCGCGGCAAAGGGGCGCTTACTCCACGGCCAGGGTGGCAAGTTCACTCATGTGGTGGGCACTCGGCTCGCCGATGACATCCGAAGCTCGCCTCGTGCGCAGCGTCACGCGTGGGCCGCATGGCATTCATAGGGGGAAGAAGTGGCTGGACGGAGTACTCGATCCGTTGCCACGCGGGCCGCGTCGGCTCTGCTGGCGGCGGTGCTGCTTGTTGGCTGCGGCGGCAACACGACCGGCGCCGTGCCACCCGAAGCCGTGGTCGCCACCGGCCCGGCGGCGGTCGCCACACCGACCCCGGGCATCACGAGCTCGCCCGGCGCCACATGCCCGACGTCGGGCAATGACAGGCGGCTCGCCAAGACGCGCTTCGCGCTGCACGCGGGTCTCGCGCTGGGCGCCTTCCACCGCTACATCTACAGGCCGCTGCGCAGCGGCGGCTTCCAGGCCGGAGCAGAGAAGCGCAAGCGGACCTTCGCGAAGGCGGCGGTGGCGGGTGCGTTCGCCCTGCACGAGCTGAAGGTCGCCAGGCGTTTCGCCATGGCCAACCCGACGCTGTGCAAGGCTCTCGACTCTGTTCACGGCGCGGTCACGAGCCTCACCGGCAAGCTGAAGGGCGGCACCGCCACGCCGGCCGACCTCAACGCCGGCAAGGCCTCGCTGGACGGCCTGGTCCACGACGCCTCCAAGACGGGCATCCAGGTCAAGGAGCAGCCCGTCACCGTCCCCGGCGCCGGCTGACCTGCCGCTGCCAGGCGAGCGGCGATCATCGGACGCGGTCACGTCCGATGACCGGCCGCTCGCCGTCAGTGGGGCATGAGCACCTTGTCGATGATGTAGATGGTGGCGTTGCGGGCCTGGATGTCGCCGCAGACAAGCTTGGCCTGGTTGACGGTGGTGTGCTTGCCGGAACCCTTCACGGTCAGGTCGCCGCCCTGGAGGGTCGCGAGCGTGGCGTTCTTCAGCTCGGCGGGGGTCAGCCTGCCCTGGACCGCGTGGTAACCGAGGATCTTGGTCAGTTCCTGCTTGTTGGCCATGATCTTGTCCCGGGTCTTGACCGGGATCGCCTGGAAGGCGTGGTTGTCCGGTGCGAAGAGCGTGAGGTGCGCGGCCTGGTTGAACTTCGTCTGCCAATCGGCCGTCTTGACCGCCTGCGACAGCATGGACAGCTCCGGGATCTGGGCCAGGGCGGTGCCGAGCCCCTTGTCGGAGATGCCGGACAGGCTCTTCTTGATCGGGGCGCAGCCGGGCCCGACAGGGTTCGCACCGGCGGTCGGCGTCGGCGTCGGCCGCGCGGCGGAGCTCGTCCATGGGGACGCGCCGACGGTGCCGACGGCGGCGGTCAGTACCAGTGCTGTCGCGAGAAGTGCTCGTTTCACAGCGATCACCCCTAGTTCTCGGAACCGGGCTCGCGGCCCTGATCTCTCCCTTCAGTTTCGGCAGCTGCGGAGAACAACGGAGTCACCCTTGCCCCAAAAAGGCACAAAGGCTGGGGCCGCTTTCCAGACGGGAACCCGAGACGTGCTCAACGCCGGGCGTCCCTGATGGCGCGGGCGGCGTTGATCAGGCCGATGTGGCTGAGGGCCTGAGGGAAGTTGCCGATTGCCTCTCCTGTGCCGGTGTCCACCTCTTCACTGAGCAGGCCGACATCGTTGGCGCAGGAGGCGGCGGTCTCGAACGCCCGCTTGGCCTCGGCGTCCTGGCCGGTGAGGGCCAGCGCGTGGGCGAGCCAGAAGGTGCACAGCAGGAAGGTGCCCTCCTGCCCCGGTAGCCCGTCGGCGGAACGGTAGCGGTGCACCAGCCCGCTCGCGTCGGTCAGCTGGGTGGCGACGACCTGCACGGTGGAGCGGATCCTCGGGTCGTCCGGTGGCAGGAATCCGACCAAGGGCATCATCAGGGTGGCGGCGTCGATATGGGTGCCACCGAACGTCTGGGTGAAAGCACCCGCCTGCTCATTCCAGCCGTGGGTCAGGATCGCGGCGTGGATCTCGTCTCGGACGCGCGTCCAGTCTGCGACCCGGGAGGTTGCCCCCAGTACGGGGGCCAGGGTGATCGCCCTGTCCAATCCCACCCAGCACATCAGCTTGGAGTGTGTGAACTGCCTGCTGGGACCACGGACCTCCCACAGGCTCTGGTCCGGCTCCTGCCAGCGGCGCGCGGCGGTCTCGGCCACTCCGATCAGCAGCGAGCGGGTGAGTGGGTCGAACGGGCCGATATCCCGGTAAGTCTGGTGGGCGGCGTCGAGCAACTCGCCGTACACGTCGAGCTGGTCCTGGCGCCAGGCGTCGTTGCCGACCCGCACGGGGGCGCTGTCCCGCCACCCCCGCAGATGCGGCAGGCGCCGTTCGCTCAGGTCGCGCTCGCCGCCGATGCCGTACATGATCTGCAGGTCCGGGTCCGCGTCGCCCTGGGTCGCGCACGCGCGGGACAGGAAGGTGAAGTAGGCGGTCTCTTCCTCCTCGCAGGTGGCCGTGTTCAGGGCCTGCAGGGTGAAGCTGGCATCGCGGACCCATGTGTAGCGGTAGTCCCAGTTGCGCTCCCCGCCGATGCTTTCCGGCAGGGAGGTGGTGGCCGCGGCCACAATGGCCCCCGTCGGGGTGTAGGTCAGCGCGCGCAGCACCCGGCCGCTGTGGTTGACGCGCCGGCGCCAGGGTCCCTCGTAGTCGGCGTGACCGTGTGACCAGGAGCGCCATCCCGCGATGGTGTCGCGAATCCGGCGCGCGACGGCCCAGGAGGTGCGGCGCGGCGGGTCGGGCGCCCAGGCCCGGCCGACCTGCAGGGCCAGACCGACGTTCTGTCCTGCGCGCAGGGTGAGAGCGGCGTCCGCGACCGAGCCGCTGGTCCGGAACTCCACCGGACTGGACAGGGTGAGCACGTCGGCGCCTCCACGGGCGATCAGGCCGCCGCGGACCGGTTGCATCAGCGGGCGGACGAGCCCGAACTCGGGCCGGGGCACATACACGATCTCCACAGGCACCCGCCCTTCGGTGCAGGCGAGCCGGCGAAGGAGCAGGCCGGGGGATGACGTGCCCAGCGCGTGCCCGCGTTCGCCCCGGCCCAGTGCGAGGGCGTCCCGGAGCACCAGGGTGCCGCCGCGCGTCCGGAACGTGGTCTCCAGCACGAGGGTGTCCTCGACGTACCGGCGGGTCACCTCGGCCGGACATGACGGCCGGATAGCCCAGTAGCCGGCCTCTTCGTCCAGCAGCCGGGCGAAGAGCGCCGGACTGTCGAAACGTGGCAGGCACAGCCAGTCGACAGAGCCGTCGGACGTGACCAGCGCGGCGGAGCGGCAGTCCGCCAGCATCGCGTAGTCGCCGATCGGCCGGGCGCTCAACGGCAGACCCGCCGTGCGGCCAGGCGTCGCAGCAGGTAAAGCAGTGCTGAGGCGGCGAAGAGCACCAGGGTGACCAGAATCCATCGGGTGAGATAAGGGATGGTGCTCAAGCCGACCGCCGCCCTGTAGTTGGGCTCGGCGCCGCGCAGGATAAGTGGGGACCACACCAGGAGCAGCAGGCCGGAGAACGCGGTCGGCACGCGCAGGTAATTGATCGGAGCCGGCCGCCGCCCCGTCGGCCGAGGCCGAGGCCGAGCAGCCGTACGACCACGGCGACGGGTAAGAGCGGTGGAAGACCGGGCGGCGAAGTCGGCCGCGGAGTAAAGAGGGAACAGCACCAGATCGTGGAAGATGACGGCCCCTACGAACCACACCAGGAAGCCCGGCCAGATCCCCACGTCGACCACTCGGGTGGCGGCGTAACCGGCGACCAGGAAGCAGAGGGCGAGTGCGAGCAGGTGCCACGGAGGGGCGCCGTAGGTCCTTGCCCACCGACTGCGGCCGTTCAAGATCGCTCCTGGTTGAAGTCGAGCTCGCGCACCCACTTCGTGTTGTGTACTCCGGGAGCATTGGGGACGATGACCCGCGCCGGGTATCCGTGGTCGAGGGACAGGTCGGCGCCGTTGACCCGCAGCGCCAGCAGCGAGCGCGGATCGGCGACCTGCGCGGCGCTGAGCGAAGCCTCACCGAAGTAGCCCCCGCGTTGCAGAGACCTGGCGGTGACGCCTGTCGAGCCGATCCGGATCCCGGCGAGGCGGGCGAGGTCGGCCAGCCGTACGCCGGTCCAGGTCTGGACGGTCGACCACCCTTCCACGCAGGCGATCGGCAAGGCGTAGGTGTGCAGCGGCATCGCCAGCAGATCCTCGCGGGAGAGTGCCGTCCGGTG
Source organism: Nonomuraea purpurea (assembly GCF_042650645.1). Taxonomy (NCBI): domain Bacteria; kingdom Bacillati; phylum Actinomycetota; class Actinomycetes; order Streptosporangiales; family Streptosporangiaceae; genus Nonomuraea; species Nonomuraea purpurea. Next base: position 40,305 of record NZ_JBHSBI010000011.1, read on the forward strand.
TGGTCCGACGAGTGCCAGCCGCCAGGAATCGCCGGTCATGGCCGGGGTGACGCCGAGGCTCGCCGCCGTCTTGTTGACCTGGAAGTCGTTGGGGCCCGTACCGTAGTGGCGCCCATGGGGAGCGAGCAGCGCGGTACGGCGCAACGGCCCGTCGACGCACTGGCCGACGGACAGGCCGAACATGACCAGCGAGCCGCCGCCGGCGAAGGCCAGCAGGCCGCGCCTGGACATCGTGGCGGGCGCCGGGTCGGTGGCGACCAGGCCATCGGGGTCCGGCGGCTCAGGGCGGGTGTCCGCCGTGGAGGTGCGCAGGTAGTCGCGCAGGCCGTACGTCCGCAGGGTGTGGATGACGCGGGGCAGCTTGATGACGACGTGGACGACGAAGGCGGCCAGGAAGATCCATGCGCCGTAGAAGTGGGCCGGGTAGAAGGAGAACGGGAAGACGTAGAAGAGCTGGATGTTGAGGATCCCGGTCACGAACTGGAATACCGCGCCGCCGACCAGGAGCAGCAGGCTGGCCCGCTCGACGACCTCCGCCACGGAGCGGGCGGGCGGCCAGGAGAACAGCTTGGGGATGACCGACCACAGCTTGGCCAGCAGTATCGGCACCAGTGTCAGCCCGCCGATGACGTGCGCGCCCTGGGTGACCCGGTACAACCAGACCGGGTCCGTGGGCCAGTCGAACAGGTAGAAGCCCAGCAGGCCCCTGCCGGGGGTCGTGTCGTTGCCCGGCAGCCGAGGCTCGTAGGCGGCGTACGACACCAGCCCGGTGATCGCGACGAGGATGATCCCGGCCAGCAGGATCAGTCCGAGCACCGAGGTCAGCCAGGGGCCTCGGAGCGGGCTGCGCCAGAACTCCGGCCGGAACGGCCCGGGCGGCCCGCTCCACCCCCTGAGGCGCGCGGCCAGGCGGCCCTTATTGCCCACTCGACGCATCCGGCACCGATCCCCCCGAAATCCAATGTCGGCTGCTCGGTCTCCTTACCGGAAACGGTCTTTCCAAAGCAACGCCCCGGCACCCGTTCGGCAATGTCTGGCCGCTCGCCATGCGGAACCGTTTGAAGACGCCGCGCGTGCGACGAGCCCACCGGTCACCGCCAGCGCGGCAAGGGCGTAGGCGATGGTCCCGAAGCCGGCGCCGGTGCCCATGTACGCCACGCCGCCGGCCAGCGGGACGCCGAGCCACTCCCACCGGCCGTCGAGGGCGACCAGCGCGACGACCAGTAGGGCGTACCAGGAATAGCCGGGCGTGAACACGAGGAACCCCACCCCGGTCACCAGCAGGGCGCCTTGCCACGGCCGGTCCGCGTCGCCGTGGCGGAGTACGTGGAAGATCGCGATCCCGAGGATGACGAGGGCCGCGGGGAACGCCCACGAGTCTGGAAGAACCAGCCGTAGCAGCGCATACCGGTCTCTGCTGCCGGCATCATCGTAACCCTCCTCGGTCAAGTAACCGAAGAAGTAGCCGAGTACCGAGTTGCGCGAGGCGAGCGCGTACGGCAGGTAGGCGAGCGCCACGACGAGAGCGGCGGGGCCGAGGACGGCGAGGGTATCGAGCATCCGGCGCGTCGGCGTCTTCCCGCCTGCCGCGAGGACCCCGGAGAGCGCTCCCGGTACGGTGACGGCGGGCAGCAGCTTGACGGCGGTCGCCGCGCCGAGCAGCGTGCCGCCGAGGACTCTGTGCCTGTTCACCGTGGTCAGGGCGATGACGGCGAGCAGGACGCCGAGCGCGTCGACGTGGGCGTTGTTCACCAGTTCGAGCGGGACGGCGGGACACCACGCGTAGCAGGCGGTGTACGCCGGAGCGTTGTCCCGGGTGCCGGCCCGGCGGCTGAGCGCGATCAGCAGCACGGCCGAGGTCATGAGCGCCATGAGCGCACCGCCGATCTGCAGCGGCTTGTGCCGTGCCCCTTCGGGCGAGAGTCCGTGCACCAGGAGGAAGTACGCCTCCGCCAGGGGCGGATAGATCGTGTGCACGCCGGGGCGGTTGATCCGCGTGCACGACGTCACCGAGTCTCCGGAGGGGATCGGGTAACGATAGGGCCCATCACAGCCGTGGCCGCGGGGGAAGAGCCAGGGGTCGCGCAGCGGCGCCAGCGCCGCCTCGGCCGGGGCGTGATCGTAGGGCGAGATGCCCTCGGCCTGCACCCGTCCGTCCCAGGCGTAGCGGTAGGAGTCGGTGCTGGTGGCGGGCGGCGAGAGGAGGCCGGTGGCGGTCACGGCGATCCCGCCGGCGATCAACAGGCACATCGCCTGGCGCGTCGGCAGCCCGCGCACAGCCCACGTCGCCGCGCAGAAGAACGCCCACGCGAGCGCGTACGGCCAGAACAGGCCGTGGCGATCCGCGTTCTCACCGATCGCCGGCGCGAGCGTGCCGACGAGGGCGACCAGCAGGACGGCCGTCCCCACCGCGCGGCAGGTCACGCCGAGCCGGCCAGGGGTGCGGTGGCGAACTCCTTCATGCCCTCGTCGAACCCGATCCGGGCGTAGAACCCGAGCTCCGCACCCGCCTTGTGCGGAGATGCCACGATGTGGCGGACGTCGCCCAGCCGGTACTCCCCCGTCGTCACCGGCTCAGGACCGCCACGCTGCGTGGCCAGTGCCACCGCCATGTCGCCGACACTGCGCGGCTCCCCGCTGGCGATGTTGTACGCGGCCAGCAGGCCCGGCCGGCCGCCGGAGAGCGCGGTGACGTTCGCGCGAGCAACGTCGCGGACGTGGACGAAATCCCGCAACTGCCCGCCGTCCTCGAACACCCTGGGTGCTCGACCGGCCTCCAGCGCGGATCGGAAGATCGCCGCCACCCCGGAGTACGGCGTGTCCCGGGGCATCCTGGGCCCGTACACGTTGTGGTACCGCAGCGCGACGGCTGTGCCGCCGGTCTCGCGCGCCCAGTTGGCGGCCAGATGCTCCTGCGCCAGCTTGCTGGTGGCGTACGCGTTGCGGGGATCCGCCGGCGCGTTCTCATCGATGGTGGCGTAGACCACCTCCGAGTCGCACCGGGGGCAACGAGGTTCGAAGAGCCCGCGTGCCAAAGCGGCGGCGGAACGCGGCGCGGGCCGTACCCGGCCGTGCCTCGGACAGTCGTAGGCGCCCTCGCCGTAGACCACCATCGAGGAGGCCAGCACCAGCCGCCCGACCTCATGCCGGGCCATCGCGGCCAGCAGCACGGCCGTGCCGTACACGTTGACCGAGGCATAGTCCGGCAGGTCGGCCACGTTCACGCCGAGCCCGACCTTGGCCGCCTGGTGCACGACGACGTCGACCCCTGCCATCAACCGGTCCAGCGCGGCGTCCTCGCGCACGTCGTCGCCGGTCCTGAGGTCGAGGCGGACCACCTCGTGTCCGGCCGCTTCCAGCGCCTGCGTCACATGGCTCCCGATGAACCCGGCCGCGCCGGTGACCAGCACCCTCGCATCGTGCATCACAACACCGCCGTTCCGGCGAGCGCGGCGGCGAAACGGGAGTGGGGAGCCAGCGCCGCCACCTCGATCGCGTCCGCCATGGTGTCCACATCGGTCAGGCAAGGCAGGCAGGCGACGCTCATTCCGGCCTCAGTCAGTCTGTTCAACTGGATCTCTCCTGTGGTCGGCTCGGACATCGGCACGCCGAGCAGCAGATCGGGGTCGGGGGTGCGCAGCCCGAGAAGCCAGAACCCCCCGTCCGTCGCGGGGCCGAACACCGCGTCGTGGGCGTCGAGCAACGACACGGCGCCGGTCAGCAGGCCGACGGACACCTGCGGGGTATCCATGCCGATGAGCACGATCGGGGTGGGCGACAGCCGGTGGGCGTCGTCGAAGGCGGCGGCGAGCCGTTCGTCCAGGCCGTCGCCGCGCTGCGGAACGACCGTGAACCCGGCGGGCAGCCACGCCCCGGGAGCCCCGTCGAGAGCGATCACGCGGCGGGCCACCGGAACCCGGGCGACCGTCCGCAACGTGTCCTCCAGCGCGGCGACGGCCAGTGCCGCGGCCTCGCGCGGAGTGCAGGGCGGGGTCAGGCGGGTCTTCACCTTTCCCGGTACGGGCTCCTTGGCGATCACCAGGAGTTGCGCGCCGTCGGCATGGTGCGAACTCACGTCATACTGTCCTGTCGGCCATGACCCGGCGCATGTCACCGATCGTCCGCAGCGTTCCGCGCACCGTACCGGTCACCTTCGACCTCCCCGTACGGGCCAGATAGTCCACCTCGACCTCGGCGATCCGCCAACCGGCCGCAGCGGCGCGCAGCACCATCTCCAGGGGGTAGCCGAACCGCCGGTCCGCCAGTTCCAAGGCCAGCAGGGCGGCACGTCCGCACGCCCGCATCGGCCCCAGGTCGTGCAGATCGGCACCGGTACGGCGGCGCAGCTCGCGAGCCAGCACGGCGTTGCCGAGCCGGGCGTGCACCGGCCAGGAGGCGTCCGGTCCAAGAACGCGGCGACCGAGGACCAGGTCGGCCTCCCCCGCCAGGACCGGCCCGGCGACGCGCGGCAACTGCCCGGGATCGAGGGACGCGTCGGCGTCCATGAAGCACACCACGTCCGCCGTCGCGGCCGTCAGCCCCGCGTGGCAGGCGGCGCCGAATCCGGGCCGGGGCTCAGCCACCACCGTCGCGCCGAACTCCGCCGCGACCCTCGCGGATCCGTCGGTCGAACCGTTGTCGACCACGATCGGGCGGAAACCGGGCGGCATCCGCCCGAGCACCCACGGCAGCGCCGCCTCCTCATTCAGGCAGGGCAGAACCACGTCGATCTCCATGGGCCGACGCTAACGCGGCAACAGCGCCTCCTCTCTTACGAAAGGATGACGTCGTTCCGAGAAATGACCAGTTCGGGTCTGCGGTAATACGGTTTCATGGCCGACCCCGTGGTTTGGGTCTCTGGACCCCGCACCCCCGGCAGGTCGCATTTGGCTCTCGGCCGAGGGCGTGATGGGCGCGTTTTTGCCGGACGATCGCAGCTCCCCGCCCATAACAGCTTCGTAAGGATCGCCACCGACCTGCCGGGGTAATGTCACAGAATGATCATCAGTAGTGGCGTAAACATTCCGGCAGATCCCTTTCTCAGCGCCCGCCATAATGGAAGAGCCGCGTGATCGGCGCATTCTACGAAGACAGCCTCAAAGGCGGAAACGTAGACATCGAATATGCCGACGGCCGAATGCGGTCGCTCTCCGCCGAGCGCTGGCTCCTGTACAACGAGGGCGACGAGCACATTCTGGCCCGATGCGGCGGACCCACTCTCGATGTCGGTTCCGGACCAGGAAGACTGACCGTGGCGCTCACCCGGATGGGGATTCCCGCCCTGGGCATCGACATCACGCCCCTGGCCGTGGAGCTGACCCGCCGCGCAGGCGGCCTGGCGCTGCGCAGGTGCGTCTTCGAACCCCTTCCAGGAACCGGGCGGTGGGCCGAGGCGCTCTTGGCCGACGGCAACATCGGCATCGGCGGCAACCCGGCAGCCCTCCTCCAGCGCCTGCGCGAGCTGGTCAGGCCAGGAGGGACGGTGATCGCCGAACTCTCGCCGCCGGGTTCACAGAGCAGGGTCCACACCGTACGGCTGCGCCAGGCCGGGCGTACGGGTGACTGGTTCACCTGGGCGACCGTCTCGATCGACGACATCGCCCCCCTTGCCGGGCGATCCGGGTTCCCCACCGTCGAACGCTGGAACGCGGCGGGGCGATGGTTCGCATCCCTGTCATGACTCGCCCGGCCGCGCGGCCCGTCCCCGCTCTTTATCCGGGAGAGTCCCTCGGCGCGACGAGCAGGGTCACCGTCCGGTTGCGTCGCGGGTCGGGGAACGGCCCGTCCGACTGGTTCGCGCTCAGTAGCGAGAACGACGTCAACGCCAGCTCACCACCCTCCGCCAGATAGCGGGCCGCCACCAGAGCACGGCCCAGTGCGACCACGGAACCGCCGTCCGTCCTGCCGCCGGGCACCGCCACCACGTGGCCCACCACGGTTGTCGTCACGTCAAGGCCCGCGATCCTGCGGCCCAGCTTGCGCAACAGCCCCGCACCCCTCCCGCTGATCTCCGCGCTGTGCGGGAAGAGCCCGGCCTTGAAGAGCACGCGGACACTCCCTGACCGCCGTTCGACGCTCACCCCTGGCATAGCCAGCCTCCTGGCGATCGCGGCGACCTCGCGGTTGCGGCGAGCGGCAGCGGCCTCTTGGCGCTCCGCGGCCGCCGTTCGGTCCGCCTCGAGCGACGCCAGGCGCTGATTCAGGGCGTCGTTCTCCGCCTGTCGCCGGTCGGCGCGCGCAGCCGCCGCCGGTGGCGGGCCTGGCTCGGCCTGCGGGACCACGACGGCCCAGCCGACCAGCGCCGCGACCATCACCGCCGCCGTGGCCGCACCCAGCAGGCCCGGATGGATCAGGGGCCTGGACCGGCGGCGGCCGGCGGTGATCCGCTTGATCGTCCGGCGCCCCGCCGCGGCGGCCGCGTCCTGCGGCGCCAACGCCTGCACCGCAGCCCAGCACCGATCCGCCTCCTGCAGCTCGCCGCGCTGGGCGTGCAGCCTGGCCCGCAGGTCGAGCACGTCGGCGGCATCCTTGCCGGAGCCGTCCAGCTCGTCAAGAAGCTGGGCGGCACGGTCCAGGTCCCCAGCCCGCGCAGCCGAGCGTGCCCGGCTCACGGTCAGGTGCACGCGCAACGCCTCGCTCATCGCTTGTTCAACCCGCCAAGCTCGATCTTGTCGCGCTGGTCCTTCGGCAGGAGCCGGAACAGGCGCTGGTTGACCGCCTCGAGAGCCTGCATGTCGCCATTCGCGATGGCCCGTTTACCTTCGCGGATGAGTGCGGAGACCTGACCGTGGGACGGCACCGCAGTCTGCAGGACCGCAAACAGCTTGACCGGCCAGTCCGGGGAGCGCCGCTCCACCTCGATCAGGAGTGTCTGAGCCCGCTCGATCAGGGCGCGGATCGCCGCGGAGTCCTGTTCCTGGATCGCTTCCTTCCCCCGCCTGCGCACCTCGGCGAGCTCCTGGCGGTCCGCGGCGTCGCCCAGCCTGTCGACCAGCTCCGTCGCCTCGGCGAGCAGTCCCTCGAGCTCCTGCGCCAGCGCCGGGAGCTGCGCGGCCTCCTCGACCTCGTCCAGATCCGCCTGCAGGTTTCGGATGCGCTCCTCGGCCGTGGCCGCGGCACCGGCATCCACTTTGGCCGCCGACACCTGCTCGCGGGCCGTCGTGACAGCGCCCTCCTCGTCGATCCTGTCCAACTGGCGCGCGGCCGCGCCCGACCTGTCCGTCGACACCAATCTGCGCAGCGACGTCAGGCGCTGCTCCGCGTCGGACAGCATCCCATTCAGCAGCTCAGGGCTCGGGGTCTTGACGTCCGTCAGATTGATCATGGCTTCGAACTGGATCTGCGCCAGCGGCACGTCGGCGACCACGGTGACCAGGCTGGAGGTGTCGACTTCAAATGTCACCTCCACATCGCTGCCTGCCGGCAGGTCGATCATGAGGTCCTTGGGGCGGATCTCCAGCATCCCCACCTTGCGATTGCGATCTCCCCGGGTGCGCTCGCCCTGCAGGACCGGGATGAGGATCGCGCCGTCCGGGTCGGCGCGGCTCAGGGCGATGGAGGTCTCGTACTCCCCGCGGACGGTGGCCGGCAATGTGGCGCCTTTGCGCACCACGGGCGCGAACTTGCCGTCGGCGAGACGGATGCCGAGCGAGTGCGCCAGCCGCACGCCACCGAACTCGACGTCGCGATGCTTGATCGACATCGTGTTGGGCGCGACCGGCTGAGGAGCACCCTTGTCGTCGATCAGCTCGACCGTGAACTTCGACGTACGGTCCTTGTCGATGGAGACTTCGGTGGCGAAGGCTCCCGTGGCGTTCAGCAGGATGCGGCCGCTGTCGAAGGGCGGCCTCCCTTCCGGGTTGCTCAGGGTGACGGAATAGGCCGTCCAGTCCTCGGCCGGCCCGTGCACCCGGCCGGCGATGGTGGGCGTGGCCGTCGTCACGCTGGGCTCGTAGGCCAACTCGATGACGAACTCGTCGGAGCCGGCGTCGGCCGAGACGGGGTGCGGGCGGCGGAGAGTGCTGGCGAAGATGGCCGCGCCGCGGGCGACGACGGTGGTCGGGTCGAGGCTTATGTCGAGTTCGATGCCGAGGCCGTGGCGCGGGTCCGCGAGCCGCTCGCGCAGGCCCGGGGCCAGGGTCACGCCGCCGACCAGCAGCAGCCGGTCGATGTCGGCGGGGCCCAGCGCGGCGTCTTTCAGCGCGGATCGGCACAGGTTGATCGCCCTGGCGTAGAACGGCTCGGCGATCGCGTCGAGTTCGTCACGCGTCAGAACCTGTTCGACGGTCTGGGTGTCGCCGCTCTCGTCGATCTGGTCGATGTTGATCTCGACGCGTTCGAGGCGGGAGAGCTGGATCTTCGCTTCTTCGGCCGCGCCCTTCAGCATGGCGAAGTTCTGCTCCCACCGCGGATTGTCCCGCCGGAAGTCGCGCAGGCCGAGATCGCGGGCCGCCGCAGGCGCCATGATCCGCTCGACCAGGGCCCAGTCGATCAGCTTCCCGCCGAGGTAGGAGTCTCCGGCGTGGTTGAGCACCCGAAGCTCGCCGTCGTGCTTGCTGACCACCGCGGCGTCGAAGGTGCCGCCGCCGAAGTCGAACACCATCCAGTACGCCCGGTCGTCGGCATCGTGGAACCCGTACGCGAACGCCGCCGCCGTCGGCTCCTGCACCAGCGGGCAGGCGGCGGTGAACCCGGCGAGCATGGCGGCGTCGGTGGTGGCCTTGTTCTGGTTCAACGTGAACGCGGCGGGGACCGTGATCACGGCAGCGTCGGGTGTCGTGCCGCAGTGATGGGCGGCGTCCGCGCGAAGCGACTTGAGGACCTCGGCCGACAGTTGCTGGGGGGTGAGCTCCAGCCCGGCCTTGGCGAATGTCTTGCGCGCGTCGGCGAGCCCCATTTCGAGCTTGAACTCCGCCGCGGAGTTCTTCGGATCCGACCAGACCCGGTCCCGAGCCGGGCGTCCGACCTTGATCTGATTCGGCTTGGGTATCCAGATCGCGGACGGTGTGATGTCCCATCCGTCGTTGTTCTTGATCACTGCGACGGTGTCGTTCTCCGCCACTGCGATCGCGCTGTTCGTGGTGCCGAGATCGATGCCGAAGTCGATGGTGTCACGCATGGTCGTTCCTCACGTCGTCGTCGCTGTCGGGGCTCGGCTGGGGCGGGCAGCCGACGATCACCTGGCCCATCTGGATGTGCCGGTCCTGGAGATAGATCGACGGCCGCACGGTCTCGAGGACCGTCTCCGTGGCCAGGGACGGATCGTCCTGGAAGAGCAGGACCTCGAGTGAGCGCCCCGAGTGGAACTGCTCGCCGTCGTGGTCCTGCACCACCAGACCGGCCTCGGCCAGCGCGCCGCGCGTGGTCCGCAGGAAACGGCCGGCCTGCCGGCTCTTCGCCGGTGAGTCCTCGTCCTTCCTGGCGAGCCGGCGTTCGGCCCGCCACAGGTTCGTCGCCGCGGCGGCCAGTGCCTTCTCATCCAGAGGTGGCACCGGTTCGGCGCGCGTGGCGGCCGGTGCCTTCTCATCCGGAGGAGGCACGGGCTCGGTGTGCGTGGCGGCCGTGGCGAGCAGTCGTTCCAACTGCTCGGTGACCTCATCGTCCCAGGACGGGGGCGGAATGCGGAAAGAGCGGTGGTGGCGGCGCTGCCGGAGCTCCTCCCGCATCCGGGACAGCAGCCTGCGGTCAGGGCTCACATCATCACCCCCTTGCGCCACAGCAGGAGTTTGGGCTGGTGCTGTTCGCCCAGTGGCGGCCACAGGTCGATGGCTTCCTCCATGAGATCGGCGGCCCGCTCCAGCTCACCGGGGATCCGGTGGAGCCGGAGGGCCTCGTCGGCGAGGTGCCGGGCCCGGCCCCGGTCCCGGTCCCGATACGACACTGCCGGGGGCCTGCGCCGCCGGCGCAGGGCGTCGGCCAGCACGCGGGCGTTGGTCGGGCGCTCCTGGGGATCGAGCTGGAGCGTGGACATCACTATCTCGTCCAGCCTGGCGTCGACGTCGTCGTTGTACCTGCTGGGCGGCAGCAGCCGCCGGTTGAACCGGGCGAAGGAGTAGGAGGAGTAGCGTCCGGTTTCGCCGTATGGAAGGTGGTCGGTGAGCAGGAAGTAGGCGATCGTGCCCACCGACCACACGTCGCTCGCGCACGAGTAGCCTTGGTTGGTCAGGACCTCAGGGGCCATGAACGCGATGGTGCCCTTGGCGCTGGCCGTGCGCGTGACCGGGTCGGCCCGCTTGGCCAGGCCGAAGTCGCTCACTCTCACCCGCATGACGCTGCCGTCGTAGCCGATCAGGACGTTGGCCAGGCTGACGTCGCGGTGCAGGATGGGCGGGTCCTGTTCGTGCGCGACCGCAAGTCCGCTCGCGATCTGCTCCATCACGTCGACCGCGATGGCCGTCGGCACGCTGTGCGGGTAGGCCTTGGACAGGTTTTCAAGGCTGCCTCCCGGGAGGTACTCCATCGTGAAGAAGCCGCGCAGGCCCTCAGGAGTCTGCACGGTGTTCGCGTCGAACAACCGGACGATGTTCGCGTGGCCGAGGGTCGACAACAGCCGGGCCTCGTCCAGCATCAGGTGCGTCTCCTCCAACGAGGCGACCTTCTTGAACAGCTTCATCGCCTGCAGTCCGAGATAGGCGTGCCGGACCCGGTGCACCTCGGCGAAGGCGCCCTCGCCGAGCAGCCGATCGATCACCAGGGTGTCGTTGACCCGGTCACCGCTGTTGAGCAGCGCCATCGCCCCTCCCCCCGTATTGCACGGCGATCACCGAGACGTCGTCGATCGTCCCGCCCGCCGCGGCGGAGTTGATCAGTCGCTCACACACGCCTTCGAGGTCGGCGGCCGTGTTCAGGATCGCTCCCAGCGCCTCGTCGTCCACGCTGCCGGTGAGGCCGTCCGTGCACAGCAGGAAGCGGTCGCCCGCGCTCAGCTCATGAACCGATATGCCCGGTACGACCTCGCCCGGCATCCCCACGAACCTGGTCAGCCTGCCCTCACGGACGTGGTCCTCGGTGAGACGGTCGAGCCGGCCGTCGCGAGCCAGGTAGATCCTGCTGTCTCCCAGGTGCACCGCCAGCGCCGCGCCGCCCCGTACGAGAAGCAGGGCCGCGGTCGTGCCCGTCGTGCCGGGCCCGCTGCGGGCCTCGCGCCGTACCCGCTCGTTGAGCTCGGCGACCACCTCGGTCACCGCGTGCGTGACGCCGGGCGCTCGGATGGCGGTGACGTGCTCGCACAACCGGCGGGGGAACTGGTCGACGACCGTACGCGCGGTGGCCGCCGCGTCCGCCAGGCCCCCGATGCCGTCGGCCACGATGAACGTGCCGCCGGCGGGATCGGCCGCCACGACGTCCTGGTTCTCCCCATGCAGGCCGCCCGCCTGGGTGCGCATCGCGTATCTGATCATGTGGGGGGTCTGCTGACGTTCAGGCGGTAGCCGATGCCCGTGACGGTCTCGAGGATGCGCGGGTGTGACGGGTCCACCTCGATGCACCTGCGTACGGCGCGCACCACACCGGCGAGGTCGGCCCTGGTGTACGAGCGGTGCGGCGCCCATTCCTCGCGCGGGCCCCACAGCGCGGTGATCAGCGACGCGTGGTCGCAGGCGACCGCGGCACCATCGTTGCCGCGCCCTGCCATGTACCGCAGCAACTGGTGGCCCTGCGGGCGCAGACCGTCGATCAGGGTCTCCACGCCGTTCTCGACGCGGTAGGCCCTGGCGGCCACCCAGTCGTAGCGCAGGCCCGGTCCGGTGTGACGCACGTCGGTCGGCGGCCCGAACGGCGCGGGCCGCGTGGTGTGCGGGTCCAGGAAGGTCAGTTCCCAGTACAGCGGCTCTCCTTTCGGGGTCATGTCCCCGAGGATCAGAAGGGTGTCGCCGTGCTGGATGCGCTTGCGCCCCTGCAGCCGCTCGGTGACGTCGCCGTGCCGCAGCAGCGTGCCGTTGACGCTGGCGTTGTCGGTCACCGACCACATGCCGTCGGCGAAGTCCAGCGTGCAGTGCAGGCGGCCGACCCACCGCTGGGGATCCGGCCCCAGTTCCACGTCGGGGGCGTGCTCGGGCGAGGCGCGCCCGACGGTGATCGGCCCGCCGCCGAGTTCGACCGCGCTCATGACCCCCTCCGGCGAGCTGATGCGCAACGCCACTGCCCGAACCACTACGAGAACCTCCTGTAGGCGCTGCTACGAATCTGGCCCGTCGGCTCGCCGAAGGCCATGGAAACAAGGCGGAATCCAGATGGACGCGTCATCGCAGACCACCGCTGAACGTCTTGTTGTCGGCCCGGCTCACCAGGCACACGGCGTAGAGCTCCGTCTCCTTGTTGTCGCCCCACCAGTCCTTGGAAGGCCAATTGATGTGGATCCGATGGTCCTTTCCTGCCTTCAGGTCCGCGCTCGTCTTGGCGCACGCGGCCTTCGCCGCGTCCCAGACCTTGTCGTCACCCGGCCAGGGCTGGGATTTGTCGAAGAGCTTCGGGTAGCCCACGATCTCGGCCCAATGGGGAAGCTCACAGCGCACGATCGGAACGTTGTTCGGCTCCGGACCCCACCTCTTCTTGTCCTTGACGCAACTCCCCACCGGGGGGTCCAGCTTTCTCTGCTTGCCGTACAGGCCCATCGGCACCACTGCCGCGTCCTCCGGTTTGGGCGGGGGATCGACGACGTGCTTGCCCCTGATCTGGTTGCCGTTGCGCGGGATCAGCACGCACGGCGCGTAGTTCTCGAACCGGCCGTCTCCGTCGTTCCATGCCTCTTTCGATGGCAAGAGGTAGTGGGTCGTGTACTCCTCGAAGATCAGGTCCTGGCGCGCCTGCAGCCTCGCGCACTCGAACATGGCCGTCGACTGGACCTGGTCGTCTCCGGGGTAGGGCGAGGGCGCCTTGCCGAGTGACACATAGCCCAGCACCTCGCCCCAGTGCGGCTCGCCGCAGTCGATCATGGGGACCTGCGAGTGATCGGCCTGCAAGCCCTCCTTGGTCTCCACGCACGAACCCACGGGGGCGTTGTCCGCCTTGACCTCGGAGAAGAGCGCGGCCGTGGACGCGGAGTTCCAGCCGAACCACTCCGTCGTCAGGAGGAACAGGCCGATCAGAACGCCGATCCACATCAGGAACTTGACCCCGCGAAAGAGCCGTCTGAAGAACCCCCGCGGCGCGGGCGACAACGGGCGCGGGGCAGCCGAAGGGCGTCGGGTGGTCGACGAGCGGCGAGGGGCGGTCAAGGGCCGGCGGGGCGGGCTGATCCTCAGCTTGTCGGCTATCTCGTCGATCACATCGTCCGCCCACGGCTGGTCACGCAAGGCTCGCCTGACCTTGCGCAGGACCTCGCCGGCCAGGTCGGGGCGGCCGAGGTCCACAAACGTCCTCGCCTGTTGCTCGATCATCTCGAAGGACTTGACGGCCTCCTTCAGCAAGGCGCGGTTCTGCTCGATCCGCTCCAGGGTGTGGGGATCCGAGCTCAGCTTGCTCGCCTTGTCGAGCAGTCTCCGTGCGGACGCGTCGGCCGCAGGCCCCTGGCTGTCCAGCAATGCCGTGGCACAGTTGTTGAGCACGACCGCGGCCTCGTTACGCACGCCGGCCGTGCGGCGGTGCCGGCCGTGCGGCACCACCGCCTCCAGCCGGCGCAGGCTCGGCAGGACCCGCTCGTCCACGGTCGAAGCCGCCCGCCCGGGCTCGTCGGCGTCGAGCGCCTGCATCGCGTCCGACAGCGCCGTCCGCGTGTCCTCGAAAACCGGCGCGACGATGTCCTCCAGCAGGTCGTCGACCACCTTCCCCGGCACCAGCGGCCAACCTCGGGCCACCTCCGCGAGCCGCCCCTGGCTCTGCCCCGGCCGGGCCGCGAGCTCGATCAGCGGCCTGACCAGCGCCGTCGGCAGCTCCCTACGAAGGGTGTCAACGTCGGACTCGTTCAGCTGCCGGTCGTCCAGCGCTGCGGCCCGGTGCCGGACGTGATCCCAGAAGACGGCCCGGCGCAGGACCTCCCGCCACCGCCGTCCGGCCTCGGACCACAGCTTCTCCAGATCGTCCAGCTCCCGGCCGGCCGGGTGGACGGCCGAGGCCTCCCGTTCGAGTGCGGCGCTGTGTGCCCGCACCGCCTGGTCATGGTCGCGACGCAGATTGCGGGGGCAGGAGCAGTCGGCGTCGGGGGTGTCCCAGAGCCAGAACAGCTCGTGGACCAGCCGGGGGCGGGCATCTCCCTGGAGAAGGTCGAAGGCCGCGCGGACCTCGTTGAGGCCGAGATCATGCCCGAGGTCGATGTCGGCGCCGACCTCGAGCGCGGGGATGACGTGCCGCCTGCGTTGCCTGATGGTTCGCCGATCAGCGTACGTCGACACCCCGGTGATCCGGAACGCGTTACGCGTGTACAGTGCCGCTCCGGCCGCCTCGGCCAATGCCGCGCTGATCGTATTGTCTGCCCCGAACATTTCCTCCCCATCACCATCGAGATTCCGCTGACAAGAGCTTGGCGGGGACTCTCGCCGGACTCCATGGCATGAGCATGGAACCCAGATGGTCATTCAATGGTTGCGCCGTTCATTGCTAAATGAATTCATCACCTGGCGGCATACGCACCTCCCGGCAATGGTCACCGCCTGCACTGTCTCAGACCTGGTTCGGGACCGGTCCCGGGCCAGGTCTGAGACAGTGCAGGCGCGCCGACGGCGCGGAGAGAGGCGAGGCTCTATGGCTGCTCAGATGCCGGAAGGAGTGCCGGCAAGCGTGAAGTTCGCCCTCGTGAGGGTCTGGTTCGCGGCCTCCTGCATCCGGGCCCCTCGCGCCGTGGCGGTTCCGCTGGGTACGAGCCGTCGTCTTGGCCGTCGAGGCCGTTCCTGGACAGGATTGGTTCACGATATTCAGCGCTGAATGAGCCTTTTGGATAAGGCCGTCGCCTGTCCATGCATCGAGCAAACCGGCGCACAATTTGCAGCGAACGCACAGCCGCGACCTTATCAACGTACTTTCCATCTCGTTGCCATGGTTGTCGTAACGCGCTACGTCGATGCTGTGTCGTGCCGTACCGCGATCAGAGGGACGGCGGCAACAGCCTCCAGGTCTCTTCGAAGGAGCCGACGTTGACGAATCCAGGCACGGTGCTCGGCGGGCGTTACCGGCTCCAGGAGTGCATCGGGAGCGGTGGAATGGGCATGGTGTGGCGCGCCCATGACCAGGTGCTCGAGCGGTCTGTTGCCGTGAAAACGCTCCAGACGACCATGCTTGTCCCTTCAGCGGAGGCGATCCAACGGTTCCAGGTGGAGTCGCGCGCGGCCGCGGCGCTCGACGACCCGTACGTCGTGTCGGTCCACGACTACGGAATCGTCCAGGACGACGGCGGCACCGTGCCTTACCTGGTGATGCAGCTGGTCGAGGGGCAGACACTCGCCGAACTCCTCGACGGGCAGGGATGGTTGCCGGTCAGCCGGGCCATAGGTGTCGCCCTGCAGGTGTGCCGGGGGATAGCAGCCGTGCACAAGGCCGGCGTGGTCCACCGGGACATCAAGCCGTCCAACATCATGCTGACCGAACGCGGCGACGTGAAGGTCATGGACTTCGGCATCGCCAAGATCAGCGAGGACACCACCGGCATCACCGAGCCGGGTGCCGGGGCGATCGGGACGCTGCCGTACATGGCTCCCGAGCGGTTCGACAACGTGCCGGCCGCGACCAGCGCGGACCTGTACTCGGTGGGCTGTGTCCTGTACGAGATGCTCACCGGGCGCAGGCCGTTCAGCGCGACCGGCCCGGCACTCATCCAGCAGCACCATCGCGCGGTCCCGCGACCCCTGCACGAGCTCCGCTCCGATCTGCCCGAAGGTCTCTCGGAGCTGGTCATGCGGCTGCTCGCGAAGGATCCGAAGGAGCGTCCAACCGCCCGGGAGGCGGAGCACAAGCTCGCGACCCTCTCCGTGGCCGGGGGGACGTCGCCCACCCCTACAGTGAGGAGGCCGAGCATGCCTCGTTCAGGCAAATATCAGACCCCGCTGCCCAGTTGGGCCTTCGTCGGGACGTCCGGTGGCGTGGGGAAGACCACGCTCGCCATGATGACGGCCGAGCTGCTCGCCGAGTCGGGCAACACTGTTCTGTACCTGGATGCCGACATCGCGCACTTCGGCGGTACGAGCGAGTGGTGCCAGCGGGCGCGCGCCCGTGTGGGCAGGGTCCGCACGTTCGCCGATCACGTCGCGGCGTTCTCCCAGGCCCAGACCGACATGCCGACCAGGGACCTCAGCGACAACCTCATCGATGTCACTCCGGATTATCTGCGGCGGCACGACTGCGGAAGAATCTTGCTCCTGCCGGCGGCGCGGGCCGGCGACAAGCTGTTCGTCTTCGAACTCGTGGCCGAGATCAAGGACAGCAGGTCCAACGAGGTGTGCCAGGAGATCTTGGACGCCGCCTTCGAACGGGGCATCCGCAAGGGAGCGACCTGTGTGGTGGTCGACTGCGGAGCGCAGTTCGACCCGCTCGTGGTGAATTGCCTCGCGGCAGCGCACCATCCCTTCGTCGTGGCCGCCGCACGGGCCGGGGCCAAGGACCAGCGGGAGGCGATTCTGAGCAACTGCGTCGAGACCGTCGACGACTTCAACCGGATGCGCGTCGAGACGATCGTCAACCGTGTCCCGAGCCGCGATGCCCTGATCCGGCACTGGGGGGAGCCGGGTTATGGCCGTTCAGACATGAACTTCCACTGGCTGCCCTTCGACCGCAAGCTCTTCCAGGACTGGGAGGAAGGGCGCCCCAACTTCGAACTCGGTTACGACGATCTGAGTCAGGCCTTGCACGAGGTGCTCGTGGTGTCCGACCAGAACAGCTGTGATGGGCTGCACCGGGATCTGCTGCCCGACGAGTGGGACCGGTTCAGCAAGTGGGCCCTGTGGCTGCTGAGCAATCCCGGCTGGGCGGAGGCTCGGTGGAACGCCCTCGGGCGGGTCGTGCACCGGTCCTATGCTCTCGCGGCGGGTTTCTTCGCGGTGTGGGCGGTCGGCCTCACCAGCATGCTTGTGCACCTCTTCGCCGACGAGCCGGTTGCCGGTCAGCCCGCTCAGGATCCGTCGTTCCTGCCACAGTGGCTGTCCGTCACGATGGTCGTGCTCTTCACGCTGTGCCTGCTCGGAAACAGCCTGGCGGGAACACTGGTACGCCGTCGTCGACGAGTCCTGGCCGAAGTCATGCGGCACAGCGCCTCGGCGGACAAGCTCCGAAGATGGTTCTCCGTACCGCTCGACGACGGTCCATGGTGGAAGGTCTGGCAGTCCAGCCGCCGCTCGGCCATCGAGTGGCTGCACCAGCAGGTGGCGGCCGTACGTGCGAGTCAACTGCCCTCCAGCGCGGCAATTGAGGTCCGAGGATGATCGAGTTCGGCTTCACCTGCTCGTACACGACTGTCAGGGACGTCGAAGGCACCTCTCCGTGCGGCCGCGATGCCGCGCGGCGCACGGGCGGCGAGCCGAAATGCCTGGGGCACTGGGTGGTCGCCGAGATGATCCGCGGCTTCAGAGTGACGGATCGCTTCCCCAGGATCTGGGGAGGATTCCTCGCGTGCATAGCTGCGCAGGGGTTCTCCTCGGTTCTGGCACAGCTGTGGGATCCACCTGGTGGCGCCGGCCACAAGCTCTCGGGTCTGGCCCTGGTCGTCACGTCCATAGTGGCGTGCTACCTCGGCAGCCTGAGCATCGTCCTCGGTCTGGAGCGCCCACTGGGCGGCATGCTCTGGCTGTACCTGGCCCCGCTGGGGGCGGCGGCCATAGCCGTGCACGGGGGCGCCGTCATGGAGGGCTTGGAATCCTCCTCCCTCATAGGGGTGAGGGACACCTCTGGGGCGTTCGGGCCACTGAGCGCGCTCGGGGAGTTGGCGATCGCCCTGATAATCGCCGCGTGGTGGCTGGGGTTCTGGCTGTTCTATTTCCACAAGTACGGGTGGCTGCCCTGGCTGAGCCTGATCGGCACGGTCCTGACGGTGGGCCTCATCATCACAGGAGTGGCTCTGACCATTGCCACGAGCGATCGCCTGACCGATCTGGCGTGGTGGATTCTCATGGGGATCGCGTCCGTGACCCTCACGGTGGGAGTCTCCCGTTTCAAGAAGCTGATGACCAAGCTGCGGGTCTGAGCGTGCCGATGGTCGCAGCCGCTGTCTCTAGGGCTGGAGGGTGTCCAGGGCGGCCAACTCATCGGGGGTGAGCTCGACGGCGGCCGCGTCCAGGTTCTCCTCCAGGTGGGCGAGCGAGCCGGTGCCCGGCGTGGGCAGGATGACGGGCGAGTGGTGCAGCAGCCACGCCAGCGCCACCTGGCCGGCGGCGGCCCCGTGCCGCCGTGCGACCTCGGGCAGGACGGCGCGGGCCAGCGAGCCGTTCCCCAGCGGGAACCACGGCAGGAACGCCAGCCCGCGCTCCTCGCACACCCGCAGAACCGGCTCGGACTCGCGGTCCAGCAGGTTGAAGCGGTTCTGGACCGCGGCGATCTCCGTGATCTCCAGTGCCCGCTCCAGCTCCTCCACGGTGACCGTGTCGAGGCCGATGTGCCGGATCTTGCCCTCTCGCCGCAGCTCGGCGAGCGTGCCGAGCTGGTCGGCCAGCGGCACGTCCGGGTCGATCCGGTGGAGTTGGTAGAGGTCGATGGTGTCGGTCCTGAGCCGGCGCAGGCTCGCCTCGCACATGGCGCGCAGCTGCTCGGGCCGCCCGGCGACATGCCAGAGGTTGGGGCCGGTACGGACGACGCCGCCCTTGGTCGCCACCACCAGATCGCCGGGGTAGGGGTGGAGCGCCTTCGCCACCAGCTCTTCGGCCAGGTCGGGCCCGTAGTTGTCGGCCGTGTCGATGAGCGTCACCCCGCGCTCCACGGCGCGGCGCAGGATGGCGGCGGCCTGGCCGGGGTCGAGGCGCGGCCCCCAGTAGCCGGGCCCGGTGAGCATGCCGGTGCCGTACCCGAGCCGGCTGACCCGCAGTTCGCCCGCGATGTCGAAACTCTGACTGATCATTGTGTCCTCTCAGTAGCTGTGGCCGGCCGTGACGTCGGCGGAGGCCGACACCGCCCGCTCGGCCGCGCCGCCGCGCAGCGCGAGCACGATCATGGACAGCGTGTCGACGATGGTGAGGTGGGCCAGGCGGCTGGCGACCGCCTCCATCCCGAAGACGAGGTCCTGCCCGCCGCCTACGAGCACCCATGTGCTCTCTTCTGCCAGCGGCGAGCTGGCGTAGCTGGTGATCGCCACGACCTGGGCCCCGGCGGCGCGGGCGCGGCGGGCGGTGTCGACGGTGGAGCGGGTGGCGCCGCTGTGGCTGATCGCCAGGCAGACCGATGGCTGCGGAAGCAGCTCGGCGGCCAGGTGCGCGGTGAGGGGGTCGGGCGGCAGGTCCACCGGCAGTCCGAGGGCCCGCAGCCGGTAGGCGGCGTCGAGGGCGACCGCTCCTGACAGGCCGGTGGCGGCGACCAGGACCCGGGCGGCTCCACTGAGCGCCTCGGCGGCGGCGTTCAGGCCCTCGCGGGACAGTGTGGCGCCGAGCCCGCCGAGCGCCTCCCTCGCGGCACGGACGGTCGCGGCCAGCGGGTCGTGATCGTCCTGGGGCTCGGGGCCCGGCGACGCCTCGCGGGCGGCGGCGATCTTCAGCTCCTGATAGCCGCCAAGCCCGAGCCGCCGGCACGCCCGCACGACGGTGGACGCCGAGGTGCCGGCCAGCCGCGCCACGTCGCTCACGCTCAGGTGGACGAGCCCGGCGCCCTGGTCGAGCACCACCTGCGCGACCCGCGCCTCGGCGTCGTGCAGCCCGGCAAGCCGGGCCCGCACGGTCGCCGCGAGGGAATTTCGTTCCATGGTGGGAGCGTAGCAGAGAACGAAATTCTGCGCCGTCTCGTCGCCGCCGGCCGACAGAGTTCGGGTATTGAGGTCGCTACCTTAAATAGGTGATATGCATATCCTATTTTTGGCGGGAGTATCGCAGCTTTCGCTGAAACGCGCAATATGCGTGACAAAAAATGCCACTTGCACATTTAGGCAAGATGCGCATTTCTCGGAGGCAGATGCCCGGTAATGATGAGTGCCCGACATCGATTCGACAGGAGCGCCGATGAGAAGACTGCTGACCGCCATCGTCGTCGCGGCGGCCGCCGTCATGTGCCTTTCTCCCTCCCCGGCAGGAGCATCGACGCAGATGCTCGGCCCCAGCTCGGACGTCTGCGCAAACGCCCCCATCCCCACCGGCTCGATGCCGACGGCCTACTTCGACTGGTACCAGTGTGGCCAGCCCGGCACCATCTACTACAACGCGAAAACCGTCAAGGTCATCAGCGACACCTCCGCCGGCGGCACGGTGACCACCTGCATCACGCCTCCGCCCCCGGCCGGGTTCTATGCCACGACGCTGTCCTACTCCACCAATTGTGAAATCAGCAAGACCCCCAACGGCGTCCTCAATAACCAGCAGACCCTCACCAACATCAACGGTCTGCCCTCCGGCCGCACCCTCATCATCTGCGGCGTCCAGTCGGCGCCGCCCGGCTGGACGGTCCAAGCCGTCGTACAGAGCTACCTGTGCGTGTACGCCCGAGGCGGCGGTGTCGGCGACAACGCCGTATCGATCCGCAAGCTCTGAGCCCGACGGTCACCGAGCCTGACACCCCGGCCGAGGAGGTGTCAGGCTCTGATCGATGTCGACCAGGGGGTATGCGAACCCACCTTGGCGCTCGGAACACCGGCCTGGGCGAGAAGGCTCAGTGCCGCCGCTGACCCGGTGCCGGCCTCGGCGGTCGCCACGACAATGCGCTGGCCCTCCACCTGCGGGACGTTCAGGGTCTGGAGGTTGAGCTGCATGTGGCCCACGAGCGGGTGGTGCATGTGGTAGGTCGCGAGGTCCCACTTCCTGACCCGGTGCTCGGACCACATGCCGGCGAACTCCGGGCTCTTCATGGTCAGTTCACCGATCAGCGCGGCCAGCCGAGGATCGTCCGGATACTGCCCGGCGGCGAGCCGCAGTTTCCCCACCACGTCCCTGGCCTTCTTCGGCCAGTCCACGTACAGGTCCCGCGTGTGCGCGTCCAGGAAGACCAGCCGGGCCGTGTTCGGACGCTGGTCGGGCTGATCGGGGATGTGCGGGTCCAGATGCCCGGCGAACAGTGCGTGTCCCGTGCGGTTCCAGGCCAGTACGTCGCTGCGGCGCCCGACCACGACCGCGGGCGCGTCGCCGAACGCGGCGAGCAGCTGCTGGGTCGTGTCTCCCGCTCGCTCCGGCGCGGGCCTGCGCCGGGTGCCGGTGCGGCGCGAGGCGCGGGCCAGGTCGTGCAGGTGGGCCCGCTCCACCTCGTCAAGACCGAGGGCACGGGCCAGCGCGTCCAGCACCTCCGGTGACGCGTTGAGCGAGAGCCCCTGCTCCAGGCGCGTGTAGTAGGACAGGCCCACCCCGGCGAGCTGCGCCAGTTCGTCACGGCGCAGCCCCGGCACGCGACGGCGCTCCCCGAAATCCGGAAGCCCCACATCCGCCGGTTGCAATTGCGACCGGCGCATCCTGAGAAACTCCCCCAACCCCGTCTTCTTGTTCATACGCCAAGTATCGAGCACCGGGATACCGGCAGCCTGCCCCCGCCAGGGGCAGGCTGCCGACGGCCGGCGACGGCAAACTCGGAGCCACGAGCAAGACGCAGGACCGGCACAGAGCCGGCCGGCGTCAGCGGACAGGAGCCCGGTACGGCAACTTCGCCGTCCACGCGGCACCGGCTGCGGCTCGACCCGACTCACCTGAACACGGCATCCACACGCTGTCCGGCACGCCGGGCCGGACAGCGTCTTCGGAAGGAAACAACACCCCATGAAGCTGAAGCAGTCCGCGATCGCCCTGGCCCTGTCCGCCATGACGGTCCCCGGCATCGTGCTGGCCGGCACCACCCCCGCCCTCGCCGCTTCCGACCGGCAGGCTGCCACCACCTCCGGTCACTCCCGTCCTGCGGCGCCCACCATCGACGCCAAGGGGCCGGGGGTCTTCCCCCACTCCGCGGACTACTACCCGGGCTCCCGCAAGTTCGTGACGGGTTCGCTGGCGCACAGCACCATCTCCTCCGTCGACCTCAAGGGCAGGGTACGCACCATCATCGACGACAAGAAGCTGGTGTCGGTGCAGGCCGTGCGGGTCGACTCCAAGGGGAACAGGATCCTGGCCGGCAACGTGGACTACGGGACGGCCGAACGTTCCACGAAGGCCACCACGTTCAAGGTCGCAGGCGTGGCCGCCTACCAGATCGGCAGCGGGCGCAGGCTCTGGTACGCCGACCTGAACAAGGTCGCGGGCGACGACAAGCAGCATCTCGTGGCCGACGTGACGGTCGCCCCGGACGGCACGGCATACGCGGTCGACCAGCTCTCCTCGACGATCTTCCGCATCGACCGCAAGGGCCGGGCCTCCGTCCTGGTGAGCCACAAGCTGCTGGCCGGGAACGTGGACGTCCCGAACTTCCTGAACAACGTGGGCATGAGCGCCGTCGCATGGATGCCCGGCAACCTCCTCATCGTCGCCAAGGCCGACGGCAGCCTGGTGCGGGTGCCGGTCGACAACCCCAAGAAGGCCGTCAAGGTCAAGCTCTCCAAGAACCTCAAGGCCCTCACCGCGGGCATCCGGGTCCTGCCGGACAAGTCGCTCGCCGTGGTCAGCAGCGGCCTGCTCAGCGGGAAGGCCGCCGTCGTGCAGCGGGTCCGCCCCGGCCGTGACTGGAAGTCCGCCACCGTCAAGGTCACCGACACCGTCACCGACCCGGTCACCAGCGGCATCACGGCCGGCCCCCGAGGCGCGACCTACGCGCTCAGCGGCGGCCTGGCCGCCCTGCTGGCCGGCAAGCCGAACGACGGCTTCACGCTGCGCCCGGTCGACGTGCGCTGACCCGCCAAGCCGACGCCTGTCTCCCCGGGCCGGTTCAGAAGACCGGCCTGGAGCAGCTCACCGCCGACGAGTTGGTGAAGGCCACACACCAGGTGTGCCCGTACTCCAACGCCACCCGGGGGAACATCGAGGTGACCCTCACGGCCACTGTCCAGTAGGGAACTTCGGACGGCTGCCGTCCTGCTGCCAGGTCGGCTCAGCGCGTCAGCGCGGCGCCCAGCAGGCGGATCACCTCGGCCTCGCCGGGGTCGGCGTCGTCGCCGGATGGCGCGTGTTCGGTGATGGCTGCCCCGATGATGTCGTCCACCCGGGAGATGAGGTCGATCAGTCGCTGCGGCCGCACGCCGTTCGGCTCCGGGTAGCAGGTTGCGCCGAAGGCGGTGGGCTCCAGGACGTCGAGGTCGACGTGGACGTACACGGGGCCGCGCAGACCGTCGAGCGCGCGCTCCAGGTCGTCGACCCCATACCTGCGCAGGCCGGTCTTCGCGAGGTACTCGTGCTCGGACGCGTCACCCGCTCGCTCTCCAGTGATGATCACCTGATGCGGTGCCAGCGGATGCTCCAAGGTGAGGCCGGTGGGCCCGTCTCCGAGCAGGGCGCGCACCACCATCCCGTGGAAGGCGCCCGACGGCAGCGTCTGCGGGCTGTAGACGTCCGGGTGGGCATCGATCCACAGCACCGTCAAGGCGTCCCCATAGCGGGTGTGGGCAGCGGCGATCGGCGCGATGTCGACCGCGCAGTCGCCGCCGATGGTGATCACCCGGTCGTCGATGCCGGCCAGTGCTTTCCGCGTCAGCCGCTGGTTCTCCACAAGCACGTCGTACGCCCGGATCCCGGCGGCCTTGTCCCCGTCTGTTTCAAGCACCGGCACGGTGATCACCGTGCCGGCCGGAACGAGCTCTGCGGCGCGGCGAGCGCCGGCCATCAGCTGCGGCGCCTTGCTCGACGCTGATCCTTGCCATTGGGGTACGCAGAGTGCAGTCGTCATACGGCGACAATACGAGACGCCCGATAGCTTTCTCATTATTGATAGTGATAATGTCTCCATCGTGAGCAGTTCGACAGAGCGCTGGGCCGAGTTGGCGCTTCATCCCGTACGCATCCGCATCCTGGGCGCCGTGGCCGGCGGCCGGCGCACGGCATCCGACCTGGCCGGCCTGCTGCCCGACGTGCCGCAGGCGACGCTGTACCGGCAGATCGCCACGCTGGCCAAGGCAGGCCTGCTGGAGGTGGTGGAAGAGCGCAAGGTCGGAGGGGCGACGGAGCGGGTGTACGCGGTGCCGGAAGGTGGGGTGACGCCTACCGCCGAAGCGCTGGCCTCGGCCTCCCCGGAGGATCACGCGCGGTATTTCACCGCGTTCGTCAGCAGCCTGCTGTCGGAGTTCTCGCGCTATCTCGCCAGGGAGCACGTCGACCTGGCGGCCGACGGCGCCGGCTACCAGCAGGTGGTGCTGCACCTGGACGACGAGGAGTTCGTCCGCTTCGCACAGGGGTTCGCCGAGCTGGTCCAGCCCTTGCTCGCGAACGAGCCGGGGCATGGCCGCACGGCCCGGTTGCTGGCGACGATCCTCCTCCCCCTGAGGAAAGAAGGCTGACACATGGCGACGGTCATCATCAACGACGGTTCGATCATTCTGCGGTTCGGTTCGTGGGAACGATTCTTCGCCGGCCGCGCCCGGCACACCATTCCCCTGGCGGCCGTGCGGCAGGCGATCACCACGGACGAGCCGCTGCGCGTCCCGCGCGGCGCGAGAAGGGGACTGACGGTATCGGGCCACACCAAGATCGGCGTGTGGGGCCTCTACGGCGGCCCGCGGCAACTGGTCGCGGTCAACCGCCACCTGCCAGGGCTCCACCTGCTGCTGGATCGCGCGAGCTCCGGCGGCGAGTTCGACGAGGTCGTCGTCTCGGTCCCCGACGCCGACCAGCTCGTCGAGGCCATCCGGGCCGTGGCCGCATGAGCGGCATCGAGCTCCGCAACCTGACCAAAAGGTACGGCGCGCTCACCGCCGTCGACGACCTCAGCTTCACCGTCAGGCCGGGAGCGGTCACCGCCTTCCTCGGCCCCAACGGGGCAGGCAAGACCACGACGATGCGCATGATGATCGGCCACGTCGCGCCCACCTCCGGCAGCGTGACGATCGGCGGACGGCGCTACCGCGACATCCCGCGTCCGACCACCGTGGTGGGCGCGGTCTTCGACGCCGCCTCCTTTCATCCGCACCACTCGGCCAGAGATCACCTGAGGATCTACGCCACGATGGGCGGCCACCCCGGCAGCCGGGTCGAGGACCTGCTCGGCCTGCTCGGCCTGGCCGAGGCCGGCGGACGCAGAACGGGCACCTTCTCCACCGGCATGCGCCAGCGGCTCAACCTGGCCACCGCCCTGCTGGGCGATCCCGGCGTCCTGCTGCTGGACGAACCCAGCAACGGCCTGGACCCCGAGGGCATGGCCTGGCTCCGGGCATTCCTGCGCGATCTGGCCGGGCAGGGCCGCACCGTCCTGGTCTCCAGCCACGTGCTCAGCGAGGTGCAGCAGGTCGCCGACGACGTGGTGGTCATCCGGCAGGGGCGGCTGCTGACCGCCGGGCCCCTGCGCGACCTCGCCGGCACGGCGCAATCCGTACGGGTGAGCAGCCCGGACGCCACCCGGCTCGCCCGCGTCCTGGCGCCCACCGCCCACCGGATAGACGTCGACGGCCCTCGGGACCTGCGCGTGCACGGGCTCGACCCCGCCCAGATCGCCGACCTGGCCGCCGCACACGAGCTGCGCGTCCACGGCCTGACCACCCACCAGCCCAGCCTGGAAGAGCTGTTCCTGAATCTGACCGGCGAACGGACGAACGCATGAAGCCCCTGATCCACGCCGAGTTCCGCAGGTTGCTCGCGACCCGGCTGTGGCTGGGCACTCTGCTCGTGGCCGCGCTCCTCGGCGGCGGCCTGATCGGTCTGCTGGCCCTGGTCGGGCCGGAGAACTTCGACCCCCCGATGCCGGGCCTGCACACCGAGGCCGGCGTGCGAGCCGTCATGGGCTTCCTCGGCTTCACCGCCTTCGTCCCTGCCGCGGTCGGCACTCTGGCCGTGACCTCGGAGTACCGGCACCGGACCATCAACTTCACGTTCCTGTACGCGCCGGACCGCTGGCGGGTGCTGGCCGCCAAGCTCATCACCTACGGGTTCGCGGGCATGATCTACGGGCTCGTCCTGTCGGGCACCGCGGCTGTGGCGTTGTTCGGCGCCGCTGCGGCCCGCGGCGTCAGCCTGGGGCTGCCCACCGGGACCGTCATCGAGCTGCTGGGCCGCCTGGCGGTCGCGATGGTCGCCTACACAGTGCTCGGCGTGGGCATGGGCGCGCTGATCCGCCACCAGATCGCGGCGCTGTGCGTGGTGATCGGCTACCTGTACGGGGCGGAGCTGCTGCTCATCATGATCCCGGGCGTCCGCGACCTGTACCCCTTGCTGCCCGGCGGCGCCACGGCGGCTCTGACCGACTTCACCGCCGTGGCCGACGCCATGGCCCAGCAACTGTCCAGCGAACCCGTCCAGTTGTTGTCCCCCCTGGCCGGAGCGCTGGTCCTGCTCGGGTACACCGCACTGGCGAGCACGGCCGCGCTCCTCCATCCGATGCGGCGTGACATAAGCTAGCTCGCATGTTCCGTGATGAGGATCTTGCTCTGCTCACACGGCCGCTCTACGCCTTCCTCACTGTCGCGCCACGCGGTGAACGCTGGCCCGCGCCGCGCCCGGTGTGGTTCGAGGTAGCCGGCGGCGACCTGCAGATGTTCTCCGTCCCGGATGCGCCGAAGCTCGAGCGTCTCCGGGAGCGCCCCCGTGCTTCCGTCGTCGTCGCGGCGCCACCTGGTGAGCCCGAACACTGGGTAGCGGTGGAGGGCTCGGTCACTCTCCACGATCAGGGTGGCGCCGAACTCGCGGCTCGTCTCGCCGAACGATACTGGGACATGAGCGCCCCGAACCACCAGAAGTTCCTCGACGAGTGGCTTGTCGGGGGCGTAGTGCGCATCGTCGTCCACCCAGAAGTGGTGAACCGCTTCTCCGCCTGAACAGTTTGGGCGTCCGCTACGGCAGCATGCCCACCAGCGCGGCCAGTTCGGGGTCGCTTTCGTACCGTCGCCGGTGCAGGTCGGCGATCTTCGCTCCCATCTGCGGGTCGTCATCGTCGGTGATGTCGTACGAGTCATACTTCTCGACCAGGGGCATGCCGATCCGGTCGGTGTGCGCGTGCGCCGGATGCGTCAGGTACTCCCAGTAGCCGTCGAGGTCCTCGATGACGAACACGCCGCCCCAGTCGAAGTCGCCTCCGTAGTCGCGGCCGACGACGAACGACTTCACCGCCGGGATGACCCGGCCCTGGTTGCGCATGCTCTCCAGCGCCTCCTCGATCTGCTCCTGTGTCACGCCCGCCGTGGCCTTCATACGGATGCTGTGGTAGATCATCGTGCTCCCCTCATAGGTGGTTGAACTATGAACGAGCCTGGTGTCTCGTCGCATCGGCACGAGTTGCCTATTCGAGGGCAGCGGCGCTTAGGCAAGGGCCCACGCTCCTTGGCCGACCGGAATTCAAGCTCGCTCTTCAGCGCAGGCCGGCACCGCTCGCGCGGCGGCGGTCATCGGAACCGGCCGAGGCTCTGACGCAGCAGTGAGTCGACTTCGTCGGCGTACAGCAGCGCGACGTCGATCCCCATGCCGGTGAAGTGGCCGGCGAGTTCGAGTGACAGCACGCCATGCAGCCGTGTCCAGAACGTCAGGGCCTGGCGCAGGACGGCCGTCGACGCCGTGGGATCAGGCGTCCAGTGCCGGTGGCTGTCGAGGTGAGCGCCGAAAGGGGTTTCCTGCGAGGGTATGTCCGCCTTGCGGTAAGCGCCGATCAACACGGCCATGATCTCCTGCGACAGAGCGACGGTGTCGGCGGGCGCCTGATAGCCGGGCACGGGTGTGCCGTAGATCAGCAGATACCGGTGGGGGTCGCTCAGGGCCCACGCGCGGACGACGTGAGCCAGCGCGGCGATGTCGGCACCGGAGTCGTATGCCTCGCGAACGGCGTCGGCGAGGCTGCGGTAGGCGTCCCTGATGAGCGCCGTGATCAGATCGTCGCGACTGGCGAAGTACCGGTAGAGGGCCGGGCCGCTCATGCCCAGATGCTTGGCGATCGCCTTGAGAGACAACGCTGACACGCCCGTGGCGGCGATCTGCTGCCAGGCGTGTTGCTTGATCTCGGCCTGCACCTGCGCCCGGTAGCGCTCGCGCGGGCTCGCCACCTCGCTGTCCATGGGTCGGCCTCTCCCTCGAGTTACAGGCTATCACCATTGCGATTGACGAAAGCTAGAAGCAGTTATAGGGTGTAACGAAAGAGAGCCAGGGTAACGCCATGGCCGTGCGTGCGCTGCTCGTCACCCGTACCGGAGAAGTGGTCTCGCTGATGCAGAGGGAACCGCGCTTCGACATGGCGGCTACGCCGGCCTGAACCTGGACCGGTTCGTCTGCGGTTTCAGCAGTCCCGGGCACCTGTCGTCCGCATTTCTGCGGGAGACCGGTGTCCGGCCCTCAGCCGTGCCGGCCAAGTAGCACGGCGACAACAACGCTATTGAGGAGCTTTCGATGACCGGCACAACCCTTGAGATCGTCATGCCCGGCAAGGTCGACCCGGACGGGTTGCAGATCCGCACCCGGCCGCTTCCGGCACCGGCCTCCGGCAACGTCCTGCTGCGGATGGAGGCGACCGGCGTCTCGTTCGCCGAGCAGCAGATGCGCCGAGGCAGGTATTACGACCAGCCGCGTTTTCCCTTCGTGCCCGGCTACGACGTGGTCGGCACGGCGGTCGCGGCCGGCCCCGGCGTGGACGCCACGATGGTCGGCAAAAGGTACGCGGCCGTGACCAAGATCGGCGCCTGGGCCAGCCACGTCCAGGTGGACGCCGCCGACCTGGTCCCCGTGCCGGACGGCCTGGACGCGGCCGAGGTGGAAACCGTTCTCGTCAACGGCATCACTGCCTGGCAGATGCTGCACCGGATGGCCAAGGTCCGCCGCGGCGGGACGATCGTGGTCCTCGGCGCCAACGGCGGCGTCGGCACGACGCTGGTGCAACTGGCCCGCCACGCCGGGATCACGGTGATCGGCACCGCGTCGGCACGTCACCACGAGACGGTGCGGAAGCTGGGTGCGACCCCGGTCGACTACCGCGACCCCGGCATGTACGACCGGATCCGGCAGCTCGCCCCGGACGGCGTGGACGCGGTGTTCGACCACGTCGGCGGTACCGGGCTGCGGCAGTCGTGGCAGTTGCTGCGCCGAGGCGGAACCCTGGTGTCGTACGGGACCGCGGCCACCAAGGACGACGAGGGCAATGCCCGGCTGCCGGTCCTCAAGTCGTATTTCCGGCTGATGCTCTGGAACTATCTTCCCAACGGCCGCAACGCCTACTTCTACGACTTCTGGGCCGGCCGCCGGCAGGCGGATGCCTTCCGCGCCCGTCTGCGCGACGACCTCACCGAGGTGCTGATGCTGCTGGCAGCCGGGACGCTCGCCCCGCAGATCGCCGCGACGCTCCCGCTCTCCGACGCTGCGGCGGCTATGGCCCTGGCCGAGTCACGAACCGTGACCGGCAAAGTCGTCCTCGTGCCCGACGCCGGATAACGGTTCCTGTCCGCATGGAAGTCAGCCGCAGCGAAACCCAGCTCACAGCGTGGATCCGGGATTTCCCGAGCGGAACACGATCGCACAGATCTTTGACCGAATTTTGGCGGAAGTAGCCTAACTTTCGCCGCTACATCTTGGACATTCGGCCGAAAAGGGCGCGTACTTCCATCGACGGTCACCCTAACTATCACCCTCGACCCTCTGTGATTCCCACTCTTACACCCTCGCTCCCGAACCCACACGAGCAGCTGCACCCAGCCCTCACGCGAGTGGGGCGCCGTCACCGATTGGGGAAGCATGACCGAGGTAGGCAGAGGCATGGCGAAAGGCGGGTTCTCCCGGCGCGCCTTCACCGCCTCCGCGGCGTTCGCCGCGGTCGCACCGTTTGTAGTATCCAGCCAGGCCGAGGCGGTAATCGACAAGCCCGCGGACAAACCCGGCAAGGGCAACGTCCGCCGCATGACCCTCTACGCCGAGCGGCTGCCGGACGGCCGGCTGGGCTACGGCCTGGAGCCCGGCAAGCCCACGATCCCCGGCCCTGCCATCGAAATGGTCGAGGGCGACACCCTTGAGATCGAGATGGTCAACAACCTGGACGTGCCGGCCAGCCTGCACGTCCACGGGGTCGACTACGACGCGGCCAGCGACGGCACCCGACTGAACAACAGCGTGGTGGAACCGGGCGGCCGGCGTACCTACACCTGGCGCACCCACGCCCCCGGCCGGCGCCCGGGCGGCAGCATCGAGCCGGGCAGCGCCGGCTACTGGCACTACCACGACCACGTCGTGGGAACCGATCACGGCACGGGGGGAATCCGGCAGGGGCTCTACGGGCCGCTGGTGGTCCGCCGGAAGGGCGACATCAAGCCGGACAAGCAGTTCACCGTCGTCTTCAACGACATGTCGATCAACAACCAGCCGGCCCATCAGGCGCCCGAGTTCGTCGCGAAGCTCGGCGAGCGGGTGGAGTGGATCGTGATCACGCACGGCGAGTTCTACCACACGTTCCACATCCACGGGCACCGCTGGGCCGACAACCGCACCGGCCTGCTGGAACATCCGCAGGACCAGAGCCGGATCATCGACACCAAGATCACCGGCCCGGCCGAGTCGTTCGGCTTCCAGGTGATCGCCGGGGAGCGCGTCGGCCCGGGGGCGTGGATGTACCACTGCCACGTCCAGAGCCACTCCGACATGGGGATGGCCGGGATCTTCACGGTGACCGACGCGGACGGGAACCCCCCCGATCACTCGGGTGACGGCCACTCGGCGAACGCGCATCACTGACGCGGCCCAGGACCCGGCCGCGGCACAACCCTCAGCTCTTCCCCAGCAGGTCCCGAATCACCCTCAATGCGAAGGAGCGAACGATGGGCCGAAAAGCCCTCTTACCGCCCCGACGACCCGTCTGGCACCGCTTACTGATCACGATGTCGAGCGCCGCCCTGATCCTCGGGCTGGCGACCCCCGTCGCCCTGCCCGCCCAAGCACAGGCCGCCGCCCCCAAGCCGCCCGAAAAGGGTTCTGTCAACGTGCTGGTCTTCCACGGTCCCGCCGACCAGCAGGATGACCCGGTCAAGCAGGCCGCGGCGGCGATCAAGGACCTGGGCGGGAAGAACGGCTTCTCCGTGGACGCATCGCAGGATCCGGCGGTCTTCACCACCGACAACCTGGCGCGCTACCGAGGCGTGGTGTTCCTGTCCGCCATGGGCGCGGTGCTGAACGACGGCCAGCTGGCCGCATTCCAGGCCTACGTCAGGAACGGCGGCGGGTTCGTCGGAGTCCACGACGCCGCGCGCGCCCAGACGGACTCGGCCTGGTTCACCGAGCTGATCGGCACCCGCCCCGCCGGCAGCCTCCCCCCGCCGGAGAAGGTGGTGGAGAGCGCCGCCAGCGCCGAGAACCCGCCGAACGAGACCAAGGACAAGCTGTTCGACGGGAGCAACGACACCAAGTGGCTGGCCAGGACACCGACCGGATGGGTCCAGGGGAAGCTCGAAAAGCCGGTCGCGATCGCGCACTACGCGTTGACGTCCGCCAACGACTTCCCCGGACGTGACCCGAAGGACTGGACCCTGCAAGGCTCCCAGAACGGAACGGACTGGACCGACCTCGACAAGCGGAGCGGGGAGAGCTTCCCCCAGCGGTTCCAGACCAAGGAATACACCTTCGACAACAGCACGGCCTACCAGTACTACCGGCTCACCATCACCGCGAACAGCGGCGAGCCCCTGACCCAGCTGGCCGAGCTGCGGCTGTTCGGCCCCACCGCCGGAGAGCCCCCGGAGAGCAAGCCGCAGGAGGCCGTCGTCGACCTCGTCGACCGCCAGCACCCGGCGAACAAGGGGCTGCCCTTCACCGTGAAGCGCACCGACACGTGGATGAACTGGAGCCCCAACCCGCTGGGCAAGGTCCACACGGTCGCGCAGGTCGGCGAGAACACCTACGACGAGGGCCTGAACGGCAACGGCGCGTTCCATCCCGTCTCGTGGTGCCGCGACTACGACGGCGGCCGGTCCTTCTACACCGGCATGGGCGGCACCAAGGCCAGCTACACCGGCGACACGCAGTTCCTGAGCCACCTCGGCGGCGCCATCCAGTGGGCGGCCGGCCTGGTGCGCGGTGACTGCCAGGCGACGATCGCCTCGAACTACACCGTCGAGCGGCTGACCGCGCAGAACAAGCAGGGCCAACTCGACCAGATCGGCGAGCCCCACGGTCTGACCATCGCCCCGGACGGCAAGGTCTTCTACATCGGCAAGGCCGCCTGCACGACCGGCCCGATCGTCGACTGGAACGACCCCAAGGTCGGCCTCGGCTGCGGCACCATCCACCAGTGGGACCCGAAGACCAAGCAGGTCAAGCTCCTGACCACGCTCGCCGTCATGGGCAACCGCGGCAGCGGCGACGAACTGGTCAAGAACGAGGAAGGCCTGATCGGCATCACGCTCGACCCCAAGTTCGAGCAGAACGGCTGGGTCTACGCCTACTGGATGCCGCACGAGTCGATCGACAGGGACAAGCGGATCGGCAAGCGGACGGTCTCCCGGTTCACCTACGACGCCGCCGACCAGAGCATCGACCAGGGCACCCGCAAGGACCTGCTGCAGTGGGACACCCAGATCCACAGCTGCTGCCACGCGGGTGGCGGCATGGCCTTCGACAAGGACGGCAACCTCTACATCGGCTCCGGTGACAGCAACTCCTCCGGCGGCTCGGGCGGCTACTCGGGCAACAACTGGACCGCGGACTACAAGGGCGTCTCGTTCCAGGACGCCCGCCGTACCTCGGGCAACACCAACGACCTCAACGGCAAGATCCTCCGTATCCACCCGGAGCCCGACGGCACCTACACCATCCCCAAGGGCAACCTGTTCACCGGCAAGGAGGAGGGCGGCGGCAAGACCCGCCCGGAGATCTGGGTGATGGGCGTCCGCAACATCGCGCGCATCGCCTGGGACAACGTGAACAACTGGCTGACCGCCGGATGGGTCGGTCCCGACGCCGGCGGCCCCAGCGAGACGTGGGGTCCCGCCAAGTACGAGACCGCCACGATCCTCACCTCCGCCGGCAACCAGGGCTGGCCGTACTGCATGGGCGACAAGCAGCCCTACCGCGACCGCAGCAACGTCGACGCCACCCAGCCCGCCGACTGGTACGACTGCGACAACCTGAAGAACACCTCTCCGCGCAACACCGGCCTCGTCGACATCCCACCGGCGCGCTCCAACATGATCTGGTACTCGCCGCAGGGCGGCGGCCCCGTCTACCCGAAGCGGGACGACGGCAGCGGCCTGCCCACGTACAAGCCGGGCGAGGAGACCTTCACCATTCCCTACCTCAAGGGCGGCGGTCAGGCGGTCATGTCGGGGCCGACCTACCATCGCTCCCAGGTCGACACCGACAGCGGTGTGGCGTGGCCGGCGTACTGGGAGAACAAGTGGTTCATCGGTGACGAGTCCAACGGCAACAACCGCGTCGCCGTGAGCGTCGACCCGAAGACCGTGCCCGAGGCAGGCCGGCCCGTGTTCGGCGAGGACCTGCGCCAGATCATCCCGGGCGGCGGCGGCAACACCCAGCTCCAGTCGTGGATGGACGCCAAGTTCGGGCCGGACGGCGCGCTCTACATGCTCGACTACGCCGGCGGATTCTTCAGCCTCCACTCCAACCAGAAGCTGATCCGCGTCGCCTACAAGGGTGGTCCGGCGACGCCGAACCCGAGCTTGGCCGTGGCGCGTCCCCTCCGGCAGAGCGACCCCAGGACGATGGCGTTCTCCAGCACGAAGGCCGGCGGCGTGTCATGGGAGTGGGACTTCGGCGACGGCAGCAGGCCGTCGAAGGAGGCGAACCCCACGCACGCCTACAAGGACTTCGGCACCTACAAGGCGACGCTGAAGGTCACCTACGCCGACGGCAAGGCGGCCACCGGCACGATCGACGTCAAGGTCGAATGCACCGCCCCCGACGCCCGGCCGACGGTCCGGCTGCTCGACACCGACACCGGCGTGGCCAACCGCGTGGCCGGCGGCGGCTGCACGCTCAACGACCTGATCGACGACGAGCGCGACTGGAAGAACCACGGCGAGTTCATGAGCCACCTCAACGACGTGGTGAACAAGGCCCATAAGGACGGCGTCATCGACAGCCGCGAGGCGTCCGCGCTCAAGAAGGCGGCCGCCCAGTCCGAGATCGGCAAGACGAACGGGTACGAGCCCCTCTTCGACGGGACGGCGCAGTCGCTCCAGGGGTGGACGCAGGCCCCGTCGGGACAGTTCAACCTGCAGCCGGACGGCACGATCCGCGCCACCGGCGGTCTCGGAATGTTGTGGTACTCCAAGAAGGCGTACGCCGACTTCTCGCTGAGGCTGCAGTTCCGTGACGTCGCGCCCGACGCGCTCCGCGCCAACAGCGGAGTCTTCGTCCGCTTCCCCGATCCGAGAACGCCGCTGGAGCAGCGTCCGGCGGGAAGCTGCGGAACGACAGGCTCGGCCCGTACGTCGCCCGCCTGGGTCGCGATCTTCTGCGGTCACGAGATCCAGATCTACGACGGCGACACGGGCGAGCCGCAGAAGACCGGCTCCGTCTACAACTTCGCCGCCACGGGCCTGGACAAGGCCGGGGTCACCCCGAAGGGCACGTGGAACGACTACGAGGTCCGGGTGGTCGGGCAGCACTACACGATCATCCGCAACGGCAAGGTGATCAACGAGTTCGACAACACGCCGGGCAAGACGTCGTCCCGCGCCGGCGACCCGCCCACGGACCTGCGCCAGTTCATCAGCGGGTTCGTCGGGCTGCAGAACCACGGCAACAACGACGCGATCGAATTCCGCAACATCCGGGTGCGCGAACTCTAGGCCGCTCCATCGGCCGGGTGCCGGGCCGGGTGCGTACCCCGCCCGGCACCCCACCCCAGCCGGAGCGTGCCGCCCGCCGGCACGCGCGCAGACTTTGAGAGGTGCATCGATCCCATGCATGTCCGCTTGATCCATGCCTTACGCAGGACGTTCAAAGCCGCCGCCACGGCGCCGGGCCTGGCCGTGGTGCTGCTGACCGTGGCGCTTCCCGCGCTCTTCCTGGCGTCGGTCCAGGCCGACGCGCAGCCCCGCATGCGGCTGACGGCCCAGGCCGACCAGGTGCTCACCTGGACGGCCGACAACAGCATGACCGCCTACAAGTCGACGCCGGACACCGCCACCGCGGGGCCCACCACCATCGTCTTCGAGAACAGTGCGGCGACCGGCAACACCACCGGCATGACGCACACCCTGACCTTCGACGTCTCCACCCCCGGCTACAACCACGACGTCAGCCTCAACATCATCGCCAGCCCCTTCGACGCGAACGGCGGCCGGCACCAGGCGCAGGTGAACCTCACTCCGGGCAAGTACCGCTTCTTCTGCGCGATTCCCGGTCATGGCCAGATGGTCGGCGAGCTGGTGGTCACCGACGGCGGCGGCACGGACACCACTCCCCCGCAGGTGTCGGCGCAGGTGTCGGGTGACCGGGACGACGA
Source organism: Nonomuraea purpurea (assembly GCF_042650645.1). Classification (NCBI taxonomy): domain Bacteria; kingdom Bacillati; phylum Actinomycetota; class Actinomycetes; order Streptosporangiales; family Streptosporangiaceae; genus Nonomuraea; species Nonomuraea purpurea. The sequence continues at coordinate 75,825 of NZ_JBHSBI010000011.1, forward strand.
CGGCAACTACGTCGGCTCCGCGACCGTGACCCTCACGGCGAGCGACACCGAGTCCGGAGTGGAAACGGTGGAGTACGCGCTCGACGGCGGAGCGTTCACGGCGTACTCGGCTCCGGTGTCGGTCAACGAGGCAGGCGCGCACACGGTGCGCTACCGGGCCACCGACAAGGCCAGCAACACCTCCGACCCGGGCACGACGACCTTCACGGTGGTGGCTCCTCCGGGAGAGGACACCACTCCGCCGCAGGTGACCGCCCAGGTCACAGGTGACCGGGACGACGACGGCAACTACGTCGGCTCCGCGACCGTGACCCTCACCGCGACCGACGCCGAGTCCGGGGTCGACACGGTGGAGTACTCCCTCGACGGCCAGCCGTACGCGGCGTACGCGCAACCCCTCGCCGTCAGCCAGCCGGGCGCCCACACCGTGGCCTACCGGGCCACCGACAAAGCCGGCAACACCTCCGACCCGGGCACGACGACCTTCACGGTGGTGACGGAGCAGGAGAAGGACACCACTCCCCCGCAGGTGACCGCCCAGGTCACAGGCGACCGGGACGACGACGGCAACTACATCGGCTCCGCGACCGTGACCCTCACCGCGACCGACACCCAGTCCGGGGTCGACACGGTGGAGTACTCCCTGGACGACGGCGCCTTCACGGCATACTCGGCTCCGGTGTCGGTCAACAAGGCAGGCGCGCACACGGTGCGCTACCGGGCCACGGACAAGGCCGGCAACACCTCGCCGGTGGGCTCGGTGACGTTCACCGTGGCGGCTCCTCCGGGACAGGACACCACCCCGCCGCAGGTGACGGCGCAGATCACCGGCAACATGGACTGGGCCTGGAACTACGTGGGCTCCGCCACGGTGACGCTCACCGCGACCGACACCGAGTCCGGGGTCGCCAAGGTGGAGTACTCCCTCGACGGCCAGCCGTACGCGGCGTACGCGCAACCCCTCGCCGTCAGCCAGCCGGGCGCCCACACCGTGACCTACCGAGCCACTGACAAAGCCGGCAACACCTCGGCTGTCGGCACGGCCAAGTTCATGCTGGTCAAGGCCGCGACGCCCGGCCCGGAATGCCCGAAGCCGGGCAAGGGCAAGGGCTGCAAGGACACGTGAACCCAGCCGGCGGGCGGCCTCCCTCTCGAAAGCCGCCCGCCGGTCTCGGTGCGTTTCCCTGGAATGTCCGCCATATGTCCGGCTGCTGTCCTGGCCTCGCGATCTTCGGTGATGGAGGGTGAAGTGCGGTGTCACACCGCTGACCTCAAGCACACGAACGAGAGAGGTACTGAGCCATGCCACGGATACTTAGAAAGATCACATTCGCCACCGTCGGCGTAGCGGCATGCATCTTTTCCGGTTCAGTCATGTCAGCACCCGCGCAAGCAACTGCGGCGCAGTGCCTCGCCTACATCGGCGGCCCCAGCGCCACAGATCAGGGCGTCATCGACACATGCAAGTGGGGCCAGGCGAACGCGGGAAGAGCTGGGTGGCTCATCACCTGCGCCCTCCGCATCCAAGACGAGATTCCGTTCTACCCCTGGGCGAATGCCCAGGAGGCCTGCAGGCGCGCGGGCTTGTAACTTCGCTTCAGCCCTCCACAGGTGATCTGGGTCGATGAAGAGCGGGGAGAGGCCGTAGCGGTTTCTCCCCGCGCGGCTCGGTGCACCCCCACTGCACCCGCCCCGGTCACGACCGCAACCCTCCCAGCCAGCGAACCCCTTCCCTACTCCGTTTTGGTCATCAGTTGCTCCCTTTCCTGATCCGAGATCGAGCCCTCTGGTCGAACATGAGACGCCCGGCGTAAGGGCGCCCGCGGCGGCCTGGCCCGCGGGTCAGCCCGTCGTCCAAGGCCGGAGCTTCTCGGGATTCAGTACCGACCAGATGCGCCTGATCCGTTCGCCTGCGACGTCGAAGGCCAGCACCACCACGGTGACGCCGTCTTGCTGGGCCACCAGACCCGGCCGGCCGTTGACTGTACGCTCCAGGATCGCCAGGTCGGGTGTCAGGCCGGCGATGGCGACGAAGGCGCGCGCGATCCGCTCGCCGCCTTCCATCGGGCGGAGCATGGCGCTGACCAGGCCACCGCCGTCGGCTGTCCCCGTGGCGTCGGGGTCGAGGAGGCCGACGAGAGCGTCGATGTCCTTGGCTTCCCATGCCTTTTTGAAGTCCCTGACGATTCCGGCCTGCTGAGCCGTCGGTGCCGCGGGCACCTGAGACGCGTGAATACGGCGGCGGGCCAACCAGGCCAGCTGGCGGCATGCCGCCGGCGTACGACCGACGATCTCGGCCACTTCGGCGAAGGAGTAGCGGAAGACATCGTGCAGGATGAACGCGACGCGCTCGGCCGGGGCCATCGCTTCGAGCACGACGAGGAAGGCCATATTGACCGACTCGTCAAGGGCGACCCGGTCGGCCGGGTCGACCGTGCTGCCGCCCGGCCGCCCGTCGCTCCACTCCGTAGGATCGGGCAGCGGCTCCGGGATCCATTCGCCCACATATCTCTCGCGCCGGGCCCGTGCCGAGCCGAGCAGATCGAGGCAGATGCGGCTGGCGACCGTGGTGAGCCAGGCGCCGGGCGATTCGATGGCCTTTTGCTGCTGCCGGGTCATGGCGTACCAGCGGGCGTAGGTCTCCTGGACGACATCCTCAGTATCGGCCAGAGAGCCCAGGAGCCGGTAGGCGAGATTGATCAGCTGGCGCCGTTCGCTCATGATCGCGCTCAGGCCCGGATCGAACCGGCCGTCTCCTGGCTCGGATGGGGTGGTCATGATGTTGCTGACTCCCTTGGTCGCAAATGCCCTCACCAGTCCGACGAGACAACGCACCGAACTGTGACATTTGACGCGTTGCCCTCCGAACAGCCTGATGCGGCCCGGTGCCGCTATCCGTGCCGGCCGGGCCGGTATGCGCCCGCGGGCTGCTGGGTGATGACGTTCAGCCGGTTGACGGTGTTCATGATGGCGATGAGTCCCACCATGATCGCGAGCTGGTCCTCGTCGTAGTGCTTGGCGGCGTTCGCCCAGACCTCGTCGGTGACGCCACCGGCCGTGTCGGCGATGCGCGTGCCCTGCTCGGCCAGCTCCAGGGCGGCCCGCTCGGCCTCGGTGAAGACCGTCGCCTCCCGCCACGCCGCGACCAGATTCAGGCGCACCGAGGATTCCCCCGCGTGCGCGGCCTCCTTGGTGTGCATGTCGACGCAGACGCTGCAGCCGTTGATCTGGCTGATGCGGAGCGCCACCAGCTCCTGCGTCGTGGCTGACAGGGTCGAATCATGCACGACCTTGCCCGCGGACAGGACATGCTTCAGGAGCTTCGCCGCGATCGGGCTGCCGAGGAAGTTGAGACGGGCGTCCACACTGTTCTCCCTTGCCGTGTTGGCTGTTACACCCCCACCGACGAAACAGCCCGGCGAGATGTCACAGCCAGCCGAATGTGACCTACGTCTCCCACTCGCGAATCCCGGCGCGCTACGACGGTTGCGGGCCTGAGCCTTGCCCGTGTCAGGGGGTCGAGGGCCTCTCGGTGGTGCCGTCCTCATCGCCGTCGTGGTGCTCACCGCTCGGCCCGTGCCCGTGGTGGGTCGGGTCGGGAGTGTCCTGGTCAGTGGACCGGGCCGGGGTGAAGGCGTCGAACGGGGTCGTCGCTTCGGGAATGACGATGCGTTCTGACGTGCCGGTGTCGATGACGGCCTCCAGCGGCTCGGTCAAGACGTCCTGCTCCCTCGGTTCGGGGTCAGGTCGCCGGTTCTCCTGCCGGTCGGGTGAGTCGCCGTCCTGTTCGCCAGATGGCGGAAGGGCGATGGCGGCCTCGATGACTTCCAGAAGCTCTCGCCTCCACAGGGAGCTCTCGTCGGGCTCGGCGACGTCGTGACGGGCGACCGGCATGGACAGGCTCGGGGCGGCGTACGCGGAGGCGGCCGCGCGGGCACGGGCGCGGGTCTTGAGTACGGCGAACACCGCGAACAGCGCCAGTACGGCCACCACAGCCGAGGTGATCAACGCCGGAGTGGACAAGCTCGCCGGCGGGCCGGACACCGACGCCTGGAGATGCGTGGGGAAGGCGGTCGTGACCGAGGGGCCGGGCGCCTGCGACGCGGCATCGGTGGCCTGGTCGGGGACCGGCTCGGCTGCGGTGGACGCGACCGGCTCGGCCGGGGATGGGGTGGTGGTCGGCGAGGAGGTGGAGGCGGGGGTCGCCTCGGCTTGGGACGTGGTCGCCGCCTCGCTCGGAGAGGGGGTCGGCTCGGGCTCGGGTGAGGCGGAGGCATCGGCCGACGGCGAAGGAGCGGTGGTTTCCGCAGCCGTCTGCGACACCGACGCGGCCGGCGTGTCGGAGGTTGTTGGGGTCGCGGTGGCTGTGGGAGGCGTCTCGGAGGGGCTTGGCGTTGGGGTGACTGTGGCCGACGGCGTTTCTGAGGTCGGGGTGGCCGTGGGGGTGGAGGTCGGTGTTTCTGAGGTCGGGGTGGCCGTGGGGGTGGAGGTCGGTGTTTCGGAAGTCGGACTGGCCGTTGGCGTCGGGGTGGAGGTCGGTGTTTCGGAAGTCGGACTGGCCGTTGGCGTCGGGGTGGAGGTCGATGTGTCGGAAGTCGGGGTGGCTGTCGGGTTGTCGGGAGAGTTCGGGGACGGGGCGCTCGCGTCGGGCGGTGAGTCCGAAGCCTGGGGCGGTGCGTGTGTGGGGGGTGCGGCAGAGTGGGAGTCGTCCTGGTTGGTGTCCGGGCTCAGGGGGCCCGTCGACTTTCCGTGAGATGGCGGGACGTCTGCGGTGTCCTTACCTGGACGGTCAGCGGTGGACGGGTCGCCCTCCTGGGGCCCTCGGTCGTCGGTGGACTGAGGGGTCTGGAGTCCCTGGGCGGGATTGTCGCCGGGAGAGCCACCGAAAGACTCGCCAGGCGGCCCACCGAGTGGCCGGTCTTTGCCCGTGTGGCCGCCGGGTGGCTGGTGGGGTGGGCGATCGGCTAGTTGTTCGCGGGTCGTGTTCGCGTCTGGCCGCGTGTCGGAGCGACCTTGGCCGGGTTGTTCCTGGGTCATGTGGGTGTCGCGCGATGCCTCGGGGTTCTGGTCGGCGGATTGGTCTCGGGGCGGGTGCGGGCCGGTCCGGGCTTCGCTGGTCCGGTCGTCGGTCTGCGCCGGGGCGCCTGGGGGCCGGGCCGCGCCTTGACTGACCTGCTGGGTGCCGGATGCGGTTTCGTCCAGGCGGGACTTGACGCGCTCCGGGTAGCCGTACCCGACGACGCTGTTCGTGTCGCGTTCCTTGCGCTCCACGACGCCGCCACCTGTGTTGCCCTCGATGGTGAAGATCTTGTCGCCCTTCACTTTCGTCACGACGCCGACGTGGTCGATGTTGTCGATCTGGCCGGTGCCGCTCCAGTCGAAGAAGACGAGTGCGCCGGGCTTCGGGGCCTTCCCCCACGCATGGTGTTCCTTGAACCACCGCGCGTGTGCCACCGTCCACGCGAACTGCCCGATCCACTCCTGGTAGCCGAGCTTGTGGGCCGCCCACGACAGGTACATGTCGCACCACGGGGCCGAGCTGTAGTCGGCGTCGAACTCGACGTTGTTGCCGTACCATTCGCCGAACTTGGTGGCCGCGCCCTTGCCGGCATAGCCGAGCTGGCTCTGGAGCAGTTCGATGAACCTCTGAATCTCTGGCGTCATGGAAGTGAGGGGACCTCCCGAACAAGACCGGATTTATGCACACAGATCCTGACAAAATTGGTAATCACTGGATCAATGTGAACAAACCGGAAACCTGTGATAGGGCGAGGGTAGCTTGCCGTTTCCGCAGGTCAAGTGCACCCCAAGAGAGGCCAAGATCCCCCTTGGACGGTAAAGTGCCAGGTCAGAGGCGATGTCCAATGTGTCGCCTAGTGGGCGATTCGAGGAAAAGATCTACCAAAATCCCGGCGCCCGTACCAGTCGGCAGGGCGCCTCCGCCGACTACTCGTCAGTCCCGGTCCGCAAGGCGCAGATGGCGCACGATGCCGATTTCCGCGGCGTTCTTCATGAGTTCGATGTTCGCCCACGCGAGCACATGGCCCAGAGAGAGTGATCCATCGGCGAACCAGCGGCTGCGGTCGGTGGAGTTCAACTCCTCCTGGCTCAGTGACTCCAGCGCGCCGCTCCACCGATCGCGGCACTCGTTCAGCCATGTGATCGCCGACGCGACATCCCCGGGCCACGGCGTCAGCGACGCGGCCTCCGACCAGTCGAGGGCCACGGTCACCGCATCGGGTTCCCCGAAGCACCGGGTGTGAGCGTGGCCCCACCAGAATCCGATGTGCCACATCACCCAGCCGACGGTCAGCACCGGGATCGGCTCGGGCTCCGGCACGGCCCAGTCCGCCGCCCACGTCCCGTCGGCCTTCCGGCGAACGTTCCAGCAGTTCGAGGCAGGCTCCCACAGGGCCTCTTCGTCGGTCACCTGGTCCAGGTGCAAGGACAACAGCGACCACGACACGTCAAGCTGCCAGCGCAGCCGTTCCAACTCGGACATGCGGGAACCCTAGCTTTCGGCGGGGCGCCCCGCACCGGGATAAGCCTCCGAAGCCGCGGCGCATCACCTTAGGTCGGCGCCCGTCTTTACAGACGTCATCTCTATAAAGGGCCTGCCGTGGACGAATCGGCAAGAGTCAAACACTTAAAGAATTGACGAAACGAAAACCATTCTGTCAGCTTGTAGAGTCTCTCGTGCGGTGTTCATGTGGACGCGAGTTCCGAGCCATTTGCCGCATCGCACGGAGCACATTATGAATGCAAAGAAGAGGAACATGAAAGCTCGCACCATAGCGAAGGTTGCAACGTTGACGGCCTCCATCGGGGCCGCGAGCATAATAGCCGTCCCATCGGCGCACGCGCAGAACCAGCAGCAGGTCGGCGCGCAGGAAAACTGCGCCATCATGGTCAACAGGGACGGAAACGTCAATTCCCAGAAGTGCTCGCGAACGCCACGGTGATCATCCGACTCTTCGACCTTCTCTGCGACTTCGCTGGATATCGCATCAAAGATCTAGGCCACTGGAACAATCGCGCCTCCTCGTTCCTGACCGGCAACGGGTGCAACGCGGTGAATATCCACAACGACTCGAACTTCCTGGACTATGGGACCGGCTTCCGCAACCCGAGGCGCGCACAGCATCGTCCAGCCGTTCATGCCCCGGGCTTTGACAACAACGTCCAGTCCATCGCGCTCTGGCGAATGTGAGCTCAGCGTGAGCGCCGACCGCCGCACAGGAGAGCCGTTCGGCCTCACAGAAGCCACCTTCACCCCGGCTGCCATCGTCGCCCGGTGGGACCTGCTGCCCACCCGGCGCGAACCGCCCCGGGCCGTGCCGCGCGTGCTGCTCGTTCCAGAACCCCAGCCATTGGTGATACGCGAACACCGTCGGCATTCCCCAACACGCCCATACACTGAGTAGTTATACGAATACAGAGAGTGCATGATGGGTTATCGCAACGGCGGGAACACCGCCTCGTCTCGAACAGGGAGCCCATCATGCGACGCAGTGTCCACGCACTCGCCACTCTCACCACGGCAGCGCTGATCCTTGCGCCCGCCACCGCCGAGGCCGCCCACGGGGAGTTCATATTCGCCGGGGGTCAGGTCGTCGAGAATCCCTCCGGCTGCATTGAGCCACGCATACGACCGTTGATCCTGCACAACAACACCAACGAGTACGCACTCGTCTACAACGGGCACAACTGCACGGGCCAGGTGATCGCTGTCGTCCCGCCCGGCGGGCGCACCACTCAGGTGCTCGGCAGCAGCGTCTTCGTCGCCTGACGAACGCCCAGACGGGGTGCGGCCGAGCGGGCCGCACCCCGCCACGTTGACGCTCGGCATCCACACCGTGCCCCACAGCAATCACCATGCGGAACCTACGGGTTAAATCAATGCCGTCCGCTACCGAATAGTGGCGCGGCGTCATGCGTTGTCCGCACTGGAAATGCCCAAGAATGCCGCCCGGTGTTATGCCGCATCCCGCCTGGCCTCGCGCCGATACCGGTTCTGGTTGAGTGAGGACCGTGGGTGCTGTTACCTTCGCACGGTGGACGACAGGCGTGCACGGGCGGAGGCGATCGAGGATTTTGCGGCGACCTTGCGGGAGTTACGCAACTCTGTTGGTAACCCCCCTTTCCGGGAGATGTCCGGCCGGTCAGGGGCAATTTCCCACACAACGGTGCACGAAGCCACGAAGGGTAACCGGCTCCCGAGTTGGGAGACCACCGTCGAGTTCGTCAAGGCGTGCGGCGCGGACCCGGCCGCGTATCGCGAACGCTGGGAGAGAGCGAACCTGGCGGTCAGATCGACGAGCGCCGGGGATCCTTCGATCCGCGCGGACACCTCGGTAGACCGTCCCTCTGGTGGACTCGCAGGCTCCGCCACCGGTGCCGCGGAACCTCCTCCCGCGCACCCCGCCATCGGGTCGCAAGCGTCCTGGCCGTCCGAGGAGCTTTCGAGCGACGCCCAGCCTCTGCTTCCCGCACCGGGGAAGAGAGGGCGATTACGGCTGACCCGCCCGGCCGCGTTCGCGACAGCGGCTGTCGTCATGGGGGCGGTGGTCCTCGTCGTGGTCGCCGTCAATCGCAACGGCTCCACGCCGAGCGGACCCGGCTTGAACTCGTCCGGCAGCGGATCGATCGCGCTGTCCCCAGACGCTTGCCCGGTGCGTTCGACCAACCCGCCTTGGGCCCCGCCGCTGTACAAGGGCGATGCGGCCGTGTTCATCGCGGACGTCACGCTCCCCGACTGCACGCGCGTCGGCGCCGAAGCGACCATGACCAAGGTATGGCGGCTCAAGAACGCCGGGACCGTGCCATGGGAGGGATATTCGCTGCGGCGCCTCGGCCTCAAGCAGCAAGCTGATCATTGCCAGACCATTCCCGACGTGCCGATCAAGGACACGCAACCTGGCGAGACAGTCGACATCCGGACTGACATCACCACGCCCAAGAAGCCGGGCTTGTGCTACGTGCGATTCAAGATGGTGGACGCTTCGGGAGCGGTCGTGTTCCCCGGAAGCCGGCCGATCAACTTCCAGATCATCGTCGACGAACCCTAGTTCCCCGCCGTGCATGCCACGGCGGGGAACCTGGAGTCGGTCAGGAGCCGAGAACGATCCCCGTGTAGTAGTTCTGGAGGATCCTGGAGTAACTCCAGCCCGCTCTGGCCTTATCGCGAGAGCCGTACTGCGACATCCAGTCGCCGTCGACCCAGTTGCCGCACGCCGTCGTCGTGGAGCAGTACTGAGCGCGGAAGATCTTCCCGTTGCGAGTCAGCCGGGCGCCCCACGTCGCGTCCACCGCGGCGCTCGTCACCGCCTTCGCGGAGCCGGGCTTGTACACCTGGCTCGAGGTGTGGTCGTAGACGTCGAAGCACTGGCCGCTCGGCGTTTTGCGGTTGGAGTGCAGCGCCCAGTACCAGCCGAAGTTCTTCACGGCCATCGCCCCGGCCTTGAGGGACTCGCTCGGCCAGCTCGACACCCACTCGTTGGGCAGGACGTTCTTGACGTAGGTCTTGAACTCCACCCGCTCCACGCGATCGAGGGACTTCCGGTACACGAGGATCGTCGTGGGCAACTTGGTGTCCGTGCCGTCGGTCTTGCACCCGATCGGTGATGTGGAACTCACGAACTGGTGCGAGGCGTTCTGGTTCTTGAGGGTGGCGTTCAGATTGCCCTTGGCGCCTGCGGCGAAGTCCTGGTAAGTGCCGCTGTAGCCGCTGTTGAAGTAGACCCGGACGGTCTTGCTGCTGCGATTCCAGACCGAGGCGGCGGAGTTCTTGATGCACTTGCCCTTGCCCGCGCCGGCTCCCTTGAAGTCGTAGCAGGAAGGCTGCGCGGTGGAGTAGTCGGAAACCGACCCGGTGAAGTCCGAGACCGATCCCTGGTTGTTGCTGTTGAAGTAGTAGCAGAACTCGCCGGTCTGGCAGACACCGTCGCGGTCCGCGGCCAAGGCGGGCGAAGCGGTGGCAAGGACCGTCCCGCCGAGCGCCATCGCGGCGGTCGCCGCGGCGAGCCGCGAGATCATCCTGACAGTTCGTAAAGGCACTTGTCTTCCTCTTCTTGTCAGATGCCGCGAAGCGTTATCGGATGCTGTAGCCCTGGGAGTTCCAGAACGAGGTCGGGTTCGGGTTCTCCAGGCGGGAGTCGCCGACGCTCTTGGCCGCACGCGTTTGCCGTCCGGGACGCATCTCGACGTGGGTGTGTGCGGACGAACGGCTCGACACTCCATGCCACGACTCGGTGGCGATGACCTGGCCGCGGCTGATCTGCTGGCCCACGCGCAAGGACGACAGCGGAGCGGAGTGCAGGTAGATCACCGTCTTGTTTGACGCGGCGTTGTAGATGGCGATCGTGGAAAGTCCCGCCCTGCCGGTGGATCCGCGTGCGACGTTGATGAGCTGGCCCGCCACCAGGGCGTGAACATTCGAGCCGATGCCGCGGGCGATGTCGATGCCTTCGTGCCGGCCGGAGGTGGTGGTGTAACCGTCGAAGCCGCAGGTGATCGTGCCGGCGGCCTTGTACAGCGAGGACGACATGTTGCTGCGCGTCGATGACGACGGGCCGATCTGGTGCGAGGCGTTCTGGTTCTTGAGGGTGGCGTTCAGATTGCCCTTGGCGCCTGCGGCGAAGTCCTGGTAGGTGCCGCTGTAGCCGCTGTTGAAGTAGACCCGGACGGTCTTGCTGCTGCGATTCCAGACCGAGGCGGCGGAGTTCTTGATGCACTTGCCCTTGCCCGCGCCGGCTCCCTTGAAGTCGTAACAGGAAGGCTGCGCGGTGGAGTAGTCGGAAACCGACCCGGTGAAGTCCGAGACCGATCCCTGGTTGTTGCTGTTGAAGTAGTAGCAGAACTCGCCGGTCTGGCAGATGCCGTCGCGGTCCGCGGCCGAGGCGGGTGCTGCGGTGCCGAGGACGGTTCCGCCGAGCGCCATCGCGGCGGTCGCCGCGCTGAGGATCCTGGTGAGCGTGGTCATTCTGTTCTCCTTCTGTCTGCGGAACCTGCGTTTCGGATGATCAGCGGGAGGGTGGAGTCAGCGGCGCTGGTACTCCTCCCAGGAGCGGATGGTCACCTTCGGGCCGTCGTCCGGGCCACGGCCGGCGAGCCCGTTCAGGCCGAGGTAGTAGTCACCGATCTGGTGCTGGGCCTGACTGGAGAGGTCGGTGTCGTTGATGGCGGTGGCGTGGATGTGCCACGGCCAGTCGTCCTGCTGGGGGTTACGCACCCATGCCGCGAAGCCGACAAGGCGCAGCGCGCGGACGGCCGCGGTGCGGGTGGCGGAACTCATCCCCTTGACCGAGATGTCGACGACGCCGCCGCCGTCGTGGGTGCCCACGGACGTGGGGTCGCCGCCGGGGTTGTACGAACCCTGATCCAGCTTGAGGTCGCGGCCGAGCAGTCGCTTCGCCTCGGCCAGCATGCTTCGCGTGCGGGTGTTGATGACGAAAGCCCCGGTGGACACCCGGGTGCCCGGGTCGATGACGTCGGTGACCTTGAAGCGGCCGGCACCGAGCTTGGTGAGCGACGTCTTGCCCGGCAGGCCGTTGGCCGCGAGCCCAGTGAGACCGAGCGACTTCTGGTACTTGGCGTAGGCGGCGACCGTCGTGGTGCCGAAGTAGCCGTCCACCCACTTCGCGTCGAGGAAGTGTCGGTCGCGCAGCGCCCGCTCAACGAGGAGCACGCTGGCCTTGGCGCCCGGGGTCATCGTGCTGTCAGGCCGCCGCGGGTCGATCTGGGCCGCCTTGACGGTGGCTTCCATGTTCACGCTCGGAAGGGCCCTGACGTCGGCCGCCTGTGCCGCCGACGCCCCGAACGTTCCGATCAGCGGAGCGAACAGGACGGCCGGCATGAGGACAGCGGCATACGAGGGCAGCTTCATCGTTACTCCTGGTTCAGGGGCTGGGGCGATTCCGGTGCGGCGGAATCCAAAGTTTCCGATTGCCCACCGTGTCCGCTAGAAGATCGGTGTTGTCAGCCTGTTCGACAGGCTCTTCCGTACAGGCGTACGCGCCGTCTGACAGGTGATCCGATGGCGAGCGAGACGCCTACCGGCCAGGTCTGCGGCCTCTTCCACGTCGACACGAACTGCTCGAAACGCCTTGGAAGCGGCGACGCGGCGCGTTCATCCAGGCATGGCGCCGGACGCCGGCACATGCTTTCCTGCGGCCAGTGGACGCCGTTTCACCTTCGGCCCGCCCGCCTGCAAAGGTGGGAAGTGGACGCTGCCCGCCCGCTGATCCCCGCTACCGCCGGCCGGAGGGGCAGCGCCTCACCCCGTCAGGTTCTTGACCGCCTCTCCAGCGATCTCCTCCACGCCCTTGAGAAGCTCCGCCTCGGGAACCGACCGGCTGTTCTCCATCGGGAAAACACTGCGTCCCTTGATGACAGAGCCGCGGAACCGGATTTCGATCGTGGCGTTGCCCCGGACGACATAGATCCAGGCCATCCCCTCACGCCTGCGGGTGCCTTCCGAGTAGATCGCGCAGGCCCCGTCTCCCAGGCCGGAGATCTGCTTGATCTCCCCGTATTTCGTGATGGGCGGGTCACCCTCGCTCCTCCCGGACAAGTAACGCATCAAACGCCAGTCGGAGTCGGCGTTGCGCATGGCTTTCTCGTGGTCGGGGAAGACGTTGACCTTGACGCTGATCGACCGCGTGTGGGTGTAGCCGCCCTTCATGTTGTAGCCCTTCTGCTGCCACTCGCAGTCCTTCCGCTTGGCGCCATAACCGTCCTTGGCGACGCCCGGCCCCGACGCGGCCTTGGGGGCGAGCCGCGCGATCAGGCTCTCGGTCAGCAGGTCGCACACCTCGGGCACATCCTGCAACGGCGGGAAGGTGGAGGTGATGGTCGGGGAGGCCGACGGTTCGGCCGGGTCATCCGTGGGTCCGGTGGAACGATCGAGGGTGGGGCCCGGGGACGACGGCTGCCCCGAGGGCGGGGAGGCGGGCGACTCCACCTGGCTGCCCGTGTCGAGGGGTGACGCCGCAGGAGGCGGCGAGCCGACGTTCCGTACGGCGATGAGCCCGCCGCCGATCACCGCCACCACCGCGGCCGCCGCCGTGATCCATATCGCCCAGCCCGGGGGCGTCGAGCTCGACGGCTGCTCGCCGCCGTGGTCCGGCCAGTGCGAGGCGGGAGGCACAGGAGGTGCGGTGGTCATCTTCGCTCCGAAGCTCGGACAGCTGGACCGGTCAAAGCGTGAAATATAGCGAACTGAAACCGGCGCTCAATAGTGTTACCCGTGTGGCTGATGTTCGGGGAGAAAGGGTTGCGGGCCGCTATCGCGTGCTGACGGCACTCGGCCAGGGGGGCATGGGGACGATATGGCTGGCCCACGACGAACTCCTCGACCGCCACGTCGCGATCAAGGAATTACGCATGCCGGACTCGCTCCCCGCTGCCGAGCGCGAGGAGGCGCTGCAGCGGTCGATGCGTGAGGCGATGGCCGCCGCGCAGTTACGGCACCCGAACATCATCACGATCCACGACGTGCTCGTCCACAACGCCATGCCCTGGATCGTCATGGAACTGCTGAAGGGCCGCGACCTCAAGGACGCGGTGGCCGCCGAGGGGCCGTGGACCCCGCAACGTGTGGCGGCGCTGGGGCTCCGGGTGCTGGACGCGCTGTCGACCGCGCACGCCCACGGCATCCAGCACCGTGACGTGAAACCGGCCAACGTGTTCCTGACCGGCGACGGGCGGGTGGTGCTCACCGACTTCGGCATCGCCCGGCTGGAGGACCAGGCCACGATCACCGAGTCGGGCCTGCTCCTCGGTTCCCCCGGGTACATCGCACCGGAACGGCTCCGCGGCGAACGCGGCGGCCCGGCCTCCGACCTGTGGTCGCTGGCCGCCACGCTGTACTCCGCGGTGGAGGGTGTGGCCCCCTACGCCGGCACCTCCCCCATGGCGGTCCTGCGTGACGCGCTGACCCTGCCGCCCCGGACTCCCACGCGTGCCGGGAGCCTCGGCCCCGTGCTCATCCAGATGATGGCGCGCGAACCGCATCAGCGTCCCGATGCCCGGACCGCGGCGTTCCTGCTGCAGCGGGTGGCGGGGAACCAGGACGCCACGGCGCCTCTGCCCGCGCCGAACAGGCGGGGCAGGCGCGGGGCGATCCTCGCCGGGGCCGGCCTGACGGCGGCCGTGGCCGCCGTGGCCATCACCGTCGCGCTCCTGCCCACGTCCGCGCCGCCCCCCACGCCGAACACGGACGCGCAAGCCGCCACCTCCACCCCCGTCCGGACGCCGACGGCACCGACCCCCGAACCCGTCGCGCGGTTCACCGTCCCCGTGAATCCATGCGCGCTCGTGACGCCGACGCAGGTGCGCCTTCTGGTCCCGAAGGCCGCCACCAAGGGCCGGCGCGAGGGGGAAGGCTGCGACTGGACAGCGCGCGGCAACGGCCTCGCAGTGACCCCGCTGAAGCCGGTGCAGGTGGACAGCGCCTGGGGGATCAGCCTGGACGAAGCCTCGGAGACGTTCGTCAACAGACTGAACGGTGCGGCGGCCGAGTCGAGGATCACCTGGAAGTGGCCGGACATCGGCGTCGAGAAGATGATCACGCAGAACCGCAGCCCCTCCCAGGAGATCGACGGCATCGGGGACGAGGCGTTCAGCTACGAGTACGTCAACCCCAAGGGCCAGGTGGAACGGCACGACGTCATCTTCCGCCTGAGCAATGTCGTGATCGAGATCAAGTACGTCGACCTCAGCAAGATCGGGGATGACGAGGCCCTGCGCAAGGGCGCGCGTGACGCCGCCCGATGGGTCGCGGCGGTGCTAGAGAGCCAGGAGTGATGTGATGAACCAGCCACGCCTCGTGGGCGGGCGCTACCGGTTGCTCGCACCCATCGGCCAGGGCGGCATGGGGGTGGTGTGGCAGGCCCACGACACCGCGATCGGCCGCGAGGTGGCGATCAAGCAGGTGCACATACCGCCGAACCTGTCCCCGGACGACCATGCGCGGCTGCGCGCGCGTACCCTGCACGAGGCTCGGGCGGCGGCGCACGTCAGGCACCCCTCCGTGGTCGCCATCCACGACGTGGTCGAGGACGGCGCCGAACCGTGGATCGTCATGGAGCTCGTCAAGGGCCGCTCGCTCGACCAGATCGTGACGTCGGGCGGGCCGATGTCGCCGGAGTGGGCGGCCTCGATCGGGCTGTTCGTGCTGTCCGCGCTGGCCTCCGCGCACGGTCGCGGTCTGCTGCACCGCGACGTCAAACCGGCCAACGTGCTGCTGGCCGACGACGGCCGCATCATGCTGTCCGACTTCGGCATCGCCACGCGGGCCGGCGGGCAACCGGGCGGCGTGCCGATGGGCACGCCTGGGTTCACCGCTCCCGAGGCGCTCACCGAAGAGCCCGGCCAGGCCGCCGGTCCCGCGTCCGACCTCTGGTCGCTCGGTGCGACGATCTACACGGCCGTCGAGGGCGTGCCGCCTTTCTCCCGTCCGACCGCGTTGGCCACGCACGGCGCGGTGATGACCGAGCCGCCCAGGCCGCCGCAGCGGTCGGGCGCTCTCACGCCTGTGCTCATGCGACTGCTGGACAAGGATCCGGCACGGCGTCCGGACACGGTGACGCTCAGGGCGGTCCTGCACTCCATCACGCAACGCACCGCCGCCACGGTCCCCGCCTCGCGCACGACGTCGTGGGTGCTGCCCCGGCTGCCGGTGTACGGGTCCGCTGCGGCCGTCATCGTCGCCTTCGTCATGTCGGTGACGCTCATCCTGGCCACCTCGTCATCGTCCGCCCCCTTAGCCGCCTCCCCGCCCGCCGCCACGCCTGCGGCCGCGGCGAGCGCCGAGTCCCCGCCGGCCACGGCGACGCCCACCGGGGCCGCCTCCCCCTCAAGTACGCCGGTCGTCCGCACGCCCGGCAAGTTCACCGCGATCCCCAGGCCGTGCCAGTTGCTCACCCGGGAGCAGGCCACGGAGGTGGTGGGCAGGTACTGGACCACCGCCCTGGAGCCCACGGTCAAATGCTCGTGGAGCCGGGTCGGCGACGACAAGAATCTCTCGATGGTTCTCACGCTCTTCCTGTATGAGCAGCAGGGCGACGGGTACGAGACCAAGCTCGCCGAGGACCACGTGCAGGGCGCCAAGGCCACGGCCGAGTCGGAGGCGGGCCGGGGAGGCACCGGCACCAAGTTCGGCGAGGTCTTCGACATCCCCGGTGCGGGTGACGGGGCAGTCGCCTGGGAGGTGCAGGACGGCTCCCTCAGCACCAAGAGGTACATTGTCAACTCGGTCTTCAGGACCAGCAACATCGTGGGCCAGATCCGTTTCATCCGCAATGTCACGCTGGAGCCGGGACTGCGGGAAAAGGCCGCGAAAGCGGTCAAGTACCTCGCCGAGAACCTCGACGCCAAGGCCTGAGGCATGCACGTCGTAGCTGCTCGTTACCACCTGCTCGCACCGTTGGGCGCCGGCGGCGCCGGCACGGTCTGGCGGGCGCACGACGCGGTGCTGCACCGCGAGGTCGCCGTCAAGCAGGTACGCCTGCCGTCCGACCCCTCCCTCAGGGAGGAGGCGCTCGCGGCCACGCTGCGCGAGGCCCGCGCGGCGGCGTCGCTGAACCACCCCGCGATCATCACCGTGCACGACGTCATCGCCGAGTCGGGCCAGCCGTGGATCGTCATGGACCTGCTCGCCGGCCGGTCACTGGCCGACCTGATCAAGGAACACGGCAGGCTCCCCGCCGGTCAGGTCGCCACGATCGGGCTGCGCGTGCTCGACGCGCTGGAGGCGGCGCACCGGCACGGCATCCTGCACCGCGATGTGAAGCCGGGCAACGTGCTCGTCACCGATTCCGGCGAGGCGATCCTCACCGACTTCGGCATCGCCACGCACATCACCGACGCCACGGACGCGTCCCCGGCGAGCACGGCCGGCACGCCGGGGTACATCGCCCCCGAGCGGCTGCGCGGCGAGCCCGCCGGACCGGCCTCCGACCTGTGGTCGCTGGCCGCCACTCTGTTCGCGGCGGTGGAGGGGCGCGGCCCGTACCAGCGCGACTCCCCCATGGCGAGCATCGCGGCAGTGCTCACCCAGCCGCCACCGCCCGCCGTCAACGCGGGACCGTTCGGCGAGCTGCTGCTGAGGCTGCTGAACGCGAACCCGGCCACGCGACCGCATCCCCAAGTGATCAGGGAGATCCTCCAGCCGGTGGCGGTTCCGCTGCCCACGCGCCGGCCGACAATCACCACGCCAACCGTTGTGCCGGCCCCGCGGCGGAAGAGCAGGCTTCCCCTCGCACTGGGCGGGCTGGCGGTCGCCACCTCCCTCACCGTCACAGCGGTGCTGCTGGTCAACACCTCCGCCCAGACGACCAAGCCACCGTCGAACCAGTCCGCCGCCCCACAGCCGACGGCCACCACGACGACGGCTCCGTCCCAGACCCCGCGGGGAGACGGCGCCTTCGCGACAGCGCCGCACGCCTGCCGGCTGGTGAGCGACGAGCGGGCGTCGAAGATCATGCCTGGACTGTCCAGGCGGCAGGTCGGGCTCGACCCCACCAAGTGCGACTGGACCGCCGGAACCTTCAAGGACGTCGTCAGCATCAAGATCTCGCACTCGGCACAGGTGGCGGTGGCGCAAAAGATCTTCACCGGTAGGAAACAGACGCAGGCCTCCATGAAGGGCAGTAAGTCCTCGACCACCCATCAGGCGGTGCGTGATCTGCCCGGCATCGGGGACGAGGCCTTCGGCCAGAACTGGTGGGCCACGACGTTCCCGCAGGCCCACAGCGTCGTGTGGGTACGCGTCAGCAACCTGGTCGTCGAGATCGACTCTGCCGACCACGACCGCTCCGAGGTGCGAGCCGGGCAGCAGGAGCGGGCGGTCGAGACGGCCCGCGCGCTGGCGGACGCGCTGACGGAGGTCGCATCGACGGACACCGGCTGATGCGCCAGACCCGCCGACGCGATCGGGCGGCGTCCCCGCCCCGTACAGATCGGCGAGCAGTTTCCCCAGAGCCCCGAGAGGAGACGTGGCGTTTCGCCCGGTTACCGAAGAACCGGATCTCCGCGCCGCGAACGAGATGAACGATCGACCGACCCAGCCCCGTCCCCCACGACCCGGCATCCGGGTGACGCCAGTCCTGCTCAGCGGGGCCATGGCGGTGCTCGTGCTGATGGTGTTCACGATCGCCTTCCTCCTGACGCGGGAGCCGCCGCAGGCCCAGGCCGCCTCCGCGGCCACGACGACCCCCGTTCCGGTGCGCAGCGCGACCGACCCTCCCCCGACGGCAGACGTCCCCGACGCGCAGCCCTCGACGAGCGAGCCGGTCCCGACCGGCGAGGCGAAGTTCACCAAGGAGTTGGACCCGTGTGGCCTCCTGGCCGAGGACCTGCTGGCCAAGCTCGTGCTCTTCCCCAAGAAGTCGCAGATCTACAAGGAGGAGTGCGAGTGGTACACCAATCAAGCGAACAGAGCCAGCCTTCCCGAGAACATGAGCTTCACGCTGAAGGTGTACGCCAAGGTGTTCCCCGAGGGGGTGGCGAAGGCGCACGAGCAGTTCATCGCGCGCCGGTGGAAGGCGGAGACGATACCCGGGGAATATGCCAAGGCCGACCCGGCGATCGGGGACGATTCCTATGTCACAAGGTGGACGACGCCCAGTGGCACAGGCAGGGGGCCCACCACGGCGGTCGTGGGCGTCCGGCTGAGCAACGCGGTGATCGAGGTCAGATATGACCGCCGAGTCGCCGAGGACCCCGAGGGCCGGCTGGCCAGGGGCGCGCTGGACGCGGCCAAGGCGCTCGCCGACAAGATCGGCACAGGCACAGGGTGAGGACCGCCAGCGCGCATCGCTATGCTTTGGCGCTACCAAGATCTTCTCAGAATGGGGTGTACATGAGGCGACAGACCATCCGCAGGGCCGGCGTCGTGACGTTGGCCATGACCGGGTTGCTCGGCATCGGCCTGCCCGTCCAGGCCGATGCCAACCGGCTTGCCAGCACCTGTGACGCCACCTTCTTCTGCCTGTACGAGCACGATGATTACGCAGGCGCCAAAGAGACGTTCCTCTTCACCTCCAACGGGTGCGTCAATGTGGGCGCCCTGAACAACAAGGCCAGCTCCATGAGGAACACCACGGCCGGGAGGATCCAGTTCTACAACAGCGCCAACTGCGCCGGCTCCTACGGATACGCGGCGGCCCCGAGGTCGTCGGACAGCGACCTGACGAATAACGGCTTCGACAACCTGACGAGCTCCGTCAAGCGCGTCAACCCGTAGCACCTCCTGGGGCTCGGCTCCACCGCGCAGGTCGTAGCGCGACCCAGGCGAATCGGAGGAATCGACGTGCCTGTTCGGCTGTGGGGAGCGGTCGCGGTCTTGCTGACCGTGGTGACGGCCTGTTCGACGGCGGAGAGGACGAAACCCCTGGTGCCGGTGCCGGCGCCGGGGGTGGAGGCGCGCGAGCTGTCCATCCCCTTCGACAGGTACAACTTCTCCACGGCGGACATCATGATCCTTGAGGCCGCCGAGGATCTCCTGGTCCGCGACTGCATGCGGAAGCGGGGCATGGTGTGGGAGGTGGTGCCGCCGGGCGCGGCGGACGACCTGGAGCCGCCCAACCGCCGCCGCTACGGCGTCGTCGAACCAGAGATAGCCCGTCTGTACGGGTACCATGTCGCTCCGGACCGCCCTTCCGTGGCCCGGCGTTCCGAGGCACGTGAGAGGCGGATGAAAGACCTGTCGGCGGCGGAGCGGCAGGCCGTGTACGGCGAGGCGGGCGGCTGCCTGCGGCAGGCGCGGGGCCATATCGAGCAGGGGTCGCCGCAGGTCGATACGGCGCTGTTCAACAAGCTCATCACGCAGACGTTCGAGCAGTCCCGGCGAGACCCGAAGGTAGTCCAGGTCTTCCGGTCCTGGAGTGGGTGCATGCGGGCCGAGGAGCTGCGCTATGCCGACCCGCTCGCCGCCATCACCGATCAACGGTGGCTGAGCGGTGGCCCTCCCACGCAGGAGGAGATCCGCGCGGCACAGGCGGATGTGCGGTGCAAGGTGAAGACCGGCCTCGTCTCCGTCTGGTCCGCCGCAGAGAAGCGCATCCAGGACGATGCCGTCCGCGCGTATCCCGCCGAGTTCCGGGCGCTGGGGGCGGCCAAGGACCGGCAGCTCGCGGCCGCCCGCCGGATTCTCGCGGAACAGGGCTGAGCCTGTGGGTGCCGGAACCCACGACGCCGAGAAGCACTCCGCAGATGACGAGACGGCCGGACCTGGAACGTCCGGCCGTCTCGGGCTGGTGCTTCGCTCGATTTCAGAGCGTCATGAAGCGCTCGCTTTCCGGCTGCTGGGGGTCTGGAAGCCGGTGAAGCCGGGTGTGTTTTTCGTGGTCAAAGCGATCTGGTTGAGCACCAGCCCGGCCTCACGAGGCGCCAGCGAGATCGTGTGCTCGCCCGGCGCGAGCGTCAACGCGGCCGCGGCGACGCTCGTGCTGCCGTACCAGGTCTCGAACCCGGTCTCCGGCCCTGACTTGTTCGACTGGTATCTCCACTGCCCGTCGACGACCACATGGTAGGAGTCGGCGTCGGCGTTCGGGTTGCTCGTGTTGACGAACAGGTAGTACGTGCCGCCGGTCTGGATGTCGACGGTGAAGTCGAGCCGGGGTGGTGCTCCTGCCGCGGAGCTCCCGTTGACCTTCTCCGTCGGGCCGGCCTTGAACAACGCCTCGCCCTGGGCCGCCGAGGTCGCCAGCCACTGTGCCTTCGCGCTGGCGTCGGCCGGCGGGACGACCTGGAGACCGTTACGGGCCAGCGCCCAGCCGTGGGTCCCGTTGTTGCTGGCGACCGCGTTGGCGGAGGCGCTCTTCTCCAACGCGTCGGCCGCGTCGAAGACGACCGAACCGTCCCGCTCCAGATAGGCGCCGACCGGCGCCCCCGCAGCGCGGCCCACCGTGACGGACGCCACCCAGGCCTCACCACCAGCGGTGATGGAGAGCTCGGCCCTCCCGGCTCTGCGCCCGGTGACCCGCACCTGGCCGTCCTTCACCGCGACCGACACGGCGGTCTCGTTGTCAGACTTCGCGGCCGCCACGTCCCGCACACCCTCGACCGTGCTCGTCTGGCCCACCGACGTCTGGATCGCGGGCAGCCGGCGGAGCTTCGGCATCGTGTCAGGGGGCGGCGCCACGGTAGCCCTCTGGGGTGCGGCGATGTTGTTCGGGCTCTCGGGCGGGCCGACAAGGCCGTCACCGGCCGCGCCGGCGCGGGTCTCGATGATGATCCGGTCGAAGAGGATCGCCGCGTCCGAGCGGTAGACCACGAGGTCGTGCCACCCCGCTGTGGTCACATCGATGGTGAAGTTCAGGGGTTCGATTCCATGCATGATGTTGAATCCCCAGGGGCTGGTGCTCGTACCGGCGACAGAGTTGCCGCGCAGCAGGCTGGGGGCCTGGTCGTCGAGCCCGATCGCCGTGCGCGCGGTTCGCGCCGTGCCGCCGTCCTCTGTGCCTTCGTTCAGGGTCGGGATTCGGTAGAAGGTCCCGGTGAACCTTCCGGTGGAGGTGAAGTGGACCCGGTATCTCAGGCGGGCGGTCGTCTCGAAGCCGGACTCGACCCGGGGCGCGATCTCCGGGAAGCTGCCCATCGACGCCCCGCGCTGACCCACGCCCTCAAGGGGGGCCCACCGGCTCCCGTCGGCGCCGGGCATGTTCTCGGAGAAGTGCTCGGCTTCGAGGGCCACGTATCCGTTGGCCTCCAGGTGTGCCGGCTCGGAGACACGGCGCAGATCCACGGCTGCCCGTTGCGCGTCCACCGTGAACGTCGCGACCGGGTCGCCGGCCTTGGCGCCGCGGACGGCGTTGAAGACCCGGATCGTCCCCTTCGCGGCGGGGTGGTTCTTGGCGACCGTCACCGTGACTCGTTGCTCTGTCGCGGTCGTGCCTCGGCGCTGAGAAAGGGTGATCCACGGAGCGTCCGCCTCGGCGACCCACTCCTGCGGGTTGGCTACGTCGTCGCGGGAGAACACGTCGAAGAACCGCTTGTCGTCGGGCGCGGCCGAGTTGAACGTCAGCGTGCCACGACCAGGTTCTTTGCTCCCCTCGGCGGCGGCGCCCACCGCGTCGGCCGGTGTGGCCACCCGGGCATACCGGTCGTTGGTGAGCATGACGGCGCCCTCGTTCGGGAAGCCTTCGGGGTGACTGTGGCCGATGGCATCGTCCCATTTGCCGTCGCTGATCGTGTTCCAGTAGTCCTCGTCGGTGAAGATGCGCTCACGGGCCTGCTTCGAGAGCAGCTCGTAGCTTCCCGCGCCGGCGTAGCGGCCTTGGGCGGCAGCGAGCTGGTTCTTCCAGTAGTAGCCGATCTGCTCAGCCATGTTGCGGTAGGACCGGATTCGGTGGAGCACCTGCTGATAGAACGCGGAGCGATAGCGCGGGTCGAGCTTGGCGGAAACGCCGTCGAGAATCGTCACCAGCTTGTTGGACTCGTTGATGTAGCGCTGGAGCTCATCCCCGTCCGAGGTGGCGCTGAACGGGAAGACCTGGCCGTTGTGGATCCTTCCCGAGTTCGCGTTGGACGAGTTGATCTCTCCCCAGAACTCGGCGCGCTTGGTGTTCTCGAGCGCGTCGAACCTTTCCAGCGCGTCGGTGACCACGGCGGCGTCGTTGCCCCTCAGCCGGAAGTCTCGCTCCACGTGCTCGGTGAGGAACTTGCTCCCGATGTTGGTGTCGTCATAGCCCTTGACGTCCCACGCGAGCTTGGCGAACAGGTCGAGCTTGATCTCGCCGGGCTTGATGTCCCCGACGTTGAGGATCCAGTAGCGCCCCGCACCGGAATTCCACGCCCGACGCAACTGCTGCACCATCAGGGACATCGGCGTCGAGTTCAGCCACAGGTAGCTCTTCGGCTCGCCCCAGTAGGAGATGTGGTAGTAGACGCCGTTCCCGCCGGACCGGGCGGCTTCGGTGCGCGTGGGCACCTGGCGCAGATAGCCCTGGTTGTCCTCGGCCCACATCAGGGTCACGTCGGCGGGGATGTGGTCCTTCAGCCCGGCGTTGTAGAGATCGTTCATCTCCTTGTAGGGGATGAACACCTGCGGCACGGCGTCGGCGCTGCCGTAGACGTCGGCGATCAGCTTGCGCTGTTCGCGAATGACGTCGGCCAGCATCTCGATCTTGTCCTTGAACCCGTACGGGTTACCGGGTGTGAACACCGGATCGCTGTCGTGCACACCGCGGATACCCAGGGCATGGATGTTCTCGAAGTCGGCGTTGGCGACCACACGCTGGCGCCAGTACTCCAGGATCGCGGGCTTGTTGATCGAATAGTTGAAGGCAGCCACGGCGTCCGGGCCCTTGATGTCGAGCGCGTCCTTGTTGCGGGCGTACCACTGCCGCCACTCGCCCTCGTTGTTGCGCAGCATCAACTCCGCGTGCGAGGACGATGCGACCACGCCGAACGCTGCCGCCTCACGAGCGTTGATCGGCGTCCCCTGGTCGTAGGTCCCGGTATCGGTGACCGCGTTGAACGCCGTCGAGGCCAGGTGCATCGCCGGCCACAGCGTGTTCAGCCTGAGCCGCAGCATCAGCTCATAGACGTGCCGGTAGTAGTTGACCTCGGGCGTGCCGTTGCCGGTGGGGAACTTCTTCTTCGCCCACACGACGGTGCGTTCTTCGTCGTTGATGAAGATTCCGCGGTATTTGACGTCCGGCCCGTCGTCGACCCGGGTCTTGCCTTCGACCTCGATGTCGTCGCGCCGCTTGATCGGCACGTCGCTGTACCAGTACCACGGCGAGACGCCGATCTCCTCGGAGATCGAGTAGATCCCGTAGATCGTCCCGCGGGCATCGCTGCCCGCGATCACCAGTGCGTTGTCGACTCCGGGGACCGGGTTCTTGATGGTCTTGGCCGCGTACGCCTCCCACCTGCCCTTGATCCCGGCGGCCTCGTCGAACTTGCCTGCTGCGACGATCCCGTCGATCAGCCGGCTCTGACCGATCTGACCGACGATGATCGCGGTCTTCTGACCCTCGGCCCTGGTCAGCAGGGCCGGCAGTTTGCGCTGGTCGGCCCTCGCCAGCCGCGCTTCCTTGGCCGGCTCGTCGTCGACGAACAGGCTCTGCACCTGGCCGGGATCGACCGCCCCGGTCACCATGGCGACATCCTGACGCAGGTCCTGGACCGCGCGGCGCACCTGCTTGTAGTCCCGATCGGCGTGATCGCCGCCATAGGACGGGTCGATCAGGATCGGAGTGGTCGTGCGACCGTTGAAGATGGTGAAGTCGGCCGATGACGCCTGCGCCGGCGCCACCCCCACCGACGTCAGCAACGCGGCCAGCAGAGCGCCGATCGTCACAGCTGCGGACCACCGCGTGGCCCGACGCGCGATAGTGCGCTTATCATGCGGTAATCGACCTATTTGCCCTGGTTGCGACATCCCTGGCTCCTCTCGTCCGAGACGTCACCGTGTGGCCGGCATGATCGCAACGTAGGTACCACGCGACAATTTCTGCAAGGTGTTGCCAGAATTTCCATCTCGTGACTAGATGCGTTCGTGGGGCCCACCATCTTTGACGTCGCGCAAGCTGCGGGCGTGGCCGCGTCGACGGTCTCCCGGGCGTTCAACAAGCCCGGCCGGGTCAACGAAGCGACGCGACAGCGGATAGTCGCCGCCGCCGCACACCTCGGCTACGAGCACAGACCGCAGAACCGCGCTCTTTCCGGTCTACGCCACCGCACCATCGCCATGGTGCTCTCCGACATCACCAATCCCCACTTCTTCGAGCTCATCCGCGGCGCGGAGCAGCGCGCGAAGGCGTCCAACGTCACTCTGGTGATCGTCAACGCCGAGGAATCGCGGCGCATCGAGGAGAACCAGATTCGCGACCTGGCCACCGGCGTGGACGGATTCGTGCTGGCCTCCAGCCGACTCGACGACGAGGTCCTGCGCGACCTCGCCAAACTGCACCGGATCGTCCTGTTCAACCGAGAGCTGCCCGGGTTGACCAGCGTGACGTTCGACAGCGGCGCCGGCTGTCAGCAGATCCTCGAACACCTGGCCTCGCTCGGGCACCAGAACTTCACCTACTGCGCCGGACCACCCAGCTCCTGGATAGGCGCGGCGCGCTGGGCGGCGCTGAGCGCTGTGGCCGAAGCGCACGGTCTGACGGCACACCGGATCGGTCCGTACGCCCCCAACGTCGCAGGCGGCGGGGCCGCCGCCGACGGGGCACTGCGCACCGACGTGACGGCGGTCCTGGCTCACAACGACCTGCTGGCGATCGGCATCATCCGACGCCTGGCCCAGCGCGGTGTTCGAGTCCCGGCCGACATCAGCGTGATCGGGTTCGACGACATCTTCGCCGCCGACTTCGTCCATCCCTCGTTGACCACCCTGGCCGGGCCCGGCTCGCAGGCCGGTCGGCTCGCGGTAGAGCTCCTGATCGAGCAGCTCGCCGCACGATCACAACGCGAGGGCGAGGCGATCCGCCTGCCCACCGAGCTGGTGCTCCGCGAATCGTCCGGCCCGGCGGACCGCCGCGGGCCTTGAACGAGCGTGAGGAGGTCGTCAACCACGGACCCGCTTCTTGTCGTCGATGGATGTCAGCCACTCCGCTGCCTGCTCGACGTGCAGCGGCCGGAGTCCTTTACGCGGGCCGACGTCGATGACGCGGAACCGGTCCACGTTCTCGTGGGCTTTCAGGTACAGCCGGTCGGCGCGTTCGAGGTCGTCATCGAACCAGACGAACGGACGGCGGTTGACGTATCGGCCGGCCCGCTGATCACCGGGTGCAGGTCCGCGAACGCTCGGCATGCGTCGATGACACGCCACACACTAACCGAGTCCCAGGGGAACGCGATCTTGCCTGCGGGGATGAACCCCGTCATCTCAGACCTCACTCGATCACGCCTGCCGGATGTGCGGTTTCTGGAGGTTATCTGTATGCGCTGCTCATAGCCTTGGCTCCGTGAGTACGGAGACGACCGGCAAGGGCATGCCGCCTGCCGCAGAGCTGCTCTCCTGTCCCCGCTCGCGAGCGCACCGCCGCTGTGCCTTTGCGCTTTACCAGATGAGGCGCTGACAGGTTGCCTTGGCGACCTTTTCCGGGAGAACCCTCATCCTGCAGTGCTCACCTACGGCTGTCCAGCCCGAATTCATCGCAGCAGGCGACACGGGCTCATGGCCGGGACACCGCCGCTGAACGACCATAAAACGTCGAGCTGCCGTGTACGTATTCTCAGCATTAGAACTGGAGCTTATATGAATCAGATCAATAGTATGGCGGGGAAAACCACTCGTGGTATGCGTAAGAGGTTGTCAGGGATCGGCGCAGCGGCACCTGCTGCTGGAATGGTGTTAGCCTCACCGGCCATCGCGCGGGCCGACGTGGATCCAACCGATCCGACCACAACCCATGTCGGCGTCGTCGGGGATACGCTGACTGTTCACGGTCGTTACGGGGACAATTACATCACCATCGTCCCGGGCGACCGCGGCCGGGTTCGCGTCACCGACAAGAACTACCCGATACTTCCGGGTGGCGACTGCATCGACATCACCGACAACGAAGTTGAATGCGGGTTGAGCGGCACTCCCAAGGGGCTGCATGTCGACGGCCACGCAGGCGCCGATACGATCATCAACCTGCTGCCCACGAGCAGTAAGACGCAGGCCCGTATTTACGGCGGCTCCGGCAACGAC
This sequence comes from Nonomuraea purpurea, assembly GCF_042650645.1. NCBI lineage: Bacteria > Bacillati > Actinomycetota > Actinomycetes > Streptosporangiales > Streptosporangiaceae > Nonomuraea > Nonomuraea purpurea. The sequence continues at coordinate 102,481 of NZ_JBHSBI010000011.1, forward strand.
GTCATCTAGGGCGGTCCCGGAACGCAGTCGGTTTATGGCGGTCTCAGCCCCGACGATCTGCGCGCGAACCAAGGAAAGCCGGACAACGGCAACGACCGGCTCTTCGGCGGTTGCCCGCAGGAATGCGCAGACGGCGACGACCTGCTGGAGGGCTCGGACGGCAACGACAGCCTGAACGGAGGCCCGGGCAACGACGATCTGCGCGGCGAGAACGGCGTCGACACATACGTCGGCGGCAGCGGCCGGGACTCGGTGAGTTACGCGGAAAAGGGGGTGCGGGTGCAGGCATCTCTGAACGGCGTCGCCGACGACGGCATCGCCGGCGAACAGGAAAACATCCCGAGCGACGTGGAAGACATCTACGGTGGACGGTCCGCCGACGTCCTCGTCGGCAACGACGGCGACAACATGCTGGACGGCGGCCCCGGAGGCGACACGCTATACGGCCACGGAGGCAATGACACGCTTCACGGCGGTGCCGGCGTGGACAAGCTCTACGGCGACTACAACGACACCGGCATGAACTACGGCAACGACTATTTGTACGGCGGGGCGGACGGCGATCTGCTCGTCGGCGACAGAGGCTCCGACCACGCCCGCGAATACACCTACGACACGGGCAGAGACACCTGCCAGTCGATGGAGTTCGAAGATTATCAGAAATGCGAGGTCACACAGGCCTGGCCGTAACCGGGCCCTACAGCCAACGCCCTTGACTGAATGGCAGTGGGTACCGGCCTCCGTCTGACACCACCACCGGTGACTCACATGAAGACCTGAGACGCTCCCATCGGCCCCAACTGATCAGCGAGTGGGCTCCGGCGCCGGCGTTGGCCGATGCCGGAGCCCTTTGGCATGCGGACGAGGGCCGCAGCCCGGCGAGCGAAACGCGACAGAACCCCTCAGACCTCACTCGGTCACCAATCGGCCATCCAGCGGACTTTCGCATATGTACGCGCGTTCATTGGCGGGGTACAGTCTCGCCTACGACACCGATGAACGCGCGTACATCCCCTCCTACGACTCTGCCCTGCGGGGCGGAACGGACGAAACGATGCGGAAGGCTCTTGCGACCCTCGTGGTCGCGGTCGTCGGCGCACTGGTCGCCGGCGGTTGCTCCCCACCGGCCTCGACCGCCGGCTCGACCGGCACGGACAGCTTGGTCATCTACAGCAACTCGGTCTCCGACGGCCGCGGCGACTGGCTGAAGGCGGAGGCGGCCAAGGCCGGCTTCACCATGCAGTTCGTCGACCTCGGTGGCGGTGACATCCAGAACCGGCTGCTCGCCGAGAAGAGCAACCCGATCGCCGACGTCACGTTCGGCCTCAACAACGTGTACTTCGGGAAGCTGAAGGCGGCCGGCGTCCTGCAGAGCTACACCCCTGCCTGGTCCGGTGAAGTCGACCCCGCCCTGGGCGACGCGGACGGGAAGCAGTTCTGGCCGATCGTCCGCGAGCCGGTGATGCTGGTCTACAACAACTCGCTCGCCCCGGCTCAGCAGCCGACGGACTGGCCGGACCTGTGGACGAAGCCGCAGTTCGACAAGCGTTACGAAGTACCCAGCGCGCTCGGCGGCGCGACCGCGCAGATGGTGGTGGCCGGCATCCTCAGCCGGTACCGCGACGACAGCGGCGACCTCGGCGTCAGCCAGGCCGGCTGGGATGCGGTGAAGGCCTACTTCGCGCACGGTGTACCGGCTGTCACCGGCACCGATCTGTACGCGCAGATGGCAGCGGGGAAGGTCGACGCCGGTCAGATGTGGCTGGCCGGCAAAGCCACCCGGGAGAAGCAGTACAAGGTCCAGACCGAGGCCGCGCACCCCAAGATCGGTGCGCCGATGACGGTCCAGCAGGTGGGACTCGTCGCCGGGACGAAGAAGGCCGGCACGGCGAAGAAGTTCATCGACTGGCTCGGCAGTGCCGACGTCCAAGCCGCGTGGTCGAAGAAGTTCTTCACTGCCCCGGCGAACAAGGCAGCGGTCTCGAAGGCCGACGCCGACGCGGTCCGGATCACCGACTCCTTCACCGCCCAGCCGATCGACTGGGCGTTCGTCACCCAGCACCTCGACCAGTGGATCGAAAAGATCGAACTCGAGTACCTCAGCAAATGATCACCTTTGACGACGTCACCGTGCGGTTCGGCGGCTTCGAGGCGCTGCCGTCCTTCTCGCTCCGGATCGAGGCAGGAGAGTTCTTCACCCTGCTCGGGCCCTCGGGCTGCGGCAAGACCACCGCGCTGCGCGTACTGGCCGGGTTCGTCGAACCGGCAGCCGGCGACGTCCTGGTCGACGGTCGCACCGTGACCCACGTGCCGAGCGGCAAACGGGAGATCGGCATGGTGTTCCAGAACTACGCGCTGTTCCCGAGCATGAGCGTCCGTGACAACATCGCCTTCGGCCTGCGGGTACGGAAACACTCGCAGTCCGAGGTCGACCGCCGCGTCGCCGAGATCGCGGAGCAGGTCGACCTCTCTGGCGCGCAGCTGGCCAAAGGCGTCGCCGAACTCTCCGGCGGGCAGCAGCAACGTGTCGCGATCGCCCGGGCGCTGATCATGCGGCCCAAGGTGCTGCTGCTGGACGAACCCCTGTCCAACCTGGACGCGAAGCTTCGCCAGCAGCTGCGAGGCCAGCTGAAGGACCTGCAGACCCGGTTCGGCATCACGACGGTGTACGTCACTCACGACCAGGAAGAGGCCCTGTCGATGAGTGACCGGATCGCGGTGCTCGACCACGGCCGGATCGAGCAGGTGGGATCGCCCGAGGAGATCTATCAGCGATCGGCGACCGAGTTCGTCTGCACCTTCATCGGTCAGGTGAACAAGCTCAGCGTCGAGCTGGTGAAGGAGCTTGCCGCGCGGGGCGCCGATCGGCTCGATCCCGGCAAGGCCTCGTACCTGCGGATCGAAAAGGTCGGTCTCGACCGGTCGGGAGCGGGAGTCCGCCTGCCCGGTACCGTCACCGCCCGCGCGTTCCACGGGGCGCACACGATGTACCGGGTGCGCACGGAGCACGACGTGCTGCAGGTGATGCGGAGCGACGACCGGCTCGACGCGGGTGACCGGGTCGACGTCGTCATCGACCCGGAGTCGGTTCTGCAGTATCCGGGAGCGGCCTGATGAGAGGCCGGGTCCGCTCCCCGTGGTTCCTGGTGGCCGCCGCGGCGCTGCTGTGGTTCATCGCCGCGTTCCTGATCTATCCGAACGTCGTCACGCTGCACGAGATCTTCTTCCCCGGCGGCGCGTTCAGCACCCGCGCGTTCGAGCGGCTGTGGTCCTCGCAACGTGCCATCGACTCGCTGCGCAACAGCTTCCTGCTGGCGCTCGTCCTGTCGGTGACCGTCAACGTCGTCGGCGTGTTCGTCGTCTTGGTGACTCGCTACTTCGCCGTACGCGGTGCCCGCCTGCTGTGGGTGGGCTACGCGACGACACTGGTGTACGGCGGTGTCGTCGCCGTCTCGGGCTACACGTTCGTGTACGGCGAGGGCGGGCTCATCACGCGCATCGTGCTGTCGGTGTTTCCCGGCGCGGATCCCGGGTGGTTCTCCGGGATGCTCGCGGTCGTCGTCGTGATGACGTTGACCGGCACCGGACATCATCTGCTCTTCCTGTCCGCCGCGCTGGCCCGGATCGACCAGCAGACCATCGAGGCCGCTCAGCAGCTCGGCGCCTCGCCCTGGCGAATCCTGCGACAGGTCGTGCTGCCGGTGCTGCGGCCGACGCTGTTCGCGGTCACGACGCTGACCTTCCTGGGCGGACTGGCCGCGTTCGCCGCGCCTCAGGTGCTGGGCGGCCGGGAGTTCCAGACGATCACACCGATGATCCTGACCTTCGCCGAGATCCCCAGCTCGCGAGACCTCGCGGCCACACTCGCGCTGATCCTCGGTGTGGCGACGCTGGTGCTGCTCACCGCCCTCAACCGGCTGGAGGCGGGCGGGACCTACTTCTCGGTCTCCAAGGTCCCTGCGACCTTGCGAAAGCAGCGCATCACCAATCCGGTCGCGAACGCGGCCGTGCACGTCTGCGCGTACGTGTTGTTCGCGGCGTACGCCGTACCGCCGCTGCTGATCGTGGTCTTCTCGTTCACGGACGCGGCGACCATCTCGACGGGACGGCTGAGCCTGGACAGCTTCACCCTGGCCAACTACCATCGCGTGCTCACCGACGCCACGGCGTACTGGCCCTTCGTCGTGAGCATCGGCTATGCGACGGTGACCGCGATCGTCGTCATCATGATGATGCTGTTCGTGGCGCGGGTGCTGCAGAAGGTCGTCAATCCCGTGACGATCGCGATCGAGTACCTGCTGCACATCCCGTGGGTCCTGCCCAGCACGCTGCTCGCGCTCGGGCTCGTCATCGCCTACTCGGCACCGCGGCCGATCATCGGCGGGATGGTCCTCACCGGCACGGTCAGCCTCCTGGCGATCGGCTACATCCTGGCCAAGATCCCGTTCACTCTGCGGCTGATGAAGGCCGCCTACGCCGGGGTCCCCGACTCGCTGGAGGAGGCCGCGTCCATTCTCGGCGCCGGCCGGATGCGCACCTACCTACGCGTCCTGGTGCCCTTGGTCCTCCCCGTGGCAGCGGCCGTCACAGCCCTGAACTTCACCAGCCTGCTCGACGACTACGACCTCGCCGTGTTCCTCGCCCACCCGCTCTACCAACCGCTCGGCATCACCATCCAGAACGCCACCCGGAACCAGGGCAACACCGACGCCACCGCACTGACCTTCGTGTACGCCGTACTGCTCATGCTCGTCTGCACCGTCGCGATGTGGTTCGTCTACGGCCGCAACAGCCGGGTCCGCAGGAGCCGGGCATGAGCCAGTCAACCACTACGACCAGGGAGTACTACTTGTTCGGCCAGCCGCAGTACAAGCAGATCAACGCGCTGCTCAACACGGCCTTGGCGGAGCGTTCGCCGCTGATCGCCGTACACCGGGGCACCGGGCTGGGGAACATCCCGGAGAACACCGGCGATGCGGTCGAGACCGCCTTGGTCGAGGGGGCCGACATGGTCGAGATCGACATCGTGGAATCGGCCGACGGGGACTTCTTCCTCTTCCACGACGGCATGGAGCGGCTCGCCTTCGATCGCGACGTCGACCTCCGGGCGCTGTCCACAGCGGAGATCCGCGCGCTGCGGTACCGATGGGTGCGCGCCGACGCCGGGGTGAGCGAACTGGCCGACGTACTTGAGCGCTTCAGGGGCGACGTGCTGTTCAACGTGGACCGGTCGTGGTGGTACTGGGATCGCCTGCTGCCGTTCGCCGATCGGTTCGACCTGGCGGAACAACTGGTCTTCAAGAGCCCGGTGGAGGAGGTGTGGCTCGAGAAGTTGCGACGGCATCCGGTCAAGTACCCGTTCATTCCGATGGTGCGGACCCGCGCGGACATCGACGCCGTACTCGATGATCCCGACCTGAACCTGGTCGGCGTCGAACTGCTGGCGAGAAGCGCGACGGACGAGCTCGCCCGGCCCGAGCTGATCGGCGAGCTGCACGACGCCGGTCTGGCGTGCCTGCTGGACGCGATCAACCTGTCCGACGGCGTCCCGCTCTTCCACGGTCGCGACGACCACACCTCGGTCCTCGGCGATCCGGCCGACGGCTGGGGATGGCTGATCGCGCACGGTGCGGACATCATCCAGACCGACTGGCCCGGCCTCCTGCGCCGGTACCGCGAGGAAAGGACCGGAATCGTCCCTCGTGTCCACCGGCGCCGATAGGATCCGCGAGTGGGATCAGGTGAGGCGGCCAGGAGCAGGCGCCGATCGTCGAAGCCGCAGTCGCAGTCACCCCTGAACGTGACGATGATGGCGGTCGCCGAGGAAGCGGGTGTCTCCCGGGCGACCGTGTCACGGGTCTTCCACGGCACCACTCCGGTCGCGCCGAGCACCCGCGACGCGGTCCATGCCGCGGCGGAGCGGCTCGGGTACATCCCGAACGAGATGGCCCGGTCGCTGGCCGCGAGCAGTTCGGACATCATCGGCCTGTTACTGCGCGGGCCGAGCAATCCGGCGTACGGACTGCTGTTCAGCGAACTGCAGGCCGAGATCAGCCGGCTCGGGCTGCAGATGATCACTGTCGCCCCGTCACCGATGGAAGGCGCGAACTTCGAACGGCAGGCGCTCAACCGGCTGCTCGGGCTCCGGGTCGGCGGGATGTTCGTCTCCACGGGTGTCATCCAGGCCGAGATGCTCGAACCGTTCCTGGACGTGGTGCCGGTCGTCATCATCGGGCGGCCCGAGAACCACCCGCGCATCTACAGCGTCTCCTACGACGAGAACGGCAACGCGACCCTGCTCGCGGACGCGGTCGCGGCGCAGGGACACCGCGACGTCGCCGTGGTGATTCCGAATGTCGGCAGCTCCGTGGCGGAGAGCCTTCGCGGCCGGGTGATGGCCCAGCGGCTGGAGGGGCACGGTGTCACCGTGCACCGGATACCGTCGCCGACGTTCGGCGTCGTGAAGGAGGGCATCGCCGAGGTGATGGCGCTGTACGACGCCGGCACGATCACGGCGGCGATGTTCCCGTCGGACGTGCGCCTGCTCGCCTTCCTGTCGCACGCCCGCGCCGCCGGGGTCCGCACGCCGGAAGACCTGTCCGCCACCGGCTGCGACGGCGTCCTGCCCGGGGTCGACCTGCTGGGCATCACCACGGTGCGCATACCGGTCGAGCAGGCCGCCGTACGAGCTGCGGCGGTGATGCAGTCGATGCTCGCCAAGCCGGGCCGGATCAAGGTCGAACACGAACTGCTCCCCGGCACACTGCTGCCCGGGCGCACGCTCGGACCACCTCGCGGCGGTAGGTGACGGCAGCCGGCGGTCACCGCGTACGCCGGGCGAGCAGGGCCAGCAGGCCGATCATGACGAGTCCGAGCGCGGCCAGCGACACGCGGTCGGTGGTGTTCTCGCCGTTGGCGATCACCCCGAACGCGGTGTGCGCCACGAGCGCCCCACTGGCCAGCGCCAGGCTGTGCCGGTCGCGCCACCCGCCGTGCGCCGTCCACCTGCGCAGCAGCACCCCTGCCGCCACCGCCAGGAGCACGGCCGCCACCATCGGGACCACCACCCAGCCGCCTTGGGTGAAGGCCGGGTGCCGGGCGCCGCCGAAGGGGAACAGCAGCGCGAGATATCCGAACGCCACCACCCCGGCCAGGCACGCGACGACCGGCGGCGCGGGAATCGTCCGGGGCACGACGGCCGGAGGGCGGGGGACGAACCGCAGCGCGAGCACCGCGAGCACCGCGATCGCCAGTACGAACGCCGCCAGCGCCGCCGGCGGCACCTGGTAGCCGGGGTCGATGAAGGCCGTCGTCCACCGCAGCACCAGGGCGCCCAGCACGAACACCACCCCCGCCACGACCAGCCCGGTGCGCCCCAGATAGGGCCGATGGCGAAGAGCCGGGACGATGAGATCCACCAGCAGGATCGGCAGCGCCACGCTGAAGACCGCGTGGTAGGGGATGTTCAGCTCGGTGTAGGCGCTGTTGAGGCCGAGGATCCTGGGCGCCCAGTCTGCCACGCCGTAGATGGTCGGGCTGGTGAGCGCCTGCAACGCCAGCCCCTCCTCCACGATCCCGTACGCCGCCCCGAGCAGCAGGATCGCGGCCCAGCCCCGGCCGGCACGGCGTACCAGCTCGCGGATCAGTACGGTGCCGGCGCCGTAGATCGGCATCCACAGCAGTAGCAGCCACGCCTGGCGGAGGGGCGGATTGCCGAGCGTGAGCTCGGCGACGACCGGGGTGAGCCCGGCCAGCAGGAGCGCGGCCCACCGGCCGCGTGCTCGTGAGGTGTCCATGCGCCCACGGTCCCCCGCGACGGGCGCGGCGCGCTGCTGCCGTCAGGCCGCTCCGTGGCCTCTTCTGTCGCTCCCGGGTGGTGACTTTGGTTGTCATGGCGGGGGACCTTGGTTGCTTACCAGGCAGAAGACCGGCGGATACGATCTGCGGTTGTGTTCGCAGCACAAGGCCGGGACGGGCAACCGGGGTCGGGGCGGTCGCGGCGTGACTGGGCGGTCGGGGCCGGCGGCGTCGTGCTCGCCATGGCCGGGGCCGTCGGGGTGGTCTGGGGGGATCTCGTCCCGGGGACGCCCGGCTGGTACCTGTGGGCCGACGTAGCCGGCGGGGCCCTGGCGTGCGTGGGGATGTGGTTGTGCCGGCGGTGGCCGGTGGCCGCCTCGCTGGCCGTCATCGCACTGTCGATCCCGGCCGCTGCCGCGTCGGTGGCCGCGGGGATCGCCACGCTCGTCGCGGCGCTTTACCGGCGACCGCCCACGGCCGTCGCGGTGGGAGTGGCCTGGGTGGCGGCGACGCTGATCAGGTTCGCCTGGCGTCCGCCCGGGCTGGCGCCGTACCCGGTGTGGGCGCTGGTCGCCGTGCTGTTCGGCGGGGCGATCACCGGCTGGGGCATCCTGGCCAGGACCCGGCGGGAGCTGCTGGCGTCACTGGCGGAACGGGCCCGCCGCGCCGAAGCCGACCAGCGGCAGCGCGCGGAGGAGGCCCGCCGCGCCGAACGTCTCGGCATCGCCCGCGAGATGCACGACGTGCTCGCCCACCGGCTGTCGCTGCTGGCGGTGCACGCCGGGGCGCTGGAGTTCAACGCCGGCGCCAGGCCGGACGAGGTCGCCGAGGCGGCCGGGGTGATCCGGACCAACGTCCACGAGGCCCTGCAGGAGTTGCGCGCGGTCATCTCCGTGCTGCGTGAGAGCCCGTCGGCCGAGCTCCCGCTGACCGGGCTCGCACCACTGGTGGAGGAGTCGCGGCGGGCCGGGATGCGCATCGAGCTGCACGAGCACGACGTACGCTTCGCCGACCTGCCGGAGACGACCCGGCGCACCGCGTACCGCGTCGTGCAGGAGGGGCTGACCAACGCGCGCAAGCACGCGCCCGGCCGGCCCGTCACCGTCGTGGTCTCCGGCGCGGCCGGCGGCGAGCTGACGATCGAGGTGCGCAACCCGCTGCCCGCCGGACGGGAGGCGACGGGGCTGGCCACGACCGGGGCCGGAGCCGGACTGGCCGGGCTGGAGGAACGGGTCTCGCTGGCGGGCGGACGCCTGGAGCGGGGACACACCGACGACGCCGGGTTCCGGCTGGCGGCGCGGCTACCATGGCCACGTGAGCGACCCCATGCGTGAGCCGGTGAGCGGGCCCGGGGGTGCGTCGGCCGCGATCCGGGTGCTCATCGTCGACGACGACGCGCTCGTCCGCGCCGGGCTGACGCTGATGCTCAAGGGCGCGCCCGCCCTCCAGGTGGTGGGCGCGGTGGCCGACGGCGCGCAGGTCCAGGCCGCGGTCGGCGAGCACTCCCCCGACGTGGTGCTGATGGACATCCGGATGGCCGGCGTCGACGGCATCGACGCGACCCGCAGGCTGCGCGCCCGCCGGGACGCGCCGGAGGTCATCATCCTGACCACGTTCGACGCCGACGAGCACGTGTTCCGTGCGCTGCGCGCGGGAGCCAGCGGGTTCCTGCTGAAGGACACGCCCCCCGAGGGAATCGTCGAGGCGATCCGGCGCGTCGCCGCCGGCGAGCCCAGCCTGTCGCCGAGCGTCACCCGGCGGCTGATCGCCCACTTGCTTCCCGAGGAGGACGACCAGCGGCAGGCCGACGCCCGGCGGGTGCTGTCGGCGCTCAGTGACCGCGAGCGGGAGGTGGCACTCGCGGTCGGCCAGGGCAAGACCAACGCCGTCATCGCCGGCGAGCTGCACATGAGCGTGGGCACGGTCAAGGGCTACATCTCCCGCATCCTGACCAAGGCGGGCCTGGACAACCGCGTCCAGCTGGCCCTGGTCGTCCACGACGCCTCATAGGGCCCGCGCGGCTGGCCCCGAAGACGTCCCAGGAGCTTAATGATCGGCCAGGACGCGCCGGGCCGTGGCGTGGGCGACGGCGGCCTTATATATGCATGACGAAATCAAGATATCATCGTAGTATGGCGATTGATTCTGATGGTGGCCGCTGTGTCTCGGCGAGCCAGGACAGGCAGGCAAGGCGATGACACTCGCAGCGAAGTTGTCGGCCATGCGGATGCTGGCCGACGCCTGGGCGGCCAAGCGGGGCGGCCGGCGGGTGATGGCCGGTCGGCAGCGGGCCCGGCTGGCCGCGCTCGTCGCGCACGCGCGCACCCACTCGCCCTACTACCGCGACCTCTACAAGGAGCGGGGCGTGCCCGCCGGAGTCGGCGAGCCGGCCGCGTTGCCGGTCACCGACAAGAGCCGGCTGATGGCCGCCTTCGACGACTGGGTCACCGACCCCGCCGTCACCCTGGACAAGGCGCGCGCCTTCGCCGACGACCCCGCCACGATCGGCCGTCCCTTCGCCGGCCGCTACACGCTGACCACGACCTCCGGCACCACCGGCACGCACGGCATCTTCCTGCAGGACGCCCATGCGGCCGCAGTGACCGGCGCGATGATGGCACGCATGCTGACCGGCTGGCTGACCGTCCAGGACGTCGCCCGGATCGCGGCCGGGGGCGGGCGCATGGCGCTGGTCGTGCCCGAGGGCGGGCATTTCGCCTCCACGGTGGCGGCCGCCCGGCTGCGCGGCCGCTCCCGCGCGGCCGCCTTCAGCGTGCACCAGCCGCTGGAGGAACTGGTCGAGGCGCTGAACGCCTTCCGCCCGGCGGTGCTCGCGCCGTACGCCAGCGTCGGCGCCCTGCTGGCCGGAGCGGCCGAAGCCGGACGGCTGCGCATCAACCCGGCCCTGGTCATCCTGACCGCCGAGGGCCTGCCGCTCCCGGAGCACGCACGCATCAGCCGCGCCCTGGGCGGGGCGAAGGTGCGCACCAGCTACGCCGCCAACGAATGTCCGTTCCTCAGCTACGGCTGCGCCGCGGGCTGGTTGCACGTCAACGCCGACTGGGCCATCGTCGAACCGGTCGATGAGCAGTACCGTCCCGTGCCGCCGGGCGAGCCCTCCCACACCGTGCTGCTGACCAACCTGGCCAACCACGTCCAGCCGATCCTGCGCTACGACCTGGGCGACGCGGTCGTCATGCGGCCCGACCCGTGCCCGTGCGGCAGCCCCGGCCCTGCCCTGCGCGTTCAGGGGCGCGCCGCCGACCTGCTCACCTTCGCCGGCCCGGACGGGACGCCGGTCACCTTGGCCCCGCTGCCGCTGGCCACACTGCTGGAGGCGGTGCCCGGCCTGGAGTTGTTCCAGATCGTCCAGACCGGCCCCGCCGCGCTGCGGCTGCGACTGCTCCCGGCGTCCGGCGTCGACCCCGAGACCCTGTGGCACACCACTGAGACCCGGCTCAGCGAACTGCTGACCCGCCACCGCCTCGGCCACGTGCGGATCGAGCGCGCGGCCGAGCCGCCCCAACACAGCGCGGGCGGCAAGGTGCGCGCCGTCATCCCCGCCCCCGCCGTGGGTGTCCGTCAGCAGATGGTGCCGGCCCATTTGCGGTAGCCGACGCTTTTGTCGGTGACGATGCCGTCGACGCCATCGCGGGCCAGGCGCCGCCAGGCTGAATAGGTGTTGGGCGTCCAGGCGTAAACCGGCACGCCGGCAGCCTGGTAGGCGCGCACCCGGGATCGGGTGAGCTGGTCGTCGCGAACCGCCACGAAGGCGTAGCGGCGGGCGAGCGAGGGGGGCGGAGCAGAACGGGCCAGCAGCCCTCGCGACCGCGGCGGGAGGACCATCCGCTTCAGCGCCTCGGGCTGAAACGACATCAGCGGCGCCCAGCGGTAGGCCCGATGACGGGCGTAGGCCGCGGCCAGCCGACGGCGGTCGGCACTGTCGGGCACGACTTTGAGATCGATCAGCACCTGTGTGACGTGGCCGCGCAGGAGCTTCAGCGCCTCATCCAGGGTGGGTGGCGGGAGCCGGTCGGCGCCGCGCAGAGCACGCAGCCGGGCCAGCGTCAGAGCCGCGACCCGGCCGCTGCCGTCGGTGGTGCGATCGACCGTGGCGTCGTGCATCAGCACCGGGTGATGATCACGGCTGAAGCGGATGTCGATCTCCAGGCGGTGGGCGCCGGCCGCCACGGCCCGGCGCAGTGAGGTGAGGGTGTTCTCCGATCCCGATGGCGGATAGCCGCGGTGGGCTATGAGGGCCGGCACTCGGCAGCGTCCGCTCGCCGCACCGGCCGGCAGCGTCGGGCCGGTGAGCACGAACACCGGCAGCACCAGCGAAAACACCATGCGCAATGGCCAGTGCACGGCAGCCGGCCGACGGACGATCGCCTGCCATACGCGCGGGGCGGACGACACGGTGTGAAGGCGGTTCCCGGCCGGTTCGCGCGGCCGGGAACGGTGGGAGAGGCTCATCGACTATCCGGTGGTGCAGGACCGGGCGGCGGGGAGCAGGTAGCAGGCACCGCGAGGCGTCCCCGCGGGGACGGAGCCAGTCAGGCTCGGCGATCCTTTGAGGGTGGTGGCCAGGCCATTGGTGATGGGGAATCGGTGCGGGATCGTCATGCGCGTTGCCCTCCTGGATGAGTCGCTCTATCCGGCTGGGAACCAGGCGAACGGGATGGCCAGGTGCTGGCATCAGAGCTGCCAACTTCTACAATGAGTAGTTGACACGTCACGGTGCGCTTAAACATTTGAATAAATGTTCAGCTGAACAAGCGACACAGAGCGAGCAGCCGGCCCCTTTCGTTGGCTTTATCCGACACCGACTACTGTGTGATCCTCTCGGCGACGTATCGGCATTGAGGATCAGGGGGAGGGCGCGAGTGACCAAGCCGGCCCAGAGCGCTCTGGCGGCGCTGGCCCTGGCCCTGCTCGCCATCCTGCTCCTGTCCAACGGAGCTTCCTCAGCGAACGAGCCGGCACCAGTGGCCGCGGGTGCGACACTCCCCTGCGATCATCGCCCGCAGGCGGAGGAGACGTTCGACCACGCCTGGGTCCGTGACCGCCAGCAGGCCGATCAAGCCCTCAAGGACAAGAGCCCATCGGGCTTGGTGACGTTCACGCCCGTGACTCACGCGCTCGTCGCCGTCAAGCAGGCCGAGGATCCGCCATACGGGCCGCGCAGACAACAGAGCGGGGCACTGTCTCCCGTTCTCCAGGTCTTCCGCTGCTGACAGGAACAGTCGAGCGAATCGGTAGGTCCTGACACCCCGACTGACACGGGTCGTTTCCTGCTGCCCTTCGCTCGGTCCCACGCGCACGGACGAATTCCACGCGATCACGTGCGAACACCCCCCATCTTCTACATTCCGTAGAAATTCACTTTCACCAGGACAGGAGCTACAGGTGTCGAAACAACAAGATCGGACCGACGCCCGGCGGGCCAAGGTCGAAGCCATGCGGGAACAGGAGAAACGACGTTCGGCCCGCAGGAGGAACGTCATGGCCTCGGTCGCCGTGATCGGCGTGTTCGCCGTGGTGGCAGGCGTATGGCTGGCGATCGGCAGCATGGGATCCGGCGCGGACAGGACGGGCGCGAACGCGGCGGCGGGTCCCCCGCAGGTCGTGCGCCCCGACAGCCACCGGCTGCAGACCGCCGCCGACGGCAAGGTGACGCTCGTGGAGTTCCTCGATTTCGAATGCGAGGGCTGCCGCGCCTACTTCCCCGTGGTGGAGCAGCTACGCAAGACGTACGCGGGGAAGGTCACCTTCGTCGCCCGTTACTTCCCGATCAGCAGCCACTTCAACGCCGAGCGCGCCGCGCGGGCCGTGGAGGCGTCCGCCCAGCAGGGCAAGTTCGATGCGATGTACCAGCAGATGTACCAGACGCAGACCCAGTGGGCCGAAAAGCAGGCGCCCGCCGACACGTTCTTCCGCGGGATGGCCCAGGGGTTGGGGTTGGACATGGCCGCCTGGGACAAGGCGTACGACGACCCGGCCACGCTGGCGCGGGTGAAGAAGGACGCCGCCGACGGCGAGGCGCTGGGCGTGCAGGGCACCCCGACGTTCTTCCTCAACGGCAAGAAGATCGAACCCCGTGACTCCGACGAATTCAAGGCGGCCATCGATGCGGCTCTCGCCCAGTAACACCGTGCCGATCTCGGACGACGCCCTCCCCGCGACAGCGCCTTTCCCACGCCTTCTGCCCCGGCTGCTGCTGATCGGCGGCGGGGTCGGGCTGATCGCCGCGTTCGTCCTGACGATCGAGAAGATCGCGCTGCTGGAGAACCCGGCCTATGTGCCGAGCTGCAGCATCAATCCGGTGCTGTCGTGCGGGTCGATCATGCGTACGCCGCAGGCCGAGATCTTCGGCTTCCCCAACCCGCTGCTGGGCATCGCCGGCTTCGCGATCGTCACCACGGTCGGCGCCGCGCTCCTGGCGGGGGCCCGGTTCCGGCCCTGGTTCTGGCTCGGCCTGCAGGTCGGTGTCACGGCCGGCGTCGTGCTGGTGCACTGGCTGATCGTCCAGAGTCTCTACACGATCGGGGCGCTGTGCCCGTACTGCATGGTCGTGTGGGCCGTGACGGTGCCGATCTTCTGGTACGTCACCCTGCGCAACCTGGTCGCGCGCAACCTCCCACTGGCCCGGACGCTCACCGACTACCACACCGTGCCGCTCACCGTCTGGTTCCTCGCCGTCGTCACCCTGATCGGCGTGCGTTTCTGGTCCTACTGGAGCACCTTGCTGTGAGCGGCCGTGACGAGGAAGGGCGGCTCGCCGTACACGGGGTCAGACGGGCCAGTCCAGCCCGGCCAGGAGGTCGTTGTCCTCGCCGAGAAGCAGGGCGGCGGTACTGAGCAGGTGGGAGCGCATCCGGTCCGCCGCGGCACCGCCGTCGCCCGCGGCGAGCGCCTCGGCGACGGCGGTGTGCTCCACGACGATCTGGTCGGCCGTGCGGGCCGCGGGGACGGTTCGTGTGCCCTGGAGCGAGATGATGTCGCGCAGGGACGCCACGTAGTTCGACAGCCGGCTGTTCTTGGCGGCCCGGAGGATCAGGTCGTGGAAACGGCGGTCGGCGGCGAAGAACTCCTCCGGGTCGTTGCGGCGCCGGCGCATCTGCTCCAGCGTCTCCATGAGGGCCGCGACGTCCGACGGAGTCATCAGGCCGGCCGCCCGCCGCGTGGCCGGCGGTTCGAGCAGGAGGCGGAGCGTGAAGATCTCCTGCACGTCGTCGGGGGTGCTGCCGACGATCCACACGCCCCGGTTGCGCTCGATCCTGACGAGGTTCGCGTCGGCGAGGCGGAGCAGGCTCTCCCTCACCGGCGTACGCGAGACTCCGAAGCGCCGGCCCAGTTCCTCGGCGGAGTACAAGGCCCCTCTGGCGAGCTCGCCCCGGCGGATCGCATCCCGGATCTTGATGGTCAGCTCGTCGGTCTTGCTCGGAGGCCGCTGCACAGCACCCATGTACGCCGCCCTTCGTCCTTGAGTTGGGGTGACCCCCGACGCCCTAGTCTGCCGGAGAGGCGATTCGTCCAGATCCCTCCGCGGCACTCGCAGCCCGTCGGCGATGATGGATCCGGAAGCCGATCAGCACCAGTGCGGCAGCCAGGTTCACCGGCACGAGCACCCCGATGGAGATTGTGTCACTGCCCGAGAGGTCCTTGATCCAGCCGAAGGCGTAGGGACTCAGGAAGCCGGCGATGCTGCCCACCGAGTTGATCAGGGCGATGCCGCTCGCCGCGGCGACGCCGCTCAAGTAGAAGGTGGGCAGCGACCAGAACATCGGGGTGGCCGGCATGGAGGCCATGGTCGCGATCGTGATCGCGGCGAAGGCGATCAGCGGGTGCCCCAGGACGGCCATGGTGACGGCGAACGCCAGCACCGCGACCACGAGCGGTACGACGATGTGGGCCACCTGGTCGTCACGGCGGGAGAAGCGCCGCGCCATGGCGAAGACCACGATGCCCGCGAGGGTGTACGGGACCGCCGCCACGAGGCCGAGCTGCATCGGCGACAGGCCGGAACCGAGATCTGCGATGATCGACGGCATCCAGAAGATCAGCGGGTATCCGCCGAACTGGATCAGGAAGTAGATCAGGGCCAGCAGCAGCACGCGCTTGTCGCGGAAGACCGCCCATGCTCCACTCGGCGCGCGCTCCGCCCGTTCCGCGCGTTCGGCCGCCAGCGTGGTGACGAGCCAGTCGCGCTCCTCGGCGTCGAGCCAGCGCGCCTTCTCGGGCGAGTCGATGAGGACGAAGTAGACCACGAACCCCAGGATGACGGCCGCGATGCCGCCCAGCAGGAACATCCAGCGCCAGCCCTCCAGGCCGAGCGTGCCGTCGAACCACTGCAGGATCTGGCCGTTGATGATGCTGCCGAACGCGGAGGCGATCGGGATGGAGAGCATGAAGATGCCCGTCATCCGGGCCCGGATGGCGTTGGGGAACCACAGGGACAGGTAGAGGATGATGCCGGGGAAGAATCCCGCCTCCGCCACGCCGAGCAGGAAGCGGAAGATGTACAGCCCGGTCGGGCCGGTGACGAAGCCGATGGCGACCGTCATGACGCCCCAGCTGATCATGATCCGGGTGATCCACTTGCGGGCGCCGTACTTGTTCAGCGCCAGGTTGCTCGGGACCTCGAAGAGCGCGTAGCCGAGGAAGAAGATCCCCGCCGCGAAACCGAAGGCGGCGGCGCTCATCCCGAAGCTCTCGGTCAATCCTGCGCGGGCGAAGCTGATGTTCGCGCGGTCGATGTAACCGATGAAGTAGCACAGGGCCAGCAGGGGTATCAGGCGCCAGAAGACCTTGCGGTGCGTCCGTGCCGCGACGGCGGACGTAGCTGATGGCGGCGAGGGGAATGTCATGGTGGGGCCTCCTGGACCGCGCCCTTGGAACGGGAACGGCGAGAGAGCTGCGGGGGGACGGGGGTTGCATGCTACGTTACATGCAACTGGCCCGGAAGATTACTCCTGACTGACCGAATTTCAAGGGGGTCGCTCCATTGAGCACACGCACGGGTTCGACCGGCGCCGCGCTGCGCAGGCGGCTCCGGGCGGAGCTGGGAGAGATCGTCCGCACCGACGCCACGACCCGGGCCGCCTACACCTCCGACGCGTCGATCTACCGTGCGGTGCCCGCCGCGGTCGCCGAGCCCCGCTCGTTCGAGGAGCTCGAACGGGTGGTCGCCGTCGCACGGGACTGCGGGATTCCGATCACGGCACGGGGCGGCGGCACCTCCATCGCGGGCAACGCCATGGGCGACGGCATCGTCGTCGACACCTCGCGCCACCTCAACCGCATCGTGTCACTCGACCCGGACGCCCGGACGGCGGTGGTCCAGTCCGGGGTGGTGCTCGACGACCTCCGTGCCGCGGCGGCCCCGTACGGCCTGACGTTCGGCCCCGATCCCTCCACCCACGCCCGCTGCACCATCGGCGGGATGATCGGCAACAACGCCTGCGGGTCGCACTCCGTCGCGTGGGGGACCACCGCCGACAACGTTCTGGCGCTGCGCACGCTGCTCCCGGACGGACGATGGCTCGATGCCCGGCGCGGCAGCAGCGGCGACCCGGACACCGACCTGCGGCTGACCCGGCTGCGCGACCGGCACCTGGGCGTGCTGCGCACCGAACTGGGCCGCTTCGCCCGGCAGGTCTCCGGTTTCGGACTGCACCACCTCCTGCCCGAGCGCGGCTTCGACGTGGCCAAGGCCCTGGTCGGCACGGAGGGCACGTGCGGGCTCGTCGGGGAGGCGACGGTCCGGCTGGTCCCCGTGCCCCCGGCCAGGGCCCTGGTCGTCCTGGGCCTGCCGGACGTCTTCGCCGCGGCCGAACTCGCCCCCTTCCTGGCTGCCGAGGGCGCCCTGACCGTCGAGGGCATGGCGGACGACCTCCTCGCCGCCCTGCGGTCGCGGCCCGGCCGGGCCGACGCGGGAGGCGCGCTCCCCGAGGGCGGTGCCTGGCTGTACTGCGAGGTCGGCGGCGACTCGCCGGGCGCGGCCCTCGCCGCCGGGCACGCGCTGGCGCGCACCGCGGCCGGCCGGTGCTCCGGCCTGACGCGTCTGGTCACCGACGACCCGGCGCAGGTCCGTGACCTGTGGTGGATCCGCGAGGCCGGGGCGGGAATCGTCACCCGTGGCGCCGACGGCGGCTCGGCGTGGCCGGGCTGGGAGGACTCCGCGGTGCCGCCGGACCGGTTGGCCGGATATCTGCGCGACCTCTACGACCTCATGGCCGAGCACGGGCTGCGCGGCGTCCCCTTCGGCCACTTCGGCGAGGGATGCGTCCATCTGAGGTTGTCGTTTGACTTCACGAAGGAGAGCGGGGCCGCCGCCTACCGGCGCTTCATCGAAGCGGCGGCGCAACTGGTCACCGCCCACGGCGGTTCCGTGTCGGGGGAACACGGGGACGGCCGGGCCCGGTCCGAACTGCTGGAGGTCATGTACTCGCCGGAGCTGCGGACCGCCTTCGGCGCGTTCAAATCGGTCTTCGACCCGGACTCCACGCTCAACCCCGGGATCGTCGTCGACCCCCGTCCGCTCGACGACGACATCCGGCCGGGGTCAGGGCGCGCTTCCCTGCCGCTCACGCCCGTCCACGCCCTCGCCCGGGACGGCGGATCGTTCGCGAGCGCCGTCAACCGGTGTGTCGGGGTGGGCGCGTGCCGCTCGCTCGGCGAGACCGGGGCGATGTGCCCGTCCTTCCGTGCCACGCACGACGAAGTGCACTCCACGCGCGGCCGGGCCCGGGTCCTGGGCGAGATGCTCCGCGGCGGTCACATCGAGGACGGCTGGCGCTCGACCGAGGTGCGTGACGCCCTCGACCTGTGCCTTTCCTGCAAGGCGTGCGCCGGCGAGTGCCCGGTGAACGTGGACATGGCGACGTACAAGTCGGAATTCCTGCACCACCACTACGCCGGCCGGCTGCGGCCGAGGACGCACTACTCGATCGGCTGGCTGCCCGTCTGGTCCCGGCTCGTGACGGCGGTGCCCGCAGTCCCGAGGCTGGTCAACGCGCTGCTGGCCCGGCCGTGGATCTCCGCCCTCGCCAAACGGGCCGCGGGGACCGAACCTCGGCGGGACCTGATCACCTTCGCCGGCCGGAACTTCCCGCGCTGGTTCCGCCGCCGCGCGCCGCGGCCCTCCGGCGACAGGCCCTCGGTCATGTTGTGGCCCGACACCTTCACCAGCTACCACTCCCCCGAGGTCGGCCGGGCCGCCGTCGAGGTGCTGGAGGCACTCGGCTACGACGTCCGGTTGCCGGACGGCCCGGTCTGCTGCGGGCTCACCTGGCACTCCACGGGTCAGCTGACCCGCGCACGGGCCGTCCTGCGCCGCTCCCTCGACGCCCTGGACGACAACCTGCCGATCGTCGGGCTCGAACCGTCCTGTACGGTCATGCTCCGTGACGAGGCACACGAACTCCTCCCGGACGATCCCCGCGCCGCCCGCCTGAAGACCCAGGTGGTGACCCTCGCGGAACTGGTCGCGCGGCACGAAGGGCCCTGGCCCTTCGGCCGGATCGACACCGACGCGATCTCCCAGGTGCACTGCCACCAGGAGGCGAAGGGGTCCTACGACCCGGACCGGGAGGTCCTGGAACGCCTCGGCGTCCGCACCCGGGTGCTCACCGCCGGGTGTTGCGGGCTGGCAGGGAACTTCGGGTTCGAGCCCGGCCACTGGGAGGTGTCCCAGTCCTGTGCCGAGCGGCAGCTCTACCCGGCGGTCGAAGCGGCAGGCCAGGACACGCTCGTGCTGGCCGACGGCTTCTCGTGCCGCACCCAGATCGCGCAGGGCACCCGGCGCGACGGCACCCACCTGGCCGAAGTGCTGCACCGCGCCCTGTCACATGACGAGACACACTCCGCCACCACGAACTCCCCAGGAGAAACAGGATGAAGGTCGCCCTCGCTCAAATCACAGCAAGTCAGGACAAGGCGGAGAATCTGGAGGCCATCCGCCGGGCCGCAGGCGAGGCCGCCGCCGCCGGCGCGCGGCTGCTGCTCTGCCCGGAACTGGCCATGTACAACCCGGCGGCGGACGTGGAGTCCTTCGCCGACATCGCAGAGCCGCTCGACGGCGAATTCGTCCAGGCGCTGTCGGCGCTCGCCCGGCGACACGAACTGGCGCTCGTGGTGGGCGTCTACGAGCCGAGCCCGGACCCGAAGCGGGTCTACAACGTCGAGGTCGCCATCGGCCCGGACGGCGGGATCCTGGCCGTCTACCGCAAGCTCCACCTGTTCGACGCGCTCGGCTGGAAGGAATCGGACAAGGTTCTCCCCGGTGAGGTCGCCGAGGAGAACCTCGGTGTCGTCTTCGACGTCGACGGCTGGCGCTTCGGCATCGTCACCTGCTTCGACCTGCGCTTCCCCGAGCTGGTCCGCACCCTCGCCGACGCCGGCGCCGAGGTGATCCTGCATCCCACCGCGTGGACGTCCGGGCCGGTCAAGGAGGACCACCACGCGATCTTCTGCCACGCCCGCGCGGTCGAGAACACCTGCTACGTCCTGTCGGCGAACCAGTCCCCGCCGGTCTTCACCGGCCGCTCGCTGGCCGTCGACCCCATGGGCGTGGCGATCGCGGGTCTGCACGAGGATGACGGCCTGGTCGTCGTCACGCTGGACAAGGACCGCCTCACCGCGGTGCGTGAACGGCTCCCGCTGCTGTCCCTGCGACGGCTCGGCTCCGCCCGGCCCGCCGGCGACCGGGCATAAGGACCATGGCACCGCACGAGGAGCCCCCCATGGACGACCTCGCCACCGTCTTCGTCGCGACCTGCGATCTGGCCGGCCACGTGCGTGGGCGTGCCGTTCCCTCCTCGGACCACGGCTCCGTTCTGCGCACCGGCACCGGATGGGTCCCGGCCAACCTCGCGATCTCCGCGTTCGACCCGATCGCGCCCGACAACGTCTTCGGTTCGACGGGCGACCTGCGGCTGATCCCCGATCCGGCCACCGGGGTCGACATCCCGGCAGAGGGAGAGGTTCCCGGTCTCCGGCTCTACCTCGCCGACCAGACCCTGCCCGACGGAGACCCCTGGCCCTGCTGTCCCCGCACCTTCCTGCGCGGCGCGATCGAGGAGCTGCGCGAGCGCACCGGGCTCGAGGTGGTCGCCTCGATGGAGCACGAGTTCGTCCTCGGCGGGCTGCCCGCGAGCCGGCCCTTCTCCCTGCGGCGCTTCCGCGAGGCGGAGCCCTTCGGCTCGGACCTCGTACGGCTCCTGCAACAGGCCGGGCTGGAACCGGAGAACTGGCTCCCGGAATACGGGGACGGCCAGTTCGAGATCACCCTGCGTCCCGCTACCGCGATGGTCGCCGCCGATCGGGCCGTCCTGCTCAAGGAGCTGGTGCGTGACCTCGCCCGCCGTCGCGGTCTGCCGGTCAGCTTCTCGCCCCTCCTGTCCTCCGACGGGGTGGGCAACGGCGTCCACGTCCACCTGAGTCTGCGTGACGCCGAGGGCCGTCCCGTCCTGTTCGACCCGTCACGTCCTGGCGGGCTCTCGGCGCTCGGCGCCCGGTTCTCCGCCGGCATCCTGCGCCACGCACCGGCGCTGACCGCCTGGACGGCGCCGAGCCCGGTCTCCTTCCTCCGGCTGACGCCCCACCGCTGGAGCGCCGGCGGGGTGTTCCTGGCCGAGCGCAACCGGGAATCGCTGCTGCGGATCTGCCCCACGACACAGCTCGCAGGAGCCGATCCGGCCGCGCAGTTCAACCTCGAGTACCGCGCGGCGGACGCCACCGCCAACCCCTGGCTGGCTCTGGGTGTCCTCATCCGGGCCGGGCTGGAGGGCCTGACGCACGCCTACGACGAGCCTGCCGTGTGGCCGGAGGACACCGACGAATCGGCGCTCGCCGGTGTCCCCGCCCTCCCCTCATCACTCGAAGCGGCCCTGGACGCACTCGAAGCGGACGACGTCGTCCGGGCGTGGTTCGACCCTCGGCTCCTCGCGACCCATCTGTCGGTCAAGCGGTCCGAACTCGCGCAACTCGACGGCCTGGACGACGCCGCACGCATCCGGAAGGTCTCCGATGTCTACTGATTCCCTGACGGAGGCGATCGAGGAGCTGCCCCTCGTGGACCACCACGTCCACGGCGCGCTGCGCGGCGACGTCGACCGCGCCGGGCTGGAGCTGATGCTCACCGAGTCCGACCGCCCGATCCCGCCGTGGATGACGCAGTTCGACTCGCAGGTCGGATTCGCGGTGCGCCGCTGGTGCGCGCCGGTACTCGGGCTCGACCCGCACGCGTCCCCGGAGGCATATCTGGCCAGGCGCGGGGAACTGGGGACCGCTGAGGTCACCCGCAGACTGCTCACGGCGTCGGGAATCGACCACTACCTGCTGGAGACCGGCTACAAGGGAGAGGAGATCCTCGGCATCGACGGCATGGCCCGGGCCTCCGGGCGCCGCGTCGACGAGGTCATCCGGCTGGAGGCCGTGCTGGAGGACGTGGCGCGCGGTGGCGTGGCCGCCGCCGACCTCCCCGAGCGGTTCCGCGAGACCCTCGCCCGGCGGACAGCCGACGCGGTCGGCCTCAAGAGCATCGTCGCCTACCGCTTCGGCTTCGACTTCGACCCAGAGCGGCCGACCGATGCCGAGGTCGCCGCGGCGGCGGGGCAGTGGCTGGCGCAGTGCGAGAAGACGGGGGAGGTCCGCGTCACCGACCCGGTGCTGCTCCGGTTCGGCCTGTGGTCCGGGGTCGACCGCGGGCTGCCGATCCAGTTGCACGCCGGGTACGGCGACCCCGACGTGGAACTGCACCGCTGCGACCCGCTGCTGCTCACCCGGTTCATCAAGAGCGTGCGGCCGCACGGAGTCGACCTGCTCCTGCTGCACTGTTACCCCTTCCAGCGCAACGCCGGCTATCTGGCCCAGGTCTTCCCGCACGTCTACTTCGACGTCGGACTCGGCGTGAACTACACCGGCATGCGCTCCGACGCCGTGGTGGCCGAGTCGCTGGAGCTGGCCCCATTCGCCAAGATCCTCTTCTCCTCCGACGCCTGGGGTCCGCCCGAACTGCACCACCTCGGCGCGCTGTTGTGGCGGCGCGGCATGCTGCGCACGCTGGCGCCGTGGGTCGAAAGCGGCGAATGGGCCGTCGACGACGCGATCCGGGTCGCGCGCATGATCGGACGCGACAACGCGCGGCGGGTCTATGGCCTGGCGGACGGCGCATGAGCACCGGCGACACCATCCGCACGCTCGCGACCGAGCTCGAACGGGAGCTGGACGGCGCCGTCGAGCTACGCCACCGGCTCCATGCGCGGCCTCACCTGTCCGGCACCGAAGCCGCGGCCCGCGATCTGGTTCTCGCCGCACTGCCCAGCCGTCACGGCCACACCGAGGTCGCCGGCACCGGAGCCGTGGTCCGCGTGGGCGGTCCCGGCCCGGCCATCGCCGTGCGCGGTGAACTCGACGCCCTCGCGGTGCACGAGGAGACCGGCGTGCCCTGGGAATCAGAGCACCCCGGCGTCATGCACGCCTGCGGCCATGACGTGCACCTGGCCGCGCTGGTCGCCCTCGCCCGGGCCGTGGACCGGGTGGGCGGCCCCGCCCCGCTGCTCGCCGTCCTGCAACCGCGCGAGGAGACGTATCCCTCCGGCGCGCGGGACATCGCCGAGGACGGGATCCTGGAGCGGGAGCAGTGCAGGGCGGCCATCGGGGCCCACGTCCAGCCGCTGCTCGCCGCCGGAACCGTCGCCTGCACGCCCGGCGGCGTCAACGCCTCGGCCGACGAGTTCACGGTGACGGTCCGCGGCCGTGGCGGCCACGCGGCCTACCCGCATCTCACGCGCGATCCCGTCGTCACGCTGGCCCACGTCGTCGTCGCCCTCCAGAGCCTGGTGAGTCGCGAGATCGACCCCATGTCCTCCGTCGTGCTGAGCGTCACGACCCTGGCCGCCGGGACGGCGGCGAACGTCGTGCCCGGCTCCGCCACGGCACGCGGCACGATACGCGCGATGCGCACGGCCGACCGCGAGGTCGTCCACGAGCGGCTCGTGGACGTCGCCACCCTGGTGGCCACGGCGCACGGCTGCGCCGCGGAGGTCGAGATCACCCGTGGCGAGCCCGTGCTCGACAACGACGCGACGCTGACCGCCGCCACCCAGCCGCTGCTCGGCGCGCTCGGGCTGAAGGTCGCCTCCGATCTGCGGTCCGCGGGCGCGGACGACTTCTCCTACTTCTCGGAGCGCAAGCCCTCACTGATGTTGTTCGTGGGCACGCACGGCGGCACCGAGCAACTGCACTCGCCGACGTTCCTGCCGCCCGACGAACGCATCCGCGACGTCGCCCATGCCATGCTCGCCGGCTACCTGGCCGCCGCAGACCTGTACATCTGAACCCGGGCGACGCGGCAGCCGTACCCCCGAGCAGGTGTCCAACGGGACGGGCGGGCGGATGGCACACGGCATTACGCACGACGAGACGGCGATCAGGCCCGGTGGCGACCCGGCGCTGATCGGCGGCCATCGCGTCATCCGGCGACTCGGCTCGGGCGGGATGGGCGTGGTGTACCTGGCCGAGACCCGGGCACGCACCCCGGTGGCGATCAAGGTGATCCACCAGCACCTCGCCGCCGACCCGGCGTTCCGGCGGCGCTTCCGCCGCGAGGTCATGACCATGCGGCGGGTCGCCCGCTTCTCCACGGCCGCCGTGATCGAGGCCGACCTCGACGGCGACCTCGCCTACGTCGTGACGGAGTACGTGCCGGGGCCCACGCTCCTGGCCGCCGTCAGTCGGCGGGGCCCGATGTCGGGCTCGGAGCTCGAAGGGCTCGCCATGAGCATCGCGGTCGCGCTGCGTGCGATCCACGCGGCAGGCGTCGTCCACCGCGACCTCAAGCCGTCGAACGTGCTGCTGTCGCCCGTCGGGCCCAAGGTCATCGACTTCGGCCTGGCGTACACGGCCGACTCGACCACCCTGTCCGTCACCAGGATGGGCACGCCGGCGTTCATGGCTCCCGAGCAGGTGCTCGGGTCGACGTCCTCCGCCTCCGACGTGTTCGCGTGGGGCGGCGTGATGGTGTTCGCGGCGGCCGGGCGGCCGCCGTTCGGTTCCGGGGCCGGTCATGACGTGCTGTACCGGGTGGTCCACGAGGACCCTGTGCTGCCCGAGTTCGACCGCGTGCTCTCCGAGCTGGTGCGGCGGGCGCTCAGCAAGGATCCGGCGGCCCGCCCGACGGCCGAGGAACTCGTGGACGCGCTCGGGGCCGGAGCCACGACGGTACGGCTTCCCGCCCCGCCGGTGCGGCGCGGGCACGGCAGACTGGTGTGGGGCGGCCTCACGGCGACCCTGCTGCTGGCGGCCGGTGCGATCGTCACCTCCCAGACGACCGCGAACCGTCCTCCTGCGCCTCCCGTGGACGCACGGCCACTTCCCGGTGCGAACCCCCTGCTCGCCGACGGGGTGCGCTTCTACACTCAGCCGGACACCGAAGCGGCGCGACAGGCGCGGACGTGGGCCGCGCAGGGCAGGCCCTCCGACGCCGCGCTCATGCGCGCACTGTCCCGCATCCCCCAATCGATGTGGCTGGCCGGCAACTCGCCCGCGGACGTCACTCGCACCGTACGCGAGGCGGTCACACAGGCGCATCGGCAGGCGACCGTCCCGGTGTTCGTCACCAACAACATCCCGGGCCGCGACTGCTGGAACGGCGGCGCCCCCGACACCGGCGCCTACCGAGGGTGGATCAACGCCGTCGCCGAGGGCATCGGCGACCGCCCCGCCGTCGTCGCCCTGGAACCGAACTCCCTGACCCGGATGCCCGGGAGCCCGGAATGCCCGCAGGACGGGAAAGCCGCCGTGCGGCGTTACGCCGACCTTTCCTACGCCGTCGAGACGCTCACCGGGCTGGCCCGCACCGCCGTCTACCTCGACGGCGGCGTGCCGGGCTGGCCCGCGTTCACGCAGATGGCCGAACGGCTGGTCAACGCGAACGCCGCACGCGCCGACGGCTTCTACGTCAACGCGGTCGGCTACCGCCCGACCGGGCAGTCGCTGACGTACGCCTCGAAGTTGGCCAGGTGCGTCCATCTGAAGGCCGTCTCGTGCGGTGAGGCAGAGCTCGCCGCGATCCCGGATGACGCGCCCGGCCTGCCCCACTTCGTCATCGACACCAGCCGCAACGGCCTGGGCGAATGGCAGCCGCCGCCTGGCCGCTTCCCCACTCCGGACGAATGGTGCAATCCACCCGGCAGGGGAGCGGGCACCCGCCCGACCACCGGCACAGGGACCCCTCTCGCCGACGCGTTGTTATGGCTCAACACCCCCGGCTACTCCAACGGCCGCTGCACACGCGGCACCTTCGGACCGGCGGACCCGGCGTACGGCATCGTCACCCCTGCCGCCGGCCAGTGGTGGCCCGACCAGGCCCTTGAACGCGCCCGCAACGCCGTCCCACCACTGACGCCCTGACCGGCGTCACCTCGCACCGGGGACGGCGCCCAGGATGTCGCGGCAGGCGATCAGGCCCAGCTGGCGGGAGTCCTGCGAGCGTGTGGTGTTGTCCCCGGCGACCGCGACATGGTCGGCCGGCACGTGTGACATGTCCGGCAGGGCCGGGACGAGCCAGTCGGGCAGCGGGTCACCGGCGACCGCGACGACTCGCTTGATCCGGTGCGGCAGTTGCTCGTCCGCCACCCGGAACACGATCACCTCGCGGCGTCGGGGGTCGCGGCGCAGCCTCCGCGCGAGCAGGCGCTGGCCGTCCCGCAGGGTGGGCGACATGCTGTTGCCCCGCACGATCACCCTGAACCATCCGATCATCGCACCCTCGCATCCTGGTAGCCGTCGGCCTGGAGGCGGAACAGCCGGGCGTACTCGCCGTCCGCGTCCATCAGCTCGTCGTGACTGCCCCGCTCGGCGATCCGGCCGTCGACGAGCGTGACGATCAGTTCCGCGCCGCGCAGCGCGGACATCCGATGGGAGATCAGCAGCCGGGTACGGCCCTGCGCGTGCCGGCGCAGGGTGCTGTGCACACGGTGCTCACCCTCGGCGTCCAGCCCCGAGGTCGGCTCGTCGAGCACGATCAGCTCGGCGTCGGTGCGCATCAGGCAACGGGCCAGGGCCACCCGCTGCCACTGCCCACCGGACAGCGTCACACCGGCCCGGTCGCCATCGTCCGTGTGCGTCCTGGACAGCACGGTGTCGTAGCCGTTGGGCAGTGCCGCCACCGTGTCGTCGGCACGCGCCGCCCGCGCGGCCGCGACGATCCGCGACCGGTCGTCGAGCTGACGGACCTGCCCGATGCCGATGTTCTCCGCCGCGCTCAGGTCGTAGGTCATGAACTCCTGGAACACCACACCGATCCGGGCGCGCAGTGCCGCGACGTCCAGCTCGCGGAGGTCCACACCGCCCCAGGTGATCGTGCCGCGCTGCGGGTCGTAGAACCGGCACAGCAGTTTCACCAGCGTGCTCTTGCCCGCGCCGTTGACGCCGACGAGCCCCACGGCGGCGTCGGCGGGGATGGTCAGGTTCACTCCGCGCAGCACCCACGGACCGTCCTCGCCGTAACGGAACCAGACGTCCCGCAGCTCGATGGTCGCCGGCGAAGGCGGCGTGCCCGTGCCGGCCGGCAGGTCGTCGCCGGTGTCGAGGACGTCGAGGTAGTGCCCGAACAGCCGCACCGCGCGTCCTGCCTCGCCGAGTTGGAGCACCACGGCGGACAGCCCGGTCTGCACGCCGGCCACCGCACCGAGGAACAGCACCAGGTCTCCGACCGACGAACCGCCGGTGACGACGTTCGTGGCGACCACGACCGTGCCCACTCCGGTGACGGCGGCGCCGAGCAGCGCGAGCCCGCTCTGCACCAGCGTGCCCCGGCGTGCCGCGGACAGCCGTGCGTGCGAGACCGTCGCCAGCGAGTCGATCATCCTGGTGTGCAGCAGCGTGCCGAGGCCGAACAGCCGGATCTCCTTGGCGGCACGCACGTCGGTGAGCAGGGCCCGGTAGAACAGGCGGCGTCGGTCGGTGGCCACCCACGCCTCCTCGGTGGCCGCCTCGCGCCGCGCGGTCGCCAGCCTGGCGAGCACGGCGACCACCACCGATGCGAGCAGCAACAGGGTCATCGGCGGCCACACCACCAGCAACGCACCCGCGAAGCTGGTGAGCAGTACCACTGAGCGGACCAGCTCCTGCGCGAACTGCGAGACCGTGCCGGGCGCTTCCTGCGCGGCCTGCTCGGCGAGCCGCAGCCGGTCGTGGAAGGCGGGATCCTCGATGTGCCGCAGTCCCGGCAGGGTGGCGACCCGCTGGAACAGCCGGCTCTCCACAGTCAGCGTGACGCGGTGCCGGACCACTTCACCGAGGTGGCCGGCGAGGTAGAGCAGGGCGATGGCGAGCCCGCCGGCGATCGCAGAAGCGATGGCCAGGAACACCGCCCGGCCCGTGCTCGCCGCACCCGAGGTGAGCTCGTCGACCAGCAGCCTCGTCAGCCATGCCCCGGTCGCGGGCGCGGCACCCGCGAACACGGTGAGCGCCAGGGTGGTGGTGGCGCTCACCGGCGCGGACCGGAACGGCAGCGCGAGCGCCGCCACGCCCGCGCGGGAGGCGGATCGGGTCATGCCACCTGCGTCGGGGCGCCGGTGACATCCGCGAAGTCGTCGAGCCGGGTGCCGGACGCGGTCACCACGCCGCTGTGCGTGTGCAGCAGCGTCGGGAACGCGACGACCTCGAACGCGGTCAGCACGGGATCGTCGACGCCGATGACCGCGACCCGGCCGAGGGCGCCGAGCTTGGCGACCTGCCGCGCGGTTGCGTCGGGGGCGTCCTGGTCACCGTGCACAATGGAGACGAACCGGGCGGCCGGCGGGGCGGTGACGAGCGCGTCGGACAACATCCGGCACGGCCCGCAGCCGACCTGGAAGAACCCGACCTGGACCGGGCCGTCGAGATCGGCCTCGGTGATCGCGGCGCCGTCGGTGCCGGTGACCGAGAACGGGCGGACGACCGTGCCGGGCCTCGGCACATGCGTGTTGTGGGCGTGACCGCCGCCGCCGTGCTGCTGCAGTTCGCTGAGCTCGCGGATCCGCGCGACCAGCCCGAACGTGAACAGCAGGTGCACCGCACCCACGACGGCGAGCAGGACGACGGCGGTGGTGAGCAGGGTCAACGCTTCCTCCCGGCGGGAACGAGGAGGAAGGCGACGTCCTCCCAGCGGGTCGTGAGCAGGCCGAGGAACGCTCCGGTGACCAGAGCGACCAGCATGGCCGGGGCGGACATGGGCACGTCACCGGCGATCACGCCGGCGACGGCGACGGCGACCAGCAGGCCGTTGCGGACGAGGTGCTGCGGGCCGAGCAGGCCGCCGCCCGCGCCGAAGCACTGGCAGCGCACGGACTGCCTGGCGAGGACCGCCCGGGCGATGCCGGCGCAGAACAGGATGAGGAGCACGGCCGCCAGGGCGTAGCCGGCCGGCCGCGTGCCGGGGACGGCGAGCAGCACCACGGTGGCGGCCTCCCCCGCAACGACCGTGCCTGCGGCAGGACCGGCGGGCAGCCACCGTGGCCCGATCGCCGCGACCGAGTCGCGGAACTCGGCGAACCCCTGCCGGGAACGCGTCTTCCCCACTACCGCCGCGAAGAAGACGACGGCGAGCAGCACGCGAGCGAGCAGGTCGAGCACGGCAGCCTCCGGACGGATTCGGTGGCCGGCGGGGCACGCGGTGGCGTCCCCGCCGGCCGCTCCGATCAGTGTGTGTCTTACTTGCAGCTGGTCGATTTGGAGCTGCAGAGGCCGTTGCAGTTGAAGCGGTAACCCTTCTTGCAACACTGGCCGTTCTCCGGCACGCACGCACCGGCTTCCACCTTCGGCAGCACCATTCCGACGAGCCGCTCACCCGTTCGCTGCGCGAGTCGCTTCATTCCAGCTCCTTCCATGACCAACTACGCGGACGCCGACCAGAGGAACCAGTAATTCCGGCCTCCCGGCCACGGCAAGTACCGCACCGTCCGGGTTTGACCAGAACACCGCGCTATTGCCCCCTGGCGGCGTCGACAAAATTGCCCTGATTCCCATCAAGAGTCAAGACCTGTGAATCAAGAAGTTCTATGCGGCTGTGGGTACGGGTGGTTATCCATGGGGTCCATGCGGAATCCATGCGGGATCCATGCGCACGGCTGCCACAGTGTTTCCAAATCCCATCTCGGAGATTGGTTGATGCGTATATGAGGCACCGCCGACCGGCGCCCACTGAACGGCACAAAAGATATTGGCCAAGTCGGTCCGGCGGGGCATGCGGTGGCGTCCCCGCCGGCCGCTCCGTTCAGTGCGTGTTTACTTGCAGGTGGACGAGACCGAGTTGCAACCGCCGGTGCAGCTGAAGCGGTAACCCTTCTTGCAACACTGGCCGTGTTCCGGCACGCATGCACCGGCTTCCACCTTCGGCAGCACCATTCCGACGAGCCGCTCACCCGTTCGTTGCACGAGTCGCTTCATTCCAACTCCTTCCGTGACCAACAACGTGGACGCCGACCAGAAGATCCAGTGATTCCGGCGCCCTGGTCACGGCAATTACCGCACCGTCCGAGTTTGGCCGGAATATCGTACTCCCCTGGCGGTGCCGACAAGGCTGCCGTGATCCCTGCGGAATGTCGTTAGCAGACAGTCCACATCTTCTTGACGATGTGTCTATGGAAGCGGCGGACGAGGGCAGATCTGGGCGGGCAAGCCGACCGGCACCTGCTTGCGGTCATCGTCGGTCAGGTCGCGTCCCAGTACCTCGCACACTCGCCGCTCCCATGCCGACACGTCCAGCGGCAACACATCGGTGACGTATCCTTCCGTCCCGTCCCCGGCCCTCAATCGCAGAAGTGTTCTGCCGTCGGCCGAGACGCCGAAGAACTCCTGAACCAGGCCGAAGGTGTAGGTGCCGTCGTAGGTCACCCCGTCGTGCCCGTCATCGTCTTCGGCGACGGGCAGCCCGTAGATGTGGATCTCCTTGTCGCTGATCAGGAACAGCTTGTGCTGTTGCTCGACGAACATGGAGAACGTCCGCTGACCGGCACCGCCGCTGTTCTCCGAAAGCGACCGCAGCGGGCCGAGCAGCTTCTTCAGCGGCTGGCTGAGCCATACCTCCGGCAGCCCGCCGGAGCGGAACACCAGCAGATACCTGTTGGTGGGGTCGAAGGTGAATCCCTCGATGGTGCCCGGCCCCGTCTGCATCCGCCGCCCGTCGACCTCCTTGCCGGTCCTCAGATCGATGGTGTGAATGTAGCCCCGCCCTCTCACGGCTACCAGGAGATGGTCGGAGTTCCATGGGCTGGGTTGTATTTCCCCAACGCTGGAACCGGGTCCCGTCAGGTCATAACCGCTCTTGCGCCGTCCCGTCCTGACATCCCAGCGTTCCAGCCGTCTCCCCGCGAGCGTCAGCAGGTCGCCGTTCTTGAGGAAGAAGAAGGTCAGTCGTTCCGTGTCCCCCGCGCTGTCGCGTGGTGGCATGGCCGAGGTGATGTGGGTGACGGTGTCGAGCGAGGGAAGAGTACGCACGACCAGTTTGTCGGCGGCCACCGGGTCGACGACATGACGTTCGTCATGGCTCACCGCGGGCTTGCCGTAGGCGTCCAGGCCGGACGCGGTCGTGGCCCGGTCCACCTCGGCGATCGTCCGTTGCGCCCCGCCGGTTTCGCTCACCCGAAGTTTCTTGCCGCCCTCGGCCTGAGCGATCATTCTGCGCCCGTCGCGCAGCAACTCCGGTTCGCCAGACCGTTCTTCCCGGTTTCTCAGCGAGGTGCGAACTACGGTGGTGCGGGACATGGTCAGAAATGCGGGAGAGCCCGGCGCGTCGACCAAGGCGAGCGGGCTCGGTTCCTCCTGCGCCTCGATCCACGTTGACGACAGGCGCGAGCCCTGCCGCAGGTCGACCAGCCCCCAGCCGGATCGTTCCAAAATCATCGCGTGTCGCCCGGAGACGTCCACAGTGAAGTCGCGACACGGAATCGCACTTCGATACCGCCCCTGCTGCGTCCCGCCGGGCAGCCGCAGCGCCGTGTACACGGCACCGCTGCCCGAGTTCGCGCAGGTCACCGCGCTCGTGCCGTCGCCCGAGACCCGCAGGCCGTCCGCCTTGCCGAGCCGCTTGAGGTTCACCGTCCTCCACAACTGCTCGCCGACGCTCGTGAGCACCCAGAGCCCGCCGTCGCTGAGCGCCACGAGGGTCTTTTCGTCAGGGCCGAAACGTACCGACTTGGCGTCGAAGCCGATCGTCCATGCCTGCTCGGGAGCCGTCACGCCCAGGGACTGCAGCACCACCGTGTCCGGCCCGGTGGTCACGATCCACCCGTCGTCGCCGGACGGTATGACGTCGGCTCCCCGGGCGGGGAAGCCTTCGGGTTTCTCGCGTTTCTGCCGCGAGAGCGTGTGCCCGTCGTCCAACGGCCGTCCATTGTCCGGATCGACGCTGTGCCACACCATGCTGCCGTCGTCGAGGGCGTACGCGATGAGAGCGCCGTCGGACGACACGGCGGGCTGGCTGGCGCCCCCTCTGTCAGGCAGGTGCCGGAGCCGGTAGTCGCCCTGCTCCGAACGGACGTAGAGCGTTGCCGTACGCGAGTCCGTAGTGACGAGAACCACTCGTCCGTCGGCGCTCGCGTCCGCCTCGGCCAACAAGCCCAACGCCCCCGACGCGATCGCCGTCGTGTCCCGATGCTCGACGTACCGCTGGAGCAACTGGTTACGCGCCTCCCAGGTCGGCGACGAATGAACCGCCTCGATCGCCAGCATCGCGGAAAGCTGGGGATCTCGTCCGGCCAGATCGGACGCTGTTCTCGCCAGCGCTCTCGACCGCGCCTCGGCCGCCCGATCCTCGCTGACCCGTCCCTGGACGATCACCGTCGTCGTCAGGACGGCCAGCCCGGTCACGACCGCGACCGCCAGCACCCACCAGACACGTTTCGTCGACGACCTGCGGCGTTCGTAGCGGCGTCCCCGTTCCAGATAATCGCGCTCCACCGTGTTCAGATCCGTCTGCCGACCGGTCAACCACTTCTCGGCCTCTGCCAGTGCGTCAGCTCTGGGCAGCCGCTCCACGGTCTCGCCGGTCTCCTTCCAGCGCTCGATGTCGTCGTTCAGCACGGCACGCCATTCCAGGAACTTGCGGTCCGCCGTCACCTGCCCGGCAAGTCGTGGCCATTCGACGGTCAGCGCCTCGTGGGCCAGTTCCACGGTCTCGCCCCGGTCCGCATCCCTGCCCACCACGAGCAGGCGCCGGTCCGCGAGCGCCCGGACGATCGGCCACTGATCCTGCGCCACGTCCGCATGTGGCACCACCCGCCGCAGGGGCGCCTCACTGCCCGGCGACACCCGCACGAGCTGGGTCAGCAGTGCCCGTCCTGCGCTCTCGTGCGATTCGGGAACGCATTCGTGCCAGATCCTCTCGGCTTCTTCGGCCAGCGCCCCGCGTACACCGCCGAGTTCCAGGTAGGCCTCGAAGGAGATCCGCCCATGCCACCGCTCCTGCCACAACTTCTCCAGCACGAAGCCCAGAAGCGGGAGTGCGCCCGGCTCGTTCCCCGCGTCGTCCAGCATCTTCTCGACGAGCATCGGGGCGTACGCGACAGCCGGAATGGCGGCGAGCGGTCGTTCGATGACCTTCTTCAACTGCTCACGGCGCATGGGATTGAGCGCGTAGACGGCACTGCCCAGCCCGCTCCCCAGCGCGGGATGGGACAACCCCGCCTCCAGGAAATCAGCCCGCAACGTGAGCAGCACGCACACCTCATCCGGCGGCCGGTCGGGGAACAACACCTCAGCGGCGCACTGCGCCTCCTCGGGAGAGCAGACGAGCAGCTCCTCGGCCTGGTCGACCACGACGAGCAACCGTTCGGCCCGGGAGCCGCGCAGGACCAGCGGCGCGACCTCGGCCAGTCCCTGCCGCCCCACCTCTACGCCTGCCAGCCCGGGAGGCAAATGTGCGGACAGTTCGGCACTGAGCGCAGATACCAGGGAACGTCCGATGGACGGCCGGACGACGACGACCTCGTACGCGGCCTGCCGCAACGCCGGCACCACGCCCGCCAGCGCCAGCGAGGACTTACCGCACCCCGACGGTCCGACCAATGTGACCCGCGGTTGCGCGTGGACAAGACGTACGACATCCTCGGTCTCGCTCTCACGTCCGAAGAAGACCTCCTCATCGTCAGGGGAGAAGGCGGACAGCCCTCGGAACGGCGATTGCGGGTCTATCAGGTCCTGGACGGACGGCACAGCCTCTTTCACCGTGCGCGTGGGAATGAAGAACCCTTGCCGCGAACCGCCACGCTGGGCGGCCACCACCATGCCGACCACGCCGCCGAGTTCCTCATCCCATACCGGGCTCCCGCTGAAACCTCCGGTGAGCGGGACGCCGGACGGCCTGTCAAGCTGCACCCATCCCTGCCCCGTGGGCCCAAGCGCCCGCCCGTCGTGCCAGCCCCCGTCCGCCAGCCCTTCGGGGAAGCCTGGTATGTGCACCCGGTGGTGCCAGAGGTCATCGGCATCCACCATGAGGACCGGGCGGGCGCCGGATATCGCGGTGTCCAGCCGCAGGATGGCGATGTCTCCGCTCTCGTCGTCAGCCGGGGGGACCCACGCCTCGACACAGGCCGTGACAGATGACGGCATCGGCCGGATGAACGGCAGGTCCAGACTGATCCGGGTGCCGGGATCGAGCGAATCCGTCGATGACAGACCCAGCGCGCCGGAGACCACATGGGCGCACGTGACGGCCCTGTCGGCGCCGATCAGAAACCCCGCGCCGGCGATCAGCCCATCCGGGCCGCGGACACGCAGTGTGGCGCGTTTGAGCACATCATCCCCACTGCGTCGCACCATGACCCCGTGACTTTCCGCCCGCCAGATCTCACGTCAGGCTCCTGACAGGAGTATGGCCAGAGACCGCTCCTCACGGTTTGCCTTTCCACGACAAAGTCACGGAGAAGTTGGCTTCCGTGGCGGTGCTGGCGATCACCACATCAGCCTCGGCGGAGAGTGCGATCCCGAACTCCACCGTGATCTCATCCGGCGTCTGCGCCAGGTCGCCGAAACTGGCGACGAACTTCTCGGCCACCGGGCGAATGGTGTCGAGCATCTCGCCGAACGACCGGGACGCGCGGCCGACCACGCGCCCGGCCCGGCCGACACGGACCGGCGCATCGCCGTCCCTGTCCTGAACCTCCACCTTGACGACGTGGCCTTCCTCGCCGACCGGCAGTTCCACCACACGCATCGAGCACGCTCCCGTCTGATGGGAAGAGCCGCGGCACCAGCGGTGCCGTCCCAGCTCCCCGGCTTTCCCGGGAACCATCTGAGCACGACGTGAACCCAGCGCGCCTCGATTCGCTCCACCTCGCATGGATCGCAGCTCTCCAGGGCCACGGCGGGGCTAGTAGACTCCCGAGCGGCAACTCGCGCGCACAGAACTAGGGAAAGATAGCTTGTCAACCTTTGTTGTATTCGACCTTGAGTTCACATCATGGCCTGGAGCGCTTGAGGAGGACTGGTCGGGCCCGGGGCAGCTTCGCGAGATTGTGCAGATCGGCGCTCTGCGTTTAAGAGAAGACTTTTCCATCGTCGAAGAGTACGAAGTTCTGGTGCGGCCGGTAGCCAATCCGAAATTGTCCGCATTTTTTACTGATCTTACCGGCATCAAGCAGGAAGCAGTGGACCAGAACGGCCTCCCTCCTGCTGCGGCTCTCGGCGACTTCCTGGGATTCTGCCAGGACCAGACTGTGCTCTCCTACGGCAACGACATGGTCGTACTCGGAGAGAACGTCGGCTGGGCGCGATTCCGCGGAGAAGAGATCAAGAACAGCATTCTCTCCGCCGACTTCCTGAATATCCGGCCCTGGTTGAACACTCATGCGCCGAAGACCGCAGCGGCTAATTCCGGTCGCCTGTGGCAGGCGCTCGGCCTGCCCCAACCCATGGCAGGCAAAGAGCATTCAGCGCTCTTCGACTGTTACTCGATCGCCGCAGCGCTCAGGCACCTCTGCGGCGCCGGGGCCACCCTGCCAGAGGGTTGCCTCTGACCTCGTGAGTCAGACCGCCCGCGCGATGCAGATGCGGGCGTTCAGTCGCGGCCCTGCCTCGTAGAACATGTACTCGACGCCGTTCTGGGTGCCGAACGACGGCGCTGCCACTCTGCCGTTGTCCGAGGAGATCGGGGAGTGGAAGACGCCGAGGTGCGTCTCCCTGTCGAAGTTGTTGCCGACCTCGGTGATCCGCATCCTGCCGTCGTTGCCGTGATAGGCCACGTAGGTCGTTCCGTTGCGCTTGACGAGGGTGGCGCCGGAGATGTCGGTCACGCCGTCGGGTTCGGGGTTCACCAGCGGGGTCGCGCTGAACTGCCAGCCGTCCCAGCCGTTGGGCGACCAGCCGTAGAAGATGCGACGGCCGTTGCGCAGCCCCATGAAGATCATCACGTACTTGTTGTTCCGGCCGGGCAGCCGATGCTCGAAGACCCGCGCGTAGGAGGTCTCGGAGGTGCCGGGCACCAGGCGGGTGCTCAGGATCGGGGTCTCGTTGGTGAAGGTGATGCCGTCGGTGGAGCGGGCCACGCGCGTGGTGAAGTTCTCGCCGTGGAAGTAGCAGAAGAACTGCCGGGTGGCGGCGTCCCAGGTCACGTGAGGTGAGGACACGTGGGAGACCGTGGTGGTCGGCAGGCGGTTGTCGATGGTCGGGTTGCCCGAGTAGTCGTCGAAGGGGCCTGCCAGGGAGTCGGCGAAGGCCACGCAGATGCCGCCAGGGTTCTCGTGAGGGGCGTAGTAGAGGTAGTAGCGCGCTCGGGGATCGCTCAGCTTGTCGTACACGCCTCTGATACAGGGGAAGATGAACTCCCCCGTCGGGTTGTGGCTGAGCGGCAGGGCCAGCGCGTCGCGCAGATACCGGTAGGTCGGCATCCCGGCCGGGCCGGCCGCCGCGTTCGCGGGCGGTCCGAGACCCAGGCCCGCGGCCACGCCCGCCGCCCCGCCCAGCAACACGGTCCGACGTCGGATCAATTGGTGGGGAGTGTGCAATTCGACTCCTTCACGCTGCGTCGTGGTGCGAATTCACACGCTCGCTCCCAGCGGAATGCTGCGTCAAGACGCTAATACGAATTATCACAAGAAAACCCACCCTTGACAGCATGAGGTGTCGTACGGAAGATAAGGCCCATCAAGCCGCTGATGCGCCCCGGCCCTGCCGCTCACGGCCCGAGCGGTGGGGCCGCCACGCGGCGCATCGGAGCGCACTGCTCAAACGCGGCTTCCCGCGCGGTATTCAGAAGGCGACTGACCAGTGCCGGCTTTGAAGACCCGGCTGAGATAGAACGCACTGCGATACCCGCACCGTTCGGCGATGTTCTGCAGGGTGAAGTCGGTCCCGGTCAGCAGCTCCCGTGCTCTGCGCAACCTGACGCCGCGAAGGTACTGGATCGGCGTGACGCCTCGAACGTCGCGGAAGCGTCGCGAGAGCAGCGAAGGGCTGACGCCCAGCGTTCGCGCGAGGTCACCGAGCGAAAGATCCGGCGAGGTGAAGTCATCGAGGATGAAGGCGATCGCCTTGCGCACCAGGGCATCCTCACGCGTGCCCGCACGCGCCCTTTCCCGATGTACGGCTATGAGGACATCGTTGATCACATGGGCCACGACCATGTCGGCTTCCAGCCCTTGACGACCTTCTTCGGCAGTGGATTGCGTGGATTCGAGAAGTGCGAGATTGGCGCGCAGCCGGTCGACGTCGCGCAATCGGCTGCAGCCGATCGGCGGCTCCAGAACGGTCAGGAATCGCGCGAAGAAGAACGACGTCGGCGCGCGCATCCGTCGCCGTAGTGTGCTGCCGGGTGGGCTGATGACCACATCGCCGAAACGCGCTTCGCCTCGAAGTCCCGCCTCCCCCACACATCTACATCCGTTTCTGGACGCCGCTGTCTCCTCGACCTCGTAGGCGAACGCCCCGTTCCGGGGTAGCAGCATGCACCATCCCTCGTACGTGTCGGAACCGAGGCTGAAGTGGGGGCGCCGGGGCGCCAGAACGTAGCCGTCAAGGCTCGGACCATCTGCGGGCATCCTTTGATCTCCCCTCAAAAATGTGCATGGCCTCGGCCGAAACGGCCATTCCGCAGGCCAACGCAGCCGGAAAGGATGTGAAGACCCTGCGGTCCACCGGCTCGAAGGATCTCGGTGCACCGCGTGCGACCAACGCTTCGACGGGACGGAATCGATGGAACTGAGGGCCGATATTTGTGTGTACGGGGGAACGCCCGCAGGCTGTGTCGCCGCCGTCACGGCACATCAGGAGGGCGCGTCCGTCATACTCGTCGAGCCAGGTCGCCTGCTGGGCGGAATGCTGGGCGCGGGGATCAAACCACTGCAGGACTGCCCACTTCCCGAGGCGGTGGGCGGCCTGACGAAGGATGTGGTCTTCCGATTCGGGAACCATCCCCCGGACATCGTGCGCGGGTTCCACGAGTGGGTCGCCGATGCCGGCATCACCGTGATTTTCGAGCACCGTGTTCTTTCGGTGACGCGGAACGGTGAGCGTATCGACACCATCCAGCTTGAGTCCGCGCCGCCGGACGAATGGGGAGTCCCCTCGCCTGCAGCCGAACCGGGAGAGCCTTGCGGCGTGTCGGCTTCGATTTTCGTCGACGCTTCTTATGAGGGCGACCTGATGGCTCTCGCGGGTGTTCCCTATCGGACCGGGCGCGAATCGCGCCAGGCGTTCGGCGAGCCGCTGGCCGGTGTCGGGCAAATCACGAACTGGACGCCGATCGACCCCTATGTCGTTCCAGGCGACAGCACCAGTGGGCTCATCCCGCTCATCGACGAGGACCACAGATTGCCGATCGGCTCGGCGGACGGCTACACGCAGGCATACAACTTCCGCTTCTATCTGACGGCTGACATGCGGCACAAGGCGGCGATCACCGCGCCGGAGAGCTACTCGCCGGACACGTTCGAGCTGGTCCGCCGCTACGTCGAGCACATCAAGTCCACAAGTAAGAGCACTGATGACCAGCTGGCCAGACTCCGGGACATATTTCCCGGCTGGCTCAACTCAGGTGAATACAACTACCAGCGAGCCTCTCTCGTCACGAACGCGCCCGTCGGCGTGAGCCACGACTACCAGGACGGCGACTGGAACGTCCGATCGCGGATCTGGCGCCACCACATCGACTACCTACGTGGCCTGCACCACTTCCTCTCGACCCACCCGGAGGTGCCCGAGGAGTTCCGCCGGGAGACGGCCGCGTACGGCCTGGACGCCGACGTCTTCCCTGAGACCGGTGGGTGGCCGCACCAGCTGTATGTACGGGCGTCCCGGCGGCTCAAAGGCCGGTACCTCCTCACCCACTCGGATGTGCTGAACCAAACTGATCCTTCCGATGCCATCGGGCTCGCCCTCTTCGGTGTGGATGTGTACCCCGCTCGGCGCATCGCTCGTCACGATCCCTCGACAGGGCGACTCGGGGTGGCGACCGAGGGGGACATGTTCATCGGCGGACACATGGGAACGGGCCGGCCGTATCCCGTTCCCTACCGTGCCATCACCCCGCACAAGAGCGACTGCGGAAATCTGCTCGTGCCCGTGTGCCTGTCGGCGACGCACATCGCGTATGCGGCCACGCGCATGGAGCCCGTCTTCTGCGTTCTCGCGGAGTCGGCCGCCGTCGCGGCGACGGCGGCGATCCGCGATCGTGTCGCCGTTCAGGACATCGACACCGAGCAGCTGCGCAAACGCATCACCGAGAGAGGCCAGGTCCTTGCCTGGAGCCCCAGCCCCCAGGAGTCCGAGCCCACCGGATGAACGGCCCGCCGTGCGGGCCCCGTCCGGTGTGCCGGAAAGACGCCGCTCAGCTCGTGGATCGACCGGTGCGGATGTCATCGGGCCATTCGAGAGTGACGCCGAGTTCGTCACGAAGACGTCGTTGCAGGCGGTGCAGGCTCGTCGGATCGGCCCGGAGTCGCGCCGGTGTCTGTGCCGTCTCGGCGACTTGGGCCGCCAGAGCGCCGACCGCCTCGCCGATAGACCATTCGACCGGGTGCAACCGGTAGGCGCCGTTGGCGATGTGGGTGGTGCCGATGTTCTTGTTCGCGGCGACGAGGTTGTCGGCGTCGACCGGGATGAGGGCTCCTAGCGGGATCTGGAAGGGGAAGCAGTCGATGTCGACGTAGCCTCTTCCAGCCGTGCTGGGGTGCAGATCGATGCGGTAGTGGCCGATGCCGACGGTGTCGTCGAAAAGGGCGCTTCCCACGCCGGGCCCCCGCATCTCGACCCCGATGTGCGCCTCGGTCACCTGGAACAGGGGGCGGATCCGGCGTGATTCGCGGATGTAGGCATCCTTCGCCAAACCGTCTGAGGTGCCCATGACATCGCCCCTGGGGCGCAGTTCCGGGTAGCCGGTGCCGCCGTCATGGCGTGGGGCTTCGGTTTGCATCCAGTAGACGAAGCTGCGCGTGAGGGACCGTGCCTCCGCCAGCGCCTCCTCGCGCTCCTGCGGGCTCACACCGAGCAGTGGACGCTCCCAGTAGTCGATCTGCGGCCAGTTCGCCAGCGTGATCTCGCCACCGGGAAAGCTCGGGTCGAGGTTGTGCCGCGACAGGATGCGACGGTAGTGCCACAGGTCGTCGGCCCCGGTGTGGACCGCGTGTTCCGGCGAGTGGGCGAACAGCGGCCGCCACCGCACCTCCCCCGTGTCGGGCACGATGTCCTTCCAGGACAGTTGCGGGCCGGGCCATCGCGGGTCGACGGTGTCGCGCCAGTGTTCGTAGCCGGCGGGCCTGTCGATGGTGTGGTCTTCGCCTTCGCGATATTCGAGCGCCACGCACCAGGTGACCGCCTGCTGGTCTCGTGGATCCGGCTCCACCGGCGCATGCAACTCGCCGGTCTCGTCGTGCGACTCCGCCCCGATCGTGTGGAACAGGCCGGCCTGCTCAAGGAGGTCGCCTTCTTCGGTCGCGTCGGCCACGAGGCGGGCGGTCACATCGACGGTGTCGCCACCCCGGCCGCGCAGGCGTACGCCGGTGATCTGGCGATCACGACGCTCCACGTTCACCACGTCGTGTTCACACAGCACGGTGATCGCTCCCGAGGCGAGGTGAGGAGACAACAGCTCCTCGATCGCCAGCGCCCCCACTCTCGGTTCGTGACACAGCGCCGAGACGTTGCCTCGGCCCGGATTCAGCCGCGGGTCCACGGCCGCGTCCGGTGTAAGGGGATAGAGGCGGCGGTAGTGGGCGCGGATGGTCTCGCGGAGCTCGCGGTAGGAGGCTGATCCGAGCTCGCTCTCGATCCACCGGTGCTCGTCCGGCGGAACCGCCTGCGTGGTCAGCTGGCCGCCGAGCCAGTCCGACCGCTCGGCGAGCACCACGCGGATACCGAGGCGCGCCGCGGTCAACGCGGCGGCGACTCCCCCAAGCCCTCCGCCGACGACCAGAAGGTCCGTCTGAAGTGCGCGCTTGCTCATGACATACCCCTTGATCCATGGACGATTGCGGGTCCGGCGGTCGTCTCCATCGTTGCGAACCAGTCTTCGGCGAAGGCGATGTCAGGTGCCCGTCCGGCGGGCAGCACGATCGTCGGCTCCGTTGCCGGCTGTCCGCGTGGCCGGTCACGCAGTTCCGCGACCACCTCGGCCACCCGCGATCCGATTGGTTTCGTCCGCCCTTGCGCATCTATGAGGCCCAAGCCGTACTCGAGTTCGTCGAAGCCCGTGAAGCGGCGGCTGATGTCGTGGGACGCCCACCAGGTCACGGCGCCCAGTCCGGGTATCGCGGCGGCGCGCCGCAACATCCGCTCGGCGAAGTCCTCCACCGCCACGTCCGTGAGCCAGAGCTCCGAAACCCCGACCTCCTGGATCCACACCGGCTTGTCCGCGGCACCCGGAGTCGCGCGGGCGACCT
Organism: Nonomuraea purpurea; assembly: GCF_042650645.1. Lineage (NCBI taxonomy): Bacteria > Bacillati > Actinomycetota > Actinomycetes > Streptosporangiales > Streptosporangiaceae > Nonomuraea > Nonomuraea purpurea. The sequence continues at coordinate 144,135 of NZ_JBHSBI010000011.1, forward strand.
GAGCGAGATAGTCGGGAATGGCCCAGGCGCGCTCTTCTCCGACCCTGGCCAGGGCGCCGGTGAAGTACGGCCAGGCGTGCACCGGAATGAGATCGCACGTGTCGGCGAGGAATGCCCGGCCGATCGGGGCGTCGTCGCTCATCCACGGCACATGGTCGACTCCCACGGTGACCGGCGCGCAGGCCGAACGCGCGGCGCGCACCATCCGCGCGGCCCACGCCTCGCCTTCCCCCGCCTTGAGGTGCTTCATGAGGACGTTGGGTTCGTTCGCGACGTCGACGCACCACAACGCCGGGTGGCCTTCGACCGCACGCGAGACTGCGCCGACGAGTAGTTCCGCGGCGGTGACGGCTTCGGTGTCGGTGAAAGGATCGACGTCCTTCAACCAGGACGGCCGGAAGTCGAAGCCGCTCAGCCAGCCGTCCAGCACGGTAACGCAGACGTCCAGTCCGTTCTCCGCCGCACGGTCGAGCAGGTGGACGAGACGGCGCAGCGCTCGCGGTGACACCCACGACGGGCTGGGTTGGAAGAGCGGCCACAGGCACTGCACGCGGACGTGGTCGAACCCGAGCGAGGCGATCTGGTGGAGATCTTCCGCGAACGTGTCGTCGTCTTCCGCCCAGGCGTACCACCAGTTCTCCCGAGGCAGATAGTTGACCCCGAAACGCGCGCTCACGCCCGTGCGGTTCTCGTCGATGGGTAAGTCGAAATGGGGCATCGATGTCCTTCGTACGGGGTGGGCTCAGCCCTTGAGCGCGCCGGCGTTGCCTGCCGCCTGCAGGAACTGGCGCTGGAGGACGAGGAAGAGGCCGACGGGGATGATGACCGAGATGAAGAGCGCGGCCATGAACTGTGAGAAGTCGATTGAGCTCTGCAGCCTCGGCAGCGCGACCGATATCGGTTGGTCCTGCGGGTTCGGCAGGACGAGCAGCGGCCAGAGGAACTCTTTGTAGGAGGCGACGAGCGTCAGGAGGCTGACGACGCCGATGATCGGGCGTGACATCGGCAGGACGATGGAGAAGAACATCCTGAAGGGTCCTGCTCCGTCGATGCGGGCCGCGTTGAAGAGTTCGCGGGGGATGTTGGCGAAGAACCGCTGCATGAGCAGCACGTTGACGGCGTTGGCCGAGGATGGGAGCCAGACCGCCCACATCGAGCCCAGCAGACTGACGTGAACGAGCGGAATGTCGATGACGGTCAGGTAGAGCGCCACCAGGGAGATCACGCCGGGGATGAACAGGGTGGCGAGGATCGCCGCGAACACGGCCTTGGCGTACTTCGGCCGCAGAACGGCCAGACCGTAGCCGCCGGTCGTCGCGACCAGCAGCCCCAAGCACAGCGACCCGGCCATGAGCTCGAGCGTGTTCCAGAAGTATCGGGCGAAGTCGACGCGCGTCCACACCTGAACGAAGGAATCCCAGTGGATGCCGCTGGGCCAGAGGGAGAACGGCGCCGACAGCGTCTCGGTGGTGGTCGACGTCGCGGCTTTGAAGAGCCAGAAGAGCGGGCCGGCGCACAGAATCGCAAGGCCGGCAAGGACGAGCGTTCCGATCACCCCGACCGCGGCGCGGACGACGGGCCTGCGACGGTCGAGGAAGGAGAGGATGCCGCGCTCGGACGGTTCCTGCTCGGCCCGGCTTCGGCTGGTGGTTGCGGTGGTCATGAGGTGCTCCAGCGTCTGGTCACCGAGAGATACACGGCGGATAGGGCCGACAGGACGAGCGCGAGCAGGATGCTCAAGGCAGTGGCCCGGCCGTAGTCACCCGAGATGAACGCGTAACGGTAAATGAGCATCAAGATCGTGACGGTTCGGTTCTCCGGGCCGCCGTTCGTCATGATGTACGGCTCGGTGAAGACCTGGAACGTGCCGATGACCTGGAGCAGGAGCATCACGAGAAGGACTGTGCGCATCTGGGGAAGGGTGATGTGCCAGAACCGGCGGAACGCCCCCGCGCCGTCGGCTTCGGCCGCGTCGTACAGCTCGGTCTGGATGCTCATCAGCGTCGCCAGATAGATGATCGTCGCGGTGCCGAACGACGCCCACGTCGCCTGCAGCACGATCGACGGCATGGCCAGATCGCCGTCGTTCAGCCAGGCGACAGGGCCCAGGTTGAACCAGCTCAGAACGGAGTTGAACACTCCCTGGGAGCTGGGGTCGAAGAACGCCTTCCACAGCAGCACGGCGACGACCGGAGGGAAGATCACCGGCAGGTAGACGAGGACGGATGCGATCTTCCGCCCGCGCCGCAACTCGGCGATGAAAACCGCGAGAAGTACCGGAACAGGGAACCCGATCGCGAAGGCCAGCACCGAGAACCACACCGTGTTCCACACCGCGGTCAACAGGAGAGGGTCCTGCAGGACGCGGGCGAAGTTGTCGAGCCCGACCCACTCGGAGGTGAGAAAGTTCGTCCGCTGCAGGCTGAGCAGCAGGGAGCGGAGGATCGGCCACCACGAGAACAGCCCGAATGACACAAGAAGCGGAATGAAGAAGATCAGTGTCGAGGCTCCGCCGCCGCGGACCCAGCGCGCGACACGGCGCGAACGCCCTGACTTCGGGGTGATGATTGCGTCCGTCATCGTTTCGGAAGCGCCTTTCTGCACTGTCGGCCCCGTCGCGCCGGTCGTTCTCTCCGGCGCGACGGGAAACGACGGTTCAGCCCGCGTCGATCGCGGTCTGGACCTTCTTCTGAGCGTCATCGAGCAGGGCGGTGATGTCGGCGTCTCGCCGCGTCAACACCGCCTGCACGACGTTGTCGAGGATTCCGTACGTCTCCTGCGCCTTCGCTGCCGGTTCGGGCACGAGCGGCAGGCTCTTGGCCGAGTCGAAGTAGGCCGTGAAGTGCTCGCGCGGCACGTTGACGTAATCCTTCACCCACGTCAGATACCGGTCGGTGGTGGCCTGGTCGAAGAGCGGGAGCACCGGCGCGCCTACCGGCAGTTTGTCGGCGGCGACGGCCTTGGCGTCCGCGACAGCCGCTTGTTCGTTGGTGTATTTGTTGAACCAGGAGAAGTCGATCCACTTGAGTGCGGCCTTGATCTCCTCCGCCGAGGCCCGGGGGTTGATGATGGCCACGGACCCGCCGCCCAGGGTGCCGAGACCGCCGGGCGCCTGCGGCAGCGGGGCGAGGCCGAAGTCGTCCGGCTTCATCCCGAGAGACTGGACAATCGTCGTGTACGTGTCCGCGCCTTGCACGACCATGCCGACTTTGCCGCTGGCCAGAGCACTCATGCTGTCGTCGTATCCGACGAGGAAGTTGGACCCGAAGGCGTCGTCCTGCCAGCGCAGGGAGCGGTAGAACTCGAGCGCGCCGCGGGTGGCGTTGTTGTTGAGGCCGGCCTGCTTGCCGTCGTCCGACTGGATCTTGCTTCCGTAGGCGTAGCTCATGGTCGTGAGCGCCCAGCCTCCGGTGTTGTCCTTGGTCATGGCTCCGAAGCCCTGTGCGCCGGCCTTGGCCTTGATGGTCTTCGCGGCGGCCCGCACCTCGTCCCAGGTCTTCGGCGGCGCGTCGGGGTCGAGACCGGCCTTGGTGAACAGGGCGCGGTTGTACAGCAGCCCCATGCTGTAAGCCTGCACGGGAACGCCGTAGATCTTGTTTTCCTGGCTTGTGGCGACCTTCACGATCGATGGGTTGATCCGCTTGACGGCCGAGTCGGCGCCGATGTGGCCGGTGATGTCTGCGGCCTGTTGCCGGGCGATGATCCCCTGCATCTCGGTGAACGGCACGTAGAACACCGTGGGGAGTTGCCCCCCGGCGACCAGCGCCTGGAAGGTGTTCACGTCGAACTCGGATTCGTCCCCGGTGACCTTGATGCCGGGGTTGGCCTGGGTGAAGTCGGAAATCTTACGTTGGAACGCCTTGAGCTGATCGGGCTTTTCCTGGGTGGGCTGACCGGCGACGGTGATGGACACGGAGCCGGGCTGCGACGTGCTCTCGCCGGCACAGCCCGAAGTGAGGGCGAACGCCGCGGCACTGGCACTGAGGGCGGCAGCAAACGTTCGGACTTTTGTGGGGGGCATGAGTCTCCTCAGTACTGTGTGCTGGTGTCATTGCGGTCAGGGGGCGATGAGTCCTCCGTCCAGTCCTCGGACGCGGGCAGCCCAGGCATCGTGGCCCGACAGCCCCGCGGGGTGGCGGGCGGCGGCGGATTCGTCGAGGTCGATCCCCCAGCCGGGGCTTTCGTTCGGGCGAAGCCAGCCGTTCTCGATGCGCAGTGTTCCCGGGAACACCTCGTGCACGGCTTGGCTGTACAGGTGTCCTTCCTGGATGCCGAACGCCGGGCTCGTCACGTCGAGTGCGACGTTGGCGGCGGCGCCGATCGGCGAGGTGTCGCCCGGACCATGCCAGGCCGTACGGACGCCGACGAGCTCGGCCGCCGCGGCGATCTTGCGCGCGGCGGTCAACCCGCCTATGTCCGACACGTGTGAGCGGATGAAGTCCACGCCGCCTCCCAGGACCAGGCGCGCGGCATCGGTCATCGACGTCGTCAGCTCACCGACCGCGATCGGTACCGGCGAGGCGGCGCGCACCTCCGGCAGACGATCCCAGTGCTCGGGGGCGATGACGTCCTCAAGGAAGAAGAGCCGATAAGGTTCGAGCGCGCGCGCGAGAACGATCGCCTGCTTCGGCGTCAGACGAGAGTGAACGTCGTGAAGCAGCTCGATCTCGTCACCGAAGCGCTCACGGGCGGCCGCGAACAGCTCCGGCGTCCGCTGCAGGTACTCTGACACGCGCCAGCCACCTGGGTACGGCGCGGACTTGTCGGAGATTTCGCTCGTCGGAGGAGCGCCGTAGGTGCCGCGGCCCGACTGGCCGAGCTGGAGCCTGATATGCCGCAGCCCGGCTTCGCGGAGGCGCTCGGCCTGCTCAAGGGTCTCCGCGATCGACGCCCCGCCCGCGTGCAGGTAGGTGTCGGCGGCGGCACGGACCTTGCCGCCCAGCAGCTCGTGAACGGGTCTTCCCGCTCGTTTGCCGGCGATGTCCCACAACGCCTGGTCGAGCCCGGAGATCGCGTTGTTGCCCACCGGCCCTTCACGCCAGTAGCCGGAGAAGCGTGCCAGCCGCACCAGGTCTTCGATGTCGCCGGGATAGCGCCCGATGACGAGCCTGGCGAGATGGTCCTCGACGTAGGAGGCGACCGCACGCCACCGCTGTGTGTACGTGGCACAGCCGAGCCCGTAAAGACCGTCGTCGCTGGTGGTCACCTTCACCACGAGAAGCGGGATGCCTTCGGGGGCGGTGGCGATGGCCCGGACGTCCGTGATGCGCACGTCGTCAGGCGCTTCCCACGGCTGTGCGAATGCGGTGGTGTTGTCGCTCATGCCGGCCTCTCCAGAAAGGTCGCGTTGATCGGGCCGCTCGGGTCTCCGAGCCGGTGCCGGGGAATCCATCCGAGGACGCGGCGGGCAGCGGAGGTGTCGATCGGGGCGGTGCGGCCGGGGAAGTTCCTGCGACGTTCGCTCGCTGAGGCGAAGCGGTCGAGCAGGAGGTCGGTCGGCTCCCCCACGATGGTGTCCTCCGCGGCCAGCAACAGGGTGTGCATCCCTGAGACCGGCCGCGTCAGCCCGCGCAGCACCGCGTCCACCGCGTCCGCCATCGCCAGATACGCCCAACCTTCCCGGGCGAGACGTGCCTGCTCGACCGGGTTCTGGCTCAGGCGCGCGGCGAACGCCCGCAGCTCGGGAAGGTCACGCACGAGAGGGAATCGCAGCGCGATCACCGTGATGCCCCAGCGGCTGTACGCCCAGGCCCCGGTCTGCTCATCGACCCACTTGGACAGGGAGTAGGCATCGTCATGCGCGACCGGTGACAACTCGTCGAGCGGGTAGTAGGCGGGAGTGAGATCGTGCCGGTTGAAGGGCACGCCGAACGCGTTGATCGAGCTCGCGATGACCGCGCGGCGAACGCCGAGTTCGCCGGCGACGTCGAGCACGGTGAAGGTGGCCGAGGTGTTGCCCACGAAGACCTCGCGCGCCGTTCCCAGGCCGGGGTGCGCTATCGCGGCAAGGTGCACGACGGCGTCGGCGTCCTTGAACGCCCGTCGTACAAGGTTCTCGTCAGCGGCGTCACCGGTGAACACCCGGTCAGCCAATGACGGCGCCGACCAGGTGGTCGAGAGTGCCGTCACAGAGATGCCCGCGGTCAGCAACGCCTGCACAACCGGCCGGCCGATGGTGCCGTCGGCACCGGTGACCAGCACGCGCGCGGGCTTCACGGGCGAGGCGGAATCAGTCAAGAGCAGTCCTAAAGATCTCAGCAAAGCTGTTTGCGAAACCGCTTTCGTAGAACACCATATGATCGCGGAGCGTGTCAATTGCCGCGTTATTCCGGATCGGCCACGGGATTCCGGCCGGCGGGCCTTTCCTCCTGCGCGTTCCGGGTTCGCCCTGCTGAGGCGAACCCGGAACGGCCCCTACACGCGGCCCGCGGTGGCCGCCAGCAGGCGCAGCGGCCGGAACTTCGCGGGGTCTTTCGACTCCGCCACGCCCTTGCCCCACGTGCTCCATCCGCGCCGGCCGGTGCCGTCGTTCTCGTTGACGGCCACGGTCGCGGAAAGGATCCTGTCGGCGCGGTTCACCCCGATCGCGCTGAACGGGACGGACACCTCGTACGTGGTCGTCTTCGCGGCTTCGTCACGCCTGACCGCCGACGCGAGCCCCTCGGTCGTGGCGTTCGCGGGCAACCAGCGCGCGAGATCCACCGGACCGGCGCCCGTAAGAGCCGTGCCGAGCTCACTGATCGGTACGGCGCCTTCGCCGGGCCATCCTGGCGTCACGCCGAGCTGAACGCTGTCGCCCTGCCAGATGTTCGTGGCCCGCGCGGGCTGGGCGTGCACGTTGTCGGTGATCACAGCGGTCAGGTACAGGCGTTCGGTGTCGTGGGTGAGCCAGAGACGGCCGCTGTGATCCTCATTGCCCGCCCAGCCGGCGATGACCTGCTCGGCCGCGCCGAGCGTCTGCGCGGGAAGGGCGGATACGCCCTTGTCGACCTTGCCGTCCACCTTCACGGGGCGGAACGGCACATCGACCGGATCCGCGTCGACGAGGGTTCCGCGCGCGGTGACGGTCGCGTCGCCCACGGCCGTGGCAGACCAGGCACCGAGCTCGGGCAGCGGCACGTCGACGGAGACACTGCCGTTCCCCGCGACACTCGTGCCGGGCAGGGACCAGCCGCTCGACGAGCCCACGGTCCAGTTGATCCCGTCCAGTTTGACGGGTTCCGCGCCGCGGTTCACGAGAGTGAGCCGCAGCAGGCCGGCACCGGAGGCGTTGAGCGCGTGCGTGCCGGTGAGCCCGAGCCGGGATACGACGTCGGCGGTTGCCGCGAGAAGCCCGACCGTGCGATCGCCCTCGCGGACCTCGGCGGTCCAGGTACGCGTGCCCACACCTGCCGCCGGCAGTGTGACGGCCACGGACCGGGTCTCGCCCTGCGGCACATCCGCCGACGTCGTGCCGGTGTCGGTTCGCAGGGACACCTCCAGCGCCCGGTCACCGGCGGTGACCGTCCACTTGGCCGAGGGCGCGAGATCCTCGATGGCCTTGTCGACCGTGAGCGAGTACGGCGACTGCGCGTGCACCTCACCCAGTTCTCCGGTGAGGTAAACCGGATCCTCGCCGACGGCGACGTGGACCCGGCCGCCGGCGTCCGGCCGCAGTGTCGCCCGGGCGCCGTACAGGTCGGTCACCGTGACCTCGCCCGCCGCCTCGATGCTCCAGGTCTCCGGCTTCAGCGCCCACAGGGCCTGCATGCGGGTCGCGGCGGGCTCGCCGGGACGGGCGCCGAACTCCACGCCGTAGCGGCCGGCGCCGAGGGCCGGCACCTGCCGGACCTCACGGTTGTCGGTCTGGCGGGTCAGGACGCCCTGCGCGACGAAGGCCGGCTTCGGGGTGTACGCCCCTCGGGGGTCGTTCTCGTTCCTGATCATTCCGAAGCGGTGCTCGGGATTCTTCGGGTCGGTGCCGTCGTCCTTGAAGTCGTAGACGGTGTACCGGCCGATCCCCTTGCCGAGAGCCAGCAGTTGCGCACGTGAGAGATTGCGCGCCTGCGACTTCTCGTCGGCTCCGAGCGGCGTGTCGGAGGTGTGCCATCCGTGCTCGCTGAGCCAGATCGGCATGTCGCGGTGCCCGGCGGCGTCGAGTTTCGCGCGGATCACGCCGACGTGGTTCATGAACGCCTCCGGCTCGGCGCCGAAGTCGTAGGGGTGCGTGGTGAAAGCGTCGAGGTCGTCGAGGCCGCCGGCGGCGATGAAGTCGTCCACCCATGTGGACCATTCGTCCATCGGGGCCAGCGCCGGGCCGGCCAGCAGCGCGTTCGGATGAGCCGCGCGGACACGATCGGCGGTCGTCGCCAGCAGCGCCGCGTAGTTCTGCGCGGTCGCGCCGGCAGGCCCGTTCCTGTCGCGCAGGTTCCACTCGTTCCACACCTCGTAGAAGGTGTCGTCCGTCCCGAACGTGGCGACCGAGACGTCGGCGTAGTTCGCGAAGGCGTCACGTCCGGCCTGCGTGGCCGGCGCCTCGCCTTCGTGGTAGAGGTTGTTGCCGTAGGCGAGGATGTCGAAGAACTCGAGTTTGTTCTTCGACAGCGCGGCGGTGTACGCCTCCACCTTCGCGGGGAAGTCGATCGTGCCCTTGACCTTCTCCGCCTGGGCCCAATAGGCCTCGTCCCGGGCGAAGCCGACTCCCGCGTCGGCGATGAGCGGGATCGTGTCGGGCGACCAGGCCTGCCCGTAATGCGTCGCGACGCCGATGCGTTCCTCGCGGGCGTCGGATGCGGGCAGCACCGACACGTCGGTGCCGCCCGCGACGCGGCGGCCGTCAGGCTGCACGGCCACGAGGTCGACCGCGTACCAGCCGGTGGGCAGTTTGCCGAGGGCCAGCTTGCCCCCCAGCTCCGAGGTTTCCTTCGCGCCAGAGGTCACCACGGCGTTGTCGACGTCGCGTACGGTCCACTCCAAGGATCTCGCCGCGCTCTGAATGCCGAACGACACCTCCTGCCCGGTGGTGAACGCGTTGCCGGTCGTCGTCGGAACGATCGCGAGGTCGGGCGCGGGGCCCCGCACGGTCACGTCGTCGACGTCCATCGTCGCGGCCGGGCCGTTGACGACGCGGAAGGCGTCGACCAGGAGCGACAGATGGGTCAGTGGGCCATGCCAGACACCGTCGTTCGCACCGCCCCAATGGATGTACTCCGGCGCTCCGGCCGGGGCGAAGTCGTCGACGGTGAGCCTCTGCCACTGCGATCCGGGAATGAGCGGGACAGTCTGCTGGTGTGCCTGCCCGGTGCTGTCGATCATCCGGACGACGATGCCCTTCAGCTTGGCGCTGCGCAGGGCGAAGGTCAGGGAGCGAGCATCGATCGAGGGGACACCGCGCGCCAGCTCCGCCGTCCCGTTGGGCGCGTTCACTTCGAGACGGGCGGCGCCGCTGCCGCTCGCCGGCGCTTCTGAGGTCACGGCCAGCGACGCGGTCGTGCTGCCGCTGGTCGCCGTGAACCACGGGGTCACGCCGTTCTCGAAGTCTCCGAGTACGACGTCGCCCGGTGCGGCCTGGGCTGATGCGGTCGGTGCGACGAGTGCCGTCACGGCTACGCCGACCCCGGCAAGCCAGGAAAGCACCCGTCTCCGTAATGGACTCCCCGTCAATCGGCGTGCGGGGGTGGAGCCAGTAGACATGCTCGCTCTCCTCACTGGACGACGACGCCACCTGTTGCGAAACCGTTTTCGCACTGGGCGCAGTGTGTGCGTCCGCCGAGGTCGCTGTCAAGGCGCACTTTCCGAACGACACGGCGTCCCGCGTTCGGGCGCCGGAGCCGTCCGCGAGGGGGGAGCCGGTCATTCACGCGCCTTGGGTACAATCGGCCAGTGCCGTCCAACCGCAAGGGCAGTGTTCGGCTGAGTGATGTGGCTGCGATTGCAGGAGTGTCACTCTCGACTGCCTCGAAAGTGCTCAACGGAACGGACCGGATTTCCGAGGCGACGCGTGCGCGGGTACTCGCCGTCGCAGAACGCCTCGACTTCAGGCCAAATGCGCTCGCGCGTTCCTTCGCGCTGGGCCGCAGCCGCACGATCGGTGTACTCACCCACCGGGCGGCGAGTACGTTTTCCGGGCCAGTGGTGATCGGCGCGGTCCTGCAACTCGGGAGGCTTCAACAAGCCGCCCTCGTCTTCGACGAAGACGTTCTCGTCCATCGCGAGATAACCGAAAGCATCCGCCAGTTCCAGGCCCGCAGAATTGACGGACTCATCGTCATAGGGGACGGACACGAGCGCCGATCACCGTCGATCACCCACCATTTCACCGTGCCGGTGACATACGCTTTCGCGGCCTCCGACCATCCCGAAGACGTCGTCTACCTGCCCGACAACGAAGGCGCGGGAGCTCTCGCCACTCGCCATTTGATCGAACGCGGGCGCACGCACATCGCCCACCTCACCGGCGATCCTTCGAGTATCGCCGTACGCCTGCGAGAGCGCGGCATGCTCACCGCGCTGAAGGAGGCCGGGCTCCGCCCCGTCGCCCCGACACGTCATGGCTCCTGGACCGAAGGGTCGGGAGTCAGAGCCATGCGGGAATTGCTCGACTCCGGAACGAAGGTCGACGCGGTGTTCTGCGGCAACGACCACATCGCCCACGGGGTGCTCAACGTCTGTGAGGCCAAGGGCCTGCGCGTCCCCCAAGACCTGGCGGTTGTCGGAGTCGACAACTGGGAGGGCATCATCGTCGATCAAGGGGTCCGGCGGCTGACGACAATCGACCTCGAACTCAGGACCCTGGGACAACTCGCCGCCGCGAACGTTCTCGCCGACGACCGCGCCCCGGGCGAACACTACGTCTCCCCCGCACTCGTACTCGGCCCGTCGTCCTGACGCGCTTGTGACCGGCCTGGATCGGCCCATAGGCGATCCATAGACGGCCCATAGATCTTGTTTGCCATCCTGGGCTCATCCACGTGGGAGGGCACGACTGATGGTGGGGCTTTCGATGATGTTCCTCGGCGTCGCTGCGGCAGAAGCGGCGGCGACGCGGGTGTCGGGTCCGCGAGATCGTGATCATCTTTATCTGACAGGTCTGTCGAACAGCAATTACCAGTAATAGTCGACTCTGGCTTTGGGATATGTATCAAGGGTGCTCATGTCTGCAAAAGCCGCCCTGTCGGAGCAATACAGTGAGAAGGGCGGGACGTGGACGTACGGATTCGCATCGCCGGCGCGGACGCAGTCGAGGAACTGGCCGCGTTCTGGGGGTGGCTCCAGGACGAGGAACTTCTGCGCGGTGAGGTCAGCCCGGCGCAGAAAGAGATCGGCCAGGAGGAACCCGGGGACGCGGTCGAGCTGATCACCGCGCTGCTGGGCTCCAGCGGGGCCGGACCTGCCCTGTCACGAGCGTTGGACACCTGGCTGCGCACCCGTCGCAGCGACGTCATGGTCACCGTCTCGGACGGGGAGCGCACCGTGGAGTTGGAAGCCGGAAACCTCAAGAACCTGCTCCGGGAGGTGCTCGGCGACGACGAGACTCCCTGACCCCTCGACCGTTCCCGCCCCCAGCCCTCCTGCCGGCGGGCCTGCTCATTCCGCCATGGCTTGGACAGCGGCATCCCAGCGCCACCCCCAGACCGCCCCAGCCACAGGGGCCCGTACCACCCCCGAGAGCTCTCCCCATCCGAGGATCTTCATCCGCGGGAGGGTAGCGGGGGCGCGAAGGCAACCCGGCTGTCGGACCTGGGCCCCGCCCAGTGTCATCCACCTGAAGTTGCCGGCAACATTTGGCGACGGATTCAAGGATCTTCCCCGACGTCCGGTCCCGATCGTGGACCACGAACCGCAGCCCTGACCAGCCCCGCCCAAACGGTGGCGGGACGGCATGACCTGCGCGAATGACATTGTCGGCAGGCGCAATGTCGAGATTGGGAGTGCTGGTCGGTATCTGGCGCAGAGAGGGAGGCGATGGACATCATCCTTGTCGCCGACCACCCGAACGCGCACATCAGGGGCCACCTGCACGTGAAACGGGCTGGAGCGGCGCCTGCATGTTCGCCAGGGAGACCAGGTTGCCACGGCTCTCCATTACAAGAGAGCGCCACATGTGTGATAGGCTGCCGGGCGTTGCAGTTATGGCACCCATAGTGACTTCATGCGCGCCTGACAGACATGATCGTCAGGCGCGTTTTCAGTTTACCGGTCTTCTCCGGATGGGCTCATCGCGGCGACACGAGAATTCACACGGAGTGAATTCTCCAGTTCCCTGCACATTTCTGAAGGAGATCGGCATGGCTACCGGAACCGTCAAGTGGTTCAACTCTGAAAAGGGCTTCGGCTTCATCGCGCAGGACGGCGGCGGCGCCGACGTCTTCGCCCACTACTCCAACATCGTCTCCAACGGCGGCTACCGCGAGCTGACCGAGGGGCAGAAGGTGTCCTTCGACGTCGTCCAGGGCCAGAAGGGCCCGCAGGCGGAGAACATCGTCCCCGCCTGATCTGGTACGCGCCATGAGGCAGGGCCCGCCCCCTTGGGGCGGGCCCTGTTCTCGTTCCACCCCAAGGTCGTCGCCCTGCGGAACGAAGCTGCTCGCTCGCCGAGGCGGAACAACTCCCGGAGTGGACCGAGCGTCAAGAAACTGTGGACGCTGCGTCAAGGACAGCGCGCGCACGCGGCAGCATACTGAATCTAGGCTGGCGGACGAATTCAGCCACATCCGGCGGCAGTCCCTGCCGGAGTGTCGACGTATCGTTCCCGAAAGGACCCGCCATGCCCCGCACGTACCGGCGCATACTCCAACGCACCGGTGTGGCCCTCGGTCTTGCGCTCGCCTCGACCATGTTTGCGGCCTCTCCCGCCTCGGCCCACGACCTGAGCTCCGTTGTCACTTCTGAGCAGGGGTGTGGCTGGCCGAACGGCAGCTATTCGGTGCTCGACTGGGCCGATATCCCCGACCGGAGAAACAACATCACCCTGGCAACCGGCTACCTGTTGTGGAACGGTCAATATCAGGAAAACTGTGTGGTCACCAAGAGGGTCGGTCAGGCGCACGGCGTCACCGGCTTCACGGAGGCCATTTTGGAGCGCCAGGGCAAGAACCCTGTATCTGACAGCGGGCAATACGCCCATTACGCGGCTGTCAGCGCCTACGCGGCGGGCACGTGCGTCAAGTGGTGGTCATCGATCCAGACGCTCGGTGGCGGACCAATTTGGGGTACCGGTCGTTCCAGCTGGGGCAATTGCAGCTAGCGACCCTTCCTTGCACCGAGCCTAGAAAGTGCTCCCGAACTCAATCCGAGTTCGGGAGCACTTTCTGGGTGAAGGCCGCTCGGTGGCTCAGGGGTTGCCGGCCGGCAGGGTCAGTACGACCTCAAGGCCGGCGCACCGGCTCTGTCAGGGCTGAATATTGATGAAGGGGTCCCAGTAGTAGTAACCCTGCTTCTCGCCCTTGTGGTTGAGAATCATGAAACTGAAGTTGTAGGTGACCGTCCCCGTGTCCAGGACCTCGCACTCCCAGTAGTAGCTGTTGATTTTCTGGGTGCTGGGATTCAACGGGTCCTGACTGTTCGGCAGCGGCTCGTTGAGAACCACCGACCTTGCTATGGGGGAGCTGATCAGGTTCTGTCCTGACAGGGCGTTGAACCTGTAGAGGATGCCGGTGTACTCGGAGTTCAGCGATAGCGTCGTCTCACGCCACCTGATGATGTCCATCGGGGAGGCGTTGACTGTCAGTTCGCTGCCCGGAGTGCTTCCGAGCTGGTTCTGCCGGGTGGTCATGTAGATCAGGTTGCTGCTGTCGGGGATCGACGTCGGGCTGTTCGGGTCGTTGTTCTTGCCGAACCTTCCGAGAATGGTTTCCGCATCGATGGCGATGAGGACGTTGATGAATTCCGACATACAGAAACTCTCCCTGTCGTGGCGGACAAAAACAGACCGTAGTCCAGAATCCAGCGACCACGACTCGACCGTCTATGCGGTCGATCGGTGGCGCACGCATCTCGAAGGCCGCTGGGCGAACGCCTCTACCATGATGTTTTCCGTGAAGTGTTGTCAAGAGCGCATATTGTGACATAAAAAGATCGTGTTATCCCGTAACACTTCACGCCGACGCGATGAGCAGCCGGGACGCGTCCGGGGGACCAAGAGAACGGCACCCCGCCCCGAACAGATGTGGCAGGTAAGACAGATGTGCATTACCGGGGCGTTCGCCTCCGGCTTGATTACATATCGCGAGTTCCGCGCCTGCCGAAAGACATTTAAGTGGCATGCGAATACTCGGGGAGGAATCCTTGGGTGAAGTACGATCATCCACCGTTCGCCTGCGAGGTGACGCGCTCAATGGCCTGGACGGCGACATCAGGCTCGTCGACGTAGACGTAGTGCCCGCTGTTCTTGGCCGTGCTCAGCTTGCTGCTGCCGGACAGTTCAAGCCACTTGCGCTGGCCCGCGGTCCACGCCTGCTCCAGACGCGGCCCGTACTGGGGGACGGCCGCGAGGTACTGCTTCCCATGCTGGATCACCTCCACCGGGATGTTCCCGGCAGAACGCACCTTCCCATCGGTGATGGCGAGCTTCTCCGGGTTCTTTCCCTGGAAGATCGCGAGGTTCTGTGCGCGCACCTCGGCCGCAGGGCCCGTGGCGGACTCAGGGATCGCCTTCGTGATGTCCTCGACCATGGTGGGTGACGTGGTGTCCAGCAGGACCAGCCCCTTGACCCTGTCCTGATGGTCGGGGGCGTACCTGGCGGCGATCAGCCCGCCCAGCGAGTGCCCGGCCAGGACGACCGGGCCGTCACCGGCGACGCGGTCGAGCACCCCGGTCAGAACCTTCCCAGTGCCGGCGAAGGTCTGCGGGCCGTCCGGCTGGTCGCTCGCGCCCGCGCCGAGCCGGTCGTAGGAGCAGACCCGGTTCTTCTGGCTCAGCGTCTTCTGGATGGCGGCCATCTTGTCCAGCCCGTCGCCCCCTCCGTGCATCAGCATGATGACCGGCTTGCCCTTCTCCGGGTCGCCGGAACAGGACACGTTCACCGATCGGCCCCCGACATCGATCTTCTTGGTTCCGGTGATCAGGTCGGCATCGGCTTTCCGCGTAGTGGAGGCGAAGGGGTCCCAGTCGTCCGTCGAGTCGGCCTCACAACCGGCGAGTCCCGCACCGATCACGGTGCAGCACAGTGCGGTCAGGACGGTTGCCTTGATCCTGCGGAACACGATGTCCTCCAATGAGCGAATTTATGCCGAGCGGCCGGAGCGCAGTGGCTATGGCCGTAACGCTATGGAATCGAGAGCTCCGGAATCGTCACCACATGGTGGACATTCGCCGGTAGCTCGCACGGGGGACAAGGGACGGCCTCGCCCAACGGTCACCAGGGCACCGCCGGTGCAGGCCGGTCGGGCAGGATCGCGATCGCCGTGCCAGGAGTGGCGCGCCACCGGCTGTCCCTTGACCAGCACGTCGAGGCGGCCGGCGCGGGCAGAAATGGTTTGTCCCCCGTGCGAGCTACCGGCGAGTGTCCACCGTGCGGTGACGCTTCGGGGGCCGTCGATTCCTTAACGTTTCGCCAGCCGCGCCGCTCCGGTCGCGGAAGCTCAGAAGGAGTCGTCATGCGACTGTTGAAGCAGTTGGTGGCCGTCGCCGCGGTCGCCCTCATCGGCGGCATGGGCGTGGGTGCGGTGCGGGGGAATCCGCTTCTCACCCTGGTCCCTCGCCGGCGCGGCACCCTGGCCGGCACGACCGCTACGCTCTCCCGGTGATCGACCTTCGCCGCGTCCCCGACCTGTGGCAGCGGTGTGACGTCACGGTACGGGACTTCCCGCTCGCGCTGCTGCTCATCATCGCCTCGTTCCTGCCGGTGCTCCGCGGCCAGGAGACGCAGGTCGGCGACCTTCCTGGGCGTCCCTTCGACGCGCTGGCCGCCGTGATTCTCGCCCTGGAATGCCTCCCCCTCGCCGTACGCCGGCGGTGGCCGGCCGTCTCCCTCATCCTGGTCTCGCTCGGCTTCGTCATCGCCGAACTCCTCAGCTACCACATGGTCGCGGGCAGCGCGATAGCCTTCGCGCTGCTGAGCGCGGGCGCCCATCTGGAACGCCACCGGCGCACCGCCGTGGCCGTCCTATCCGCCGCGTATGTGGCGCTGGCGGTCGCGCTCGACCAGCTCGGCTCGACCGAGGGCCTGGATGGATTCGTCACGTTCTACGTGATGCTGGCCGCGACGTGGTGCATCGGGTCCTGGCTGCGCTCCACCCGAGTCGCCGAGGCCGAACACCGCCTCCGCGTCGCCGAGGCCACCCGCACCGCCGAACGCACCCGCATCGCCCGCGAACTCCACGACGTCGTGACCCACCATGTGACGGCGATGGTCGTGCAGGCCGAGGCGGCACGCTACCTGACGGCCGTACCCGATCGTCTCGACGCGACCCTGGGCGCCATCACCGACACCGGCCGGCGGGCCATCACCGATCTGCGGCACCTGCTCGACCTGCTCAACCCCGACCACGACACCGACGGCAGGTCCCCGGCCGCCGGCGACCTGCGCACGCTCGTGGAGCAGACCCGGCAGGCCGGGCAGCCGGTGGAGTTCGCCGAGGAGGGCAGACCCGCCGACTCGATCGGCAGCGCCGAGATCGTCGCCTATAGGGTCGTACAGGAAGCCCTGACGAACGCCCTCAAATACGCCCATGGCAGCCGCACCGAGGTCCGCGTGCGCCATGGCGAAAAGGAGATCACCGTGGAGGTCAGCACCGACGGTTCCGGCTCGCGAAGCCGCTCCCCCGGCGGGAGCGGGCGGGGCCTGGCCGGGCTCCGCCAGCGGGTCGACGCGCTGGGCGGCGAGTTCAGCGCGGACCGGCGGGCGGACGGCGGCTTCGTCGTACGGGCGTACATCCCCGCGGGGAGCCCGTCATGAGCGCACCGGTCCGAGTCCTGATCTGCGACGACCAACCGCTGATCCGCACCGGGTTCGCGACGATCATCGACGCGCAGCCCGACCTCGAGGTGGTGGGCGAGTGCGGGGACGGTCGCGCCGCGGTCGACCTCGCCCGCCGGGTGAACCCCGACATGGTGGTGATGGACGTGCGGATGCCGGTCCTCGACGGCATCGAGGCGACCCGCCTGCTGGCCGGCGCGGGGGTGGCCAATCCCGTCAAGGTGCTCGTGGTGACGACGTTCAACCTGGACGAGTACGTCTACGAGGCGCTGCGCGCGGGGGCGAGCGGGTTCCTGCTCAAGGACGCCCCGCCGGCGCAGTTGCTGCACGGAATCCGCACCGTCGCGATGGGGGCCGCGCTGCTGGCCCCCGAGGTGACGCGGCAGCTCGTCGGCAGGTACGCGGCCCGGATCCGTCCCGCCCAGGGCACGCCGGACGACGTCGCGCTGACCCCGCGCGAACTGGAGGTGCTGCGCCTCATCGCCAACGGCCTGTCCAACAGCGAGATCGCCGCGACGTTGGTGATCAGCCAGGAGACCGTCAAGACGTACGTGTCGCGCATCCTCACCAAGCTCGACCTGCGTGACCGCGTGCAGGCGGTGGTGTACGCCTACCGCAGGGGCCTGGTGACCTGAGGCGGCCGTCACTCACCCGCGCAGGTCCTGAAGCCGTACGCGGCCGCGAAGGAGCGCAGCGCCTTCTCGTTCTCGTCGGGCTCCAAGGACTGCTCCACCGCTCTGGCCGCCTCGTCCTCCTTGCCCGCGCGCAGCGCCGCGTCCGCACGTCCGCTGAGGTCGCGCAGGCTCGCGGCCAGCGCCCTGGCCGGTGTGAAGAAGCCCTCCCGCACCCGCGGCGCGTCGCGGGCGGGAGGCTCGATCGCCTCTATCGCGGTGACGGTCCCGCTCATCGACTGGGCCACGCGGCGCAGTTCGTCCGCCTCCTCGCCCAGGTTCGCGGGTTCCTGCTGGTGGAGTTCCGACTGCTGGAACGCCTGTTCGCACACCGCGTCGACCGCGGCGATGTACTGCTTCTTGACCTCCGCGTACGGCTCCTCCGCCGCCGCCGAGACCGTCGTCCACAGCAGGAGGGCGACGACCGCCGCACCCCCGCTCCACACCAGGACGTGTCTTCCACGCGATCCCATCCGCCGTTCAGCTCCTTCGGGAAGAAGGCCCTTGACGCTGTCTCGGGCGCCAAGGGCGGACGTTCGGCCGGGCCGGATCCCGGCCCGGGATCAACACCGGATCCGGCGCTCCTGCGTGCGCTGGTACAGGGTGACCGCCTTGCTGCCGCGCAGGACCGAGTAGAGATGGACCTTCGTCTGGTTGCGGTAGAGCTGGCTACCGCCCGAGCACTTCCATGAAGGGGACGTCGTCACGGTGAACGCCGCCCTGCCCTTCTTCACCGTCGAGGTGGCCTTCGTCCGCCAGATGCCGAGCCCCCGGTACTGCTCCAGGGTCGTCTTGATCACGGCCTGCCTACCCCACTCGCCTTTCTCGCAGTGGACCTGCCGGCTGGTCGTGATGCGGTTGCCGCTCTTGTACGGGACCTTGATCCTGGACCAGCCTTTGCAGCGGTCGTGGTAACCCATCCTCAGATACGATTTCGCCGACCAGCCCGGCGCGGCGGCGGCGCTCGCCTCCGCCTGCGCCGACGCGGGTAACCCTGCGACGAGTTGCGCCGCCGCCACCCCGAGGACGAGAGCCGCTCCTGCGATACCTTTTCGTCCGAACATAGGATCTCCTTTCGAAATTCCCAGATGACCAGGCGAGGCGATTCTGTTCGCCTGCCGGCCGGGAATACCACTACTGTGGACGCCGATTTCCGGCAGCGGCAACACATTCGCTTTATCCAGCCGTCCAAACAATGTCCAACGCCATTAGGACAAATAGAATCCCCAGGTCAGAAGGTTTACTGAAGGGCAGGTCGAAAACCCTGACATGCACGCGATAAGGCGCCCTTCCAGAAGCTTTCTCACGTAGGGTGATCGGCTATGTTCATCCGGGCGCCTTACGGCTGAGGCTTTCCCAGGCGCGGTATTGCGCCGTTCGGGCCTCAAGGTCCTGCCGCACGATATCGAAGGACGCGCTTCCGACGATGAGACGCCGGGGCGGCTCCGGCAGGTCGACCAACTCCATGATCACGGGAGCCGCCGCGCTCGGGGCGGGACCGGCGTCGTCGCCCCACATCTCGGTCAGCTTGTCGCGCAGCTCCTGGTAGCGCGGGTCGGGTGTCGTCGCCGTGGTGCCCGCGGTGAACAGGCCGGTGTCGTAGCCGCCCATCTGGACGATGGTGAGCTTGACGCCGAACTGCTCGGTCTCCATCGCCACGGCCTCGGAGACCGAGTCGAGCGCCGACTTGCCGGCCGCGTACAGGCCGACCATCGGGAAACCACCGCCGGTGCCCATCGTCGTGACCTGCAGGATGTGCCCGGAGCCTTGGGCCCGCAGGTGCGGGATCACGGCCTGGGTGACCCAGAGCGCGCCGAAGAGGTTGACGTCGAAGTGGGCCCTGATCTGCTCTTCCGTCGCCTCCTCCACCATGCCCAGCAGCATGCCGCCGGCGTTGTTGAGCACGATGTCGAGCCTGCCGAAGGCCGCCGCCGCACGGTCCACGCCCTCGAACACGGCCGCGCGGTCGCAGACGTCAAGCGGCAGCCGTACTAGTTTGTCGGGATATTTCTGGGCAAGGTCGGCGAGCGGCTCGACGTTCCGCGCGGCCCCGACGACACGGTCCCCCGCCTGCAGCGCCGCCTCCGCGAACGCCCGGCCCAGACCTCGCGACGCACCCGTGATGAACCACACCCGGCTCATGGGCTCCACCTCCTCCTGTTCAGGTTCCTCTGTGGCGAGACAAGACGGTACGTCTCGCCAAACCGACTGTCAAGACGGAACGTCTCGTCTCATATTGGTGATACAATCCCGGGCATGGTCAAGCAGCCCAACCCCACCCGCCGCAGCGAGCGCTCCCGGCAGGCCATCCTCACCGCCGCCCGCGAGCTGATCTCCGAGGTCGGATACGCCAAGCTGACCATCGAGGCCATCGCGGCCCGGGCCGGCGTGGGGAAACAGACCATCTACCGCTGGTGGTCGTCCAAGGGCGCGGTGATCTTCGACGCCTTCCTGGCCCTGAGCGAGACCGGGCCCGAGCTGAGCACGGCGCTGCCCGACACGGGCGATGTGGAGACCGATCTCAAGGCAGTGATGCGGGCGACGGTGGCCGAGTTCGCCGACCCGGCGTTCGAGGGGCCGATCCGCGCGCTCAACACCGAGATCATCAACGACCCCGCCCTGGCCGCCCAGTATCGCGAGAAGCTGGCCGATCCGCTGGACGAGGCCAAGAAGACCCGGCTGCGCAGTGCGCAGCGGGCCGGGCAGCTCGCCGCGGACGCCGACCTCGACCTGGCGCTCGAGCTGCTGTACGCCCCCCTCTACCAGCGCTGGCTGCTCCGCTCCGGCCCTCTGACCCCGCAGTACGCCGACACCCTCGTCGACGTCTTCCTCAAGGCCATGCGGCCGGAAGGCAGACGTTCTTGACGCACCCGCGGACCGATAAGGTCAGAAGGCACAAATCGACCAGCGGGTCCGACCGGCTCGTACGGCAGGAGAGACGATGATGTACCCCCCGTCCGGCTCCGGGCCGGGGCCCCATCCCCCTCAGCCGCCCGCCGGGCATCCCCACCCCTACGCGCCGGGCCCCTACCAGCACCAATACCAGCAGCCACAGCCGCCGGCGCGGCCCGCGCGCAGCGCCTGGCGGGTCGCCGTGGGGTTGGTCGTCGCGGGCTTCGGCCTGCTGGCCGTGCTCGGCGGCGGCGCGCTCATCGCGCACGCCTACTCCAACAGCCAACAGACCATCCACAACCCTGAGTACTCCAGACAACTGTGGCGTAACGTGCCCGTCGAGACGCTGTTCCCGCCGCAGCTCGGCCGGGAGCACCCCGACAAGGGATATCGCATCCCGAACGACGAGCGCGGCTGGACCAGAGCCGCGATCTCCACCGACACCTCCTGCAAGGCGGCGCTCTCCGGCGCGCTGGCCCGGGAGGCCGCCGACCGGGGCTGCGTGGCGGCCATGCGCGCCACGTACGTGGACGACACCGGAGGGACGGCCGCCACCGTGGCGCTGGTCGCCTTCCGCGATGCTCGTGCCCGCAGCGATCTGCAGGAAATCGTGGATGATGCGCAGGAGAAGCCGGACCACACGGTGCGCGCCCTGGCCGCGCCCGGCACCCAGTGGAACGACTCCGCGCGCACCGGCAACGGCGGCCGGATCACCGGGGAGGCGCCCATATTCGTGGCGGTCACCACGGGACCGGCGGACGGCCGCAGGCCAGGACGGCTGCCGGAACCGTGGGGCAAGAGAGCGTTCCCGCAGAAGGAGGACCGCGCGGCGTGGGCGCACACCGCCCAAGGGCTCGCGGAAAGCCTCGCCACCCGGCTGAACGCCGAAACCCGGAAGGCAGGATCATGATCCGCAGGTTGGCCCGCACGGCCGCGCTCGTCGCCGGCCTGGTCGCGGCCACCTCCACGCCAGCCTTGGCCGAGGCGCCGCGGGGCTGGGAACAGCAGGCCATGAAGGTGCCCGCCGCGCAGCGGCTCGGGCAGGGCAAGGGGATCACCGTCGCGGTCCTGGACAGCGGGGTCATGGAGGACCATCCGGAATTCCGCGGACGGGTGACGAGCGGCCCCGACTTCATCGGCGGAGGCGCACGGCCGGGGCAGTCGTACTGGGGCGCGCACGGCACCTCCATGGCCTCCAGCGTGCTGCGGGTCGCCCCCCAGGCGCAGGTGCTCTCGGTACGGGTGATCTGGGACCATGAGGACCCGGCACGCAAGCGCGCGGAGGCCGCCACCAAGTCCGGCCGCATCGCCGCCGACGAGGAGAGCCTCAAAAGGGGCAACGCGCTGGCCAAGGGCATCCGATACGCCGTCGACAAGGGCGCCAGAGTGATCTCCATGTCCCTCGGCACCGACGAGTGGAACCTGGGCGACGCCTACGACGACACCACGGCCGCGGCCGTCGACTACGCCCTCGGCAAGGGCGTCATCCTGATGGCCAGCGCGGGCAACGGCGGATCCACCGACCCGCTGGAGGTCGACGCGAACAACGTCGTCGCCTACCCGGCCGCGCACCCGGGAGTGATCGCGGTGGCGGCGACGGGACCCGACGGCAAGCGGGCGGACTTCTCCCAGGTGCACACGTACAACACGATCAGCGCACCCGGCGTGGACATTTACTTCGCCAATAACCGCGGCGGCTACCGGACGGGAGAGGGCACCTCCCCCGCCTGCGCGCTCGCGGCGGGCACCGCGGCACTGATGTTGTCCCGCAATCCCGACCTGACGCCCCGGCAGGTGCGCGACATCCTGATTCGGACCGCCAAGAAGCCGGCGGGAGGCTACAACGTGTTCCTCGGGTTCGGGCTGATCGACGCGGCGGCGGCGGTGCAGGCGGCAGGCGCCGCCAAGGATGCCAAGATCGCAGCGGCCCCGTACAAGGGGAAGGAGTACTTCGGCGGCGGACCGGTCGCCTCAGCGAGCACCAACCCGCCGATCGACATGGGCTTCGTGACCGTGGGCGGCGGGGCCGCAGGAGTGGGGCTGCTGTTCCTGCTCGGCGCGGCGCTGCTGATGCGCCGGCCACGCGCGCGCCCCGCACCCGGCCGCCCGGCGGACGGCGCATTCGGGCAGGCAGCGCCTTATGGCCCACCAAGAAACATGGGATGAGCCGCCGGAGCCTTCAGGAAGGTTCGGTCCCGTGGGCGGGCAGGCGTAGCACGAACCGGGCGCCGCGCGGACTGTCTTCGGCGGTCAGGGTGCCGCCGTGGGTCTCGGCGATCTGCCGGGCGATCGGCAACCCGAGCCCGGTGCCGCCGACGTCCCTGATCCGGGACGCCTCCAGGCGCGCGAACCGCTGGAAGATGACCTCCCGCAACTCGGGGGCGACGCCCTCGCCGTCATCGCACACCTCCAGCGCCGCGACGCCGTCGGCGAGGGTCAGGGTCACGGTGACGGCGGAAGCGGCGTGCCGTTCGGCGTTGTCCAGCAGGTTGCTCAGCAGCCGGGCCAGCTTGATCCGCTCGCCGTCCACCACCACCATGGGGGTCAGACAGTGTCGCAGGGCGGCCTTGGCCGGGCGCCGGTCCAGCTCGCACCGCACCAACTCGCTCAGGTTGATCACCTCGTGGCGGCCGGTGACGCCCGCGTCCAGCCTGGCCACCTCCAGCAGATCGCCGACCAGCGCCTGCATCCGATCCACGCTCTCCAGCAGCGCGTGCCCGGCCTGCGGCCAGTCGGTGTCCTCCGGATACATCAGCGCCTCCTCGATCCTGGCCCGCATGGCGGTCAGCGGGCTGCGCAGGTCGTGGGAGGCGTCAGAGGCGAAGCGGAGTTGCTGTTCGACCGCCGACTGGGCCCGATCCAGGGTCCGGTTCGCGGTCTCGGCCAGGTCCCGCAGCTCGTCGCGGTAGGCGGGCACCGGCACCCGGGGGCCGAGGTCGCTGGCGGTGATCCTGGCCAGGTTGCTGGTGATCGCGCTCACCGGCTGAAGGGTCTTGCCCACGATCCGGTAGCTGCCCATGGCGCCGGCCCCGATCAGCAGCAGCCCGCCGACCGCCAGCGGAACCACCAGGGCGGTCTTGACGTACCAGGGAACGTCCGGGACGGCGAGGTCGAGCTGCCACACCCCGTCGGAGCGGTGGACGGGGTAGGCGATCACGATCGCGCACCCGCCGCCGAACAGCCGGCGGTCGCAGGAGGTGGCGGTGGCGTAGGCGTCGGGGTCGGGACGCAAGGTGGTCATCGGCGGCTTGCCCGCCATGCTGGGCGTGGCCGCGACCATGACGCCCGAGGGGTCGAACACCTGAAGCGCCTGCCCCCGCACGGAGGCGACCAGGGAGGAGGCGTCACTGTGGCGCAGGTGCCTGCCCAGTTCCACGGCGTGGGAGAAGAGCTGATCCTGCCGATCCTGGACCGTCGCCGCCCGGACCGACACCAACACGAATGCCGCCACGGCCGCACAGATGAGCGCCATCACCACGCCGGCCACGATGGCCAGGCGAGCCCGGATCGAACAGCCGCGCCACCGGCTCACCTCTGATCATCCTTCGTGATCGGGCACCCCCGTAAGGTCCCCTCGTCCCATCTCTAGCCAGCAACGGGGAGATTCATCGCCAGGAAAGAGCAAATATCCGGATCCATCGCTTCGGCAGGCTGGGGTCCGCAATGGGCCTTTTGTCGGCATGAGGGATGGTCCTGACTGAAGCTCGGCATCCGCGCCCATGGCATGGGCAGGGAGTTCCGGGCCGAGCGCTGCTCAGAAAGGGGACGACCATGTCGCCTGGGAAGAGGAAGCCGGATCTGCCGAGCCTGATGTTCGCCGAACAGCCTGACGGCAGCTACGTGACGTCGCTGCGGGGGCTGGCGGTGCTGCGGGAGCCGCTGCTGAACAAGGGCACGGCCTTCTCCTCGCAGGAGCGGGCGGAGCTGGGCCTGGAGGGCCTGCTGCCACCGGTGGTCGAGACCCTGGAGGAGCAGGTGCGGCGGGTGTATGTGCAGGTACGGGCACAGTCGACGAACCTGCTCAAGAACGTCTACTTGGAGGCGCTGCGGGATCGTAACGAAGTGCTGTACTACCGGCTCCTGAGCGATCACCTGCGCGAGATGTTGCCCATCGTCTACGACCCGACGGTGGCCGAGGCGATCAGAACCTACAGTTACCAGTACCGCCGTCCGAGAGGCGTGTACCTGTCCATCGACGACCCGGGCGGGATCGAGCGGGCGTTCAAGAACCTGGAGCTGAGCCCGGACGACGTCGATCTGATCGTGGCCTCGGACGCGGAGCAGATCCTCGGCATCGGCGACTGGGGGGTGGGCGGCGGCGCCGGGATCGCCGCCGGCAAGCTGGCCGTCTACACGGCCGCGGCGGGCATCGACCCCGCCCGGGTCATCCCGGTCGCCCTCGACGTCGGCACCGACAACGAGGCGCTGCTCAACGACATCGCCTACGTCGGCAACCGGCACTCCCGGGTGCGGGGCCGGCGCTACGACGACTTCATCGACGCCTACGTCACCACGGCCACCCGGATGTTCCCCGGCGCCCTGCTGCACTGGGAGGACTTCGGCCCGTCCAACGCCCGGCGGATCCTGGAGAAGTACACCGGGCGCATCTGCACCTTCAACGACGACATGCAGGGCACCGGCGCGATCGTGCTGGCCGCCATGCTCAGCGCCGTCCGCGTGTCAGGAACGCCGATGCGGGACCAGCGGATCGTCATCTTCGGCGCCGGCACCGCCGGCATCGGCAACGCCGACCAACTGCGCGACGCGATGATCCGCGACGGCCTGGACCACGACACCGCGACCCGGCGGATCTGGCCCATCGACAAGCAGGGCCTGCTCATCGACGACATGACCGACCTGCGCGACTTCCAGCGGCCCTACGC
Organism: Nonomuraea purpurea; assembly: GCF_042650645.1. Taxonomy (NCBI): domain Bacteria; kingdom Bacillati; phylum Actinomycetota; class Actinomycetes; order Streptosporangiales; family Streptosporangiaceae; genus Nonomuraea; species Nonomuraea purpurea. Next base: position 169,479 of record NZ_JBHSBI010000011.1, read on the forward strand.
CCGTCCCCGGGACGAGGTCACCGGCTGGCCCCGGGGCGAGCGTGGCATCTCGCTGGCCGAGGTCGTCGACCGGGTCAAGCCGACGATGCTGCTGGGCACCTCCACCGCGCACGGCGCGTTCACCGAGAAGATCGTGCGCACGATGGCCGCAGGGGTCGAACGGCCGATCATCTTCCCGATCTCCAACCCGACCGAGCGGATCGAGGCGATGCCCGCCGACCTCATCCGCTGGACCGAGGGCCGCGCCCTGATCGCCACCGGCATCCCGGTCGAGCCGATCACCTACGACGGCGTCACCTACGCCATCGCCCAGGCCAACAACGCCCTGCTGTACCCGGGGCTGGGGCTGGGCGTGGTGGTCTCGCGGGCGCGCCGGGTCAGCCCCGGCATGTTCCAGGCGGCAGCGGAAGCCGTCGGGGGCCTGGTCGACGTCTCGGCCGCAGGCGCCTCGCTGCTGCCCCAGGTGGACAATCTGCGCGAGGTATCGGCCACGGTCGCCGTCGCCGTCGCCAACCGGGCAGCCGAGGAACACCTGGCCCGTACCACGCTGCGCGACACGATCCAGCAGGTCCAGGACGCCATGTGGCAGCCGAAGTACCGCCCCGTCCACGGGAACGGGCGATGAGCGCGCCCCACGTCCGCGACGTGCCGATCGGGCTGCACGCCACCGGCACCCGGACGGAGAGCGACTCCCTCGGCGAGATCAAGGTCCCGGCCGAGCACTACTGGGGCGCCCAGACCCAGCGGTCGCTGATCCACTTCGACATCGGCGACGACCGCATGCCCAAGGCCGTCTACCACGCCTACGGCTACATCAAGAAGGCGGCCGCGATCGTCAACGCCCGCGCAGGCCGTCTGCCCCAATGGCAGGCCGACCTGATCAGCCGGGTCTCCGACGAGATCATCCGCGGCGAGCTCGACAGTGAGTTCCCCCTGTACGTCTGGCAGACCGGCTCGGGCACCCAGTCCAACATGAACGTCAACGAGGTGATCTCCAACCGGGCGATCCAGCTGGTGGGCGGGCGGCTGGGCAGCAAGGACCCCGTGCATCCCAATGACCACGTGAACATGGGCCAGTCGTCCAACGACACCTTCGTCACCGCGATGCACATCGCCGCCGCCGAGGCCATCGACGATCACGTGCTGCCCGCCGTCTCCCGGCTGCGCGACGCCGCCGCCCGCAAGAGTCGCGAGTGGAAGCACGTGGTCAAGATCGGCCGCACCCATCTGGAGGACGCCACCCCGCTGACCGTCGGCCAGGAGTGGTCCGGCTACGCGGCCCAGCTCACCGATGCGATGGACCATCTCGAACGTACTCGTGGCGGACTGTTCCGGCTGGCGATCGGCGGCACTGCGGTCGGCACCGGGCTGAACGCGCCGCCCGGCTTCGGGCAGGAGGTGGCCGCGAAGATCGCCGAGCTCACCGGGCGACCCTTCACCAGCGCGCCCAACTCCTTCGCCGCCCAGGCCTCCTGCGACGACCTGGTACGCGCATCCGCGGCGCTGCGCGCCCTGGCCACGCCGCTCTTCAAGTTCGCCAACGACCTGCGCTGGCTGGGCTCCGGGCCGCGTACCGGACTGCATGAGCTGATCCTGCCGTCCAACGAGCCCGGGTCGTCCATCATGCCAGGCAAGGTCAACCCGACCCAGGCCGAGGCCATGCTGATGGTCGCCATCCAGGTGGCGGGCAATGACAGCGCCGTCTCGATGGCCGGCGCGGAGGGCAATTTCGAGCTGAACGCCTTCCGTCCGGTGATCATCAGGAACGTGCTGCACTCAGCGCGCATCCTGGCCGACATGATGGACCACTTCCGCACCTACCTGGTCGAAGGGGCCCGGCTGAACACGGAGAAGCTGCACCACAACATCGACCACTCGATCATGATGGTGACCGCGCTCAGCCCCGTCGTCGGTTACGACCAGGCCGCCCGCATCGCCCACTACGCCCTCGACAAGGGCCTGGCCCTCAAGGACGCCGCACTCCAGTGCGGCATCAGCGCGGACCTCTACGACAAGATCGTCGATCCCGAACGCCTCACCCGGCCGGGAGTGCCCAGTCCCGACGGCGGCACCCGGCGCTGACGAACAGCCGGGAGATCTCAGATGGAGGAAGAGGCGGCGCGGGCGAGGCTGTCTTCGATCTGCCGCAGGACTTTGAGGGCTTCGGACTGCTGGTCGGGGGTGAGGCCCGCGGCGGTGGCGGTTTCGAGTTCGGTCCAGATGTCCTCGATCTGCCGGCGGACGGCTCGGCCGGCGGGGGTGGCCTCGATGATGGTGGCGCGTTTGTCGGTGGGGCTGGGCCTGCGGCGGACGAACCCGGCGTGCTCCAGACGCTGGATGGTGCGGGTCATGGTGGCGGCGTCGGAACCGAGCATCCGGACGAGGTCGATCTGACGCTGGGGGCCGTGGTCCCACAGTTGCATCAGCACCAGTTCCTGGGCGGGATGCAGGCCGACGCGACGCAGGAGCTGGGCGGCGAGCATGCGGTGCAGGCGTGCCACGCGGACGATCGCGTGATTCATCGGCCCCGCCTGGACCGATGCGGGCAGCGGCGCGCACACCATGTCGGCGGCGCCGGGGTCCTTCGGCCTGCTCACGCGGGTCACCTCCCAGCCCGTTGATAGATGCTCAGACAGGCATGAGTCTACCGCCAGGCCGTGCGCGCGGGCCTCCCTACGCGTGGGGGAATGGTGGCGCAGGTCGCGCGAGGCCGGGAATGGGTTACGGTATTTACTTGTTCGAACAGGCAATCAGAGCCTATCGGGAATTGGTGAGCACATGAGCTTCAGCACCCGCAAGGGCACCCACGGCACCCGCCAGCCGTCAGGACCGTTGTTCCGGCTGATGAACCGGATCATGGCCCGGCGGATCCGCCGCAGGGGCGGTCAGATGATGGGATTCAACGCCCTGATCCTCATCACCGTGGGCGCCAAGAGCGGAGCCGAACGCAAGAACCCGGTCGGCTGGTTTCCCGGCCAGGACGGCAGCTACGTGATCGTCGCCTCCGCGATGGGCGCCACCGGCAATCCCGGCTGGTACTACAACCTCGCCGCCCACCCCGACAAGGTCACCATCGAGGTCGACGGCCGCACCATCCCCGTCACCCCCGAACAACTCCACGGAGCCGAGCGCGACCAGGCGTGGCAGCAGATCACCACCGCCGCCCCCCGTTTCACCTCCTACCAGGACAAGACCGACCGGGAACTGCCCGTCATCCGTCTGGCACCCCGCCCCGCCTGACCCAGGCTCAGGGCGTCCCGACGTCAAGGGCGATGGTCACCAGGCGATGGGGCCGAGGCGATCGATGAAGATCCCGGTCGGCCCGTCGGCGTCGATCGTCGCGAGCTTGACGATCGGGTCGGTGCCCTCGGTGACCGTCAACTCGCCGGTGTGATGGTTCATGTCGGTGGCGGTGAACTTGTGGTTGACGACTTCTCCGGGAGTGATCAGGTTGAACTTGATCTCCGGGAGCGCCTGGGCGTACCGGACGGTGATCATGTTCAGCGCCGCTTTCGACGAGCTGTAGGCGAGCTCGTGCAGTTTCGAGGCGGGCTGTTCCGGATCGGTCACGACCGCGAAGGTGCCGACGGCGCTGGACACCATCACCACCCGCGGATTGTCCGCCGCCCGCAGCAGGGGAAGGAACGCGTGCGTGACCCTGACCGGTCCGTACACGTTGGTGTCGTAGACGGAGTGAACCTCGTCAGCCGTCGCCTCCGCCGGCGCGACGGCCCTTCCCACGCCGGCGTTGTTGATCAGCACGTCCAGCCGGTCGGTGTGCTCACGGACGAGCCGTACGGCGTCCGTCACGGACTCCTCCGAGGTCACGTCCAGCGGGACCATGACCACGTTCGCGCCGCCGGCGGTCAGCTTGTCGGCGGCCGCCTGTCCCCGGCCTTCGTCGCGTGAGCCGAGGAAGACCGTCCATCCCCGTTCCCCGAGCCGCCTGGCCGACTCAAAACCGAGCCCCTTGTTGCCTCCGGTGATCAACACCGAGGTCTGTTCCGAATGCGTCATGCTCCCTGAGACGAGAGGCGCCGATGGCGCTGTGACACGGTGTGAGTAGCCTCACAATCAAGGCGGAGATGTCACTGGCGGGGTGGCTGTCTCGTCTTGAGGGTGCGGGCAATCATCGATCAAGGAGCGGATGATGAACCTCTCGCTGCGGATCGCCGCCGGTTCTGAACGGGCCGAGGGGCGCGGCTTCTCAGACACCGAGGCCGAGCGGGAGTTCAGGGGTTCCAAGGGATGAGCAGGGCCGAGGAGTTCCAGGAGCTGCGGCCGCTGTTGTTCTCGGTCGCCTACCGGATTCTGGGCAGCGTGAGTGAGGCCGAGGACGCGGTCCAGGAGACCTGGCTGCGCTTCGAGGCCGCCCCGGCCGAGCCCACGTCGGCCAAGGCATTCCTGTCGGCCACGGTGGCCCGGATCTCCATCGACGTGCTGCGTTCGGCCCGCGTCCGGCGGGAGAAGTACGTCGGACCGTGGCTGCCCGAGCCGCTGCTCGCCGACCCGTACCAGAACCCGGAGCAGGCGGCGGAGCTGGCCGACTCGGTGTCGACGGCCGCCCTGGTGCTGCTGGAGCGGCTGTCCCCGCTCGAACGAGCGGTCTTCGTGCTGCGCGAGGTGTTCGACTTCGGCTTTCCCGAGGTCGCGTCCGCCGTGGGACGCTCGGAGGCGGCGTGCCGCCAGTTGGCGGTACGGGCGCGACGCCACATGGCCGCGGGCCGGCCCCGTTTCGCCGCGGACCGCAAAGAGCGGGAAGAACTGGCGTCGCAATTCTTCGACGCCCTCCGCGAAGGCGACGTCGTCGGCCTGCGGAACCTGCTGGCCGCCGACGTGTCGATGGTCGGCGACGGCGGCGGCAAGGCCCCGCAACTGGCCAAGGTCCTCGTCGGCGCCCGGAACGTGGCCCGGCTGCTCGCCTCCGCCTTCCCCCGGATGGCCCTGATCGGGGTGACGGGCGAGCCGCACGAGCTCAACGGCCAACCGGGCGCGATCTTCCGCGACCGGGACGGCAGGGTGCTCCACACTCTGGCGCTCGATGTACTCGACGGGCGGATCCAGACGATCCACGCGGTGATCAACCCCGACAAGCTCGGGCACATGGGCCCAGTGGCGGACGCCTGGGCAATCGACCGCGAGGTAAGACGGGCACGCCGCCCCACGGGATAGCTGGTCCGTCACGCGCCGACGCCCTGCGGGGAGGGGCGGCCCGCGGTTCCTGCTTCTCGGACGAACGACAACACCACGGCGCCCACGAGCGGGCCCGCGGCCAGGGTCGCGAAGGCGGCGGAGAACGAGCCGGTGACCTGGTAGATCGCCCCCACCACGACAGGCACGGTGACGCTGCCCAACTGTGCCAGCGCGTTCATCGCGCCCGCCGCCGAGCCCGCCAGCGCGGTTCCCGACAGCCCTGGCACCATGGCGACCAGCAGCGGCGAGTACAGGTAGGCCCCCAGCCCCGCGACCGCCGCCATCGCCAGGAACGCCGACTCCGACTCCATGCCGCCGAACACCAGCAGGCAGCCCGCGAAGGCCACCAGCACCGCGACCGCCGGCCATTTGCGCCCTCGTCCTGCCAGGTCCGTGGCCAGGCCGATGACCGGCTTGCCCACCGCGCCCGCCGCCGCGAACACCACGACCACGGTCCCCGCCGCCACCGGGTCGATCCCGTGCCCCCTGACCATGAGGGTGTTGGACCAGGTCACGAACCCGTACGTGCCCCACAGCCCGCCGAAGCCGGCCAGGCCGAGCAGCATCAGGTCACGGTCGCGAACCAGGCCGCGCAGCGGCGGCAGCCGTACCGACAGCTCGCGCCGGTCGCGCAGCAGCGCCAGGCAGAGCAGGGCGAGCCCCATCGACACGACCCCGAACAGGTGGTAGGAGGACCGCCAGTCGTACGCCTGGATCAGCCGGGGCACGACCGCGTTGGCGATCATCGTGCCGAGGGAGGAGGCCATCGTGAACACGCCCATCGCCAGCCCGCGTTCCCGCTCCCCGAACCAGGAGGCGATGAGCTTGACGCCGGCCGCGAAGTCGGCCCCCGCGCAGAGCCCGATCAGCGCCTGCACCGCGATCCCCGCCCCGGCTGAGGACACGGATCCGAACGCCACCATGAACCCGCCTGCCGTGAACAGCGACCCCGACAGCACGACCCGGCTCCCGATCCGGTCGCCGAGCAGCCCGCCGCCGACGTTGGACAGCACGTACCCGACGTAGTACGCGGTCGCGAACGCCCCCAGCCCTGCCAGCGACACCCCCAGCGCCGCGCCCGCCTGCAGCGACGCGGGCCCCCACGTGGAGCGGTCGACGGAGGTCATGGTGAGCGAGGCCCAGCAGAGCAGCAACACGACCCACCGGCGCCGGGACCTCCCCTCGACGGAAAGTGACGCTGCGTAGTCGCTCACACACGCAGACGTTACAGGCCGAGCAGGGCGTCGGCCCCCGGATCACGCTTCTCACCGAGGACACTCAAGAGAAATTGCGACAAATGTCACATTTGATGGATATTTCTCCCAAGGCGGGCAGCATAGCCGGTCGGGGGAATTGACATGTGTGGCATATGCGGATGGGTGGACTTCGAGCGGGACCTGCGGGAAGCCAAGGAGACCGCGCAGGCCATGACGGACACGATGGCCTGCCGCGGCCCCGACGACGAAGGGCTCTGGACGGCGCCGCACGCCGCCATCGGCCACCGCAGGCTCGCGATCATCGACCTCTCGGGCGGCCGCCAGCCGATGGTCACCGACGAGGAAGGGCGTCCGCCGGCCGTCCTCACCTACAGCGGTGAGGTGTACAACTACCGCGAACTGCGCGCGGAGCTGACCGCCCGAGGTCACCGCTTCCGCACCCAGAGCGACACGGAGGTCGTCCTGCGCGCCTACGTCGAGTGGGGCGAGGACCTCGCCGGCCACCTCAACGGCATGTACGCCTTCGCCGTCTGGGACGCCCTGCGCGAGCAGTTGCTGCTGGTCCGCGACCGTATGGGCATCAAACCGCTGTACTACTACCCGACGCCGCACGGCGTGCTGTTCGGCTCGGAACCGAAGGCGATCCTCGCCAACCCGCTCGCCCGGCGCGTGGTCGACGCCGACGGGCTGCGCGAGCTGATGGCGTTCGTCAAGACGCCGGAGCAGGCGATCTTCCGCGGCATGTACGAGGTCCGCCCCGGCCAGCTCGTACGGGTGAGCCGCGACGGCATCGTCAAGCGCCGCTACTGGCAGCTCGAATCCCACGAGCACCCGGACGACATCGACCTCACGGTCAAGACCGTACGCGACCTGCTGGACGACATCGTCACCCGCCAGCTCATCAGCGACGTGCCGCGATGCGCGCTGTTGTCCGGCGGCCTCGACTCCAGCACGATCACCGCGCTCGCCGCCAAGCACCTGCGGGAGCAGGGGCATGGCACCGTCCGCTCGTTCGCCGTCGACTTCGCCGGCTACGCCGAGCACTTCAAGCCCGATCTCACCCGTTCGACGCCCGACACGCCGTACGTGCACGAGCTGGCCCGCCACGTCGGCGCCGACCACACCGACATCGTGCTCGACTCGGCGGAGCTGATGAAAGCGGCCGTGCGCGCCGCCGTGCTGGGCGCCCGTGACCTGCCGATCGGCATCGGCGACATGGACAGCTCGCTCTACCTGCTGTTCCGGGCGATCAGGGAGCACTCGACGGTAGCGCTGTCAGGGGAGTCGGCCGACGAGGTGTTCGGCGGCTACCGGTGGTTCCACGACCCCGAGTCGGTCGGGGCCGACACCTTCCCGTGGCTCGCCGGCGGGTTCCCCGCCGACCACACCGGGGTGGAGCGACTGCTCGCCGACGAGGCGGCGCGCGTCCTCGACCTCCCCCGCTACCAGGACGAACGCTACCGGCAGGCGCTCGCCGAGGTGCCCAGGCTGCCCGGCGAGCACGGGCACGAGCGGCGGATGCGCGAGATCAGTTACCTGAACCTCACCCGGTTCGTACAGATCCTGCTCGACCGCAAGGACCGGATGAGCATGGCCGTCGGGCTGGAGGTCCGGGTGCCGTTCTGCGACCACCGGCTGGTCCAGTACGTCTTCAACACCCCGTGGGCGGTCAAGACCTTCGACGGGCGGGAGAAGAGCCTGCTGCGCGCGGCCGCCGCCGACCTGCTGCCCGAGGCCGTGCTCCGGCGCGTGAAGAGCCCGTACCCGGCCACCCAGGACCCGGCGTACGAGCGGGCGCTGAAGGACGAGGCGCGGGCGCTGCTGCGGCGGGACGACCCGCCCTGCGCCAGACTGATCGACCCGGACAAGGCGTGGGCGGCGGTCGACCGGCCTGTGGGCGAGACCAGCGTCCCCGCCAACCGTTCCCCGCTGGAGCACATGCTGCAACTCGACGCATGGCTGAGGAACTACCAGGTGGAGATCGTCCTCTGAGCCGTGGGGTGCGGCTTCGACAGATAGCGCGCTTCTACCTGAGGCCGGTGACCGTGTCACCCTCTTTGAAGACGATCACAACCGAACCCGCGACCGGTAACAGGTTTGTCGACCGGAATTTGCCGGCGATCCGGCGGTAGCCCATGTCGAAGGTGATGCTCCTGGGTTGGGTCGTGCCCCAGGCGGCCACATCCGTCTTGATGGTCACCGTGGCCGCGTTGACCGTCGCGTTCGCCACGAGGACGCCGTCCTTGAGCGGGAGGTCGTCCCCCAGTCCCGCCGGGACGGACCCGTGCGTGGGCATTTCGGCTGTCTTCAGCCCGCCGCCGCCGTACATTTCCCAGCGGTACGTCTCCCGCCCGCCCTCCTTCACCACCGTCAGGTAGCCGTCGGCGTCGAACCGCGGGAACCCGGGCCGGGCGGGGAACACCTCCTGCCCGGTGTCCTGCGCCAGGGCCAGATACTTGATCCCGTCCGCGTCGTCGTCGTTGAGCTTCACCCACAGGGTGTGACCGTCCGCCGAGGAGCCGGCCTCGATGTTGCTGAACACGTCGTAGGGCCACGGTCGCTCATATCGCCACACTTCATCCCCGTTCTGGGGGTTCAGGGCGATCACCACGGCGTTCTTGCCGCACAGTGCGGGCAGGGCGACCACGTCACGAAGGCCCACATGCCAGGCCCCCGGCAAGGTGGAGCGAAATTCATCGGCGCTGCATCCCCTGGGCAGACGGTACGACCAGGCGGGCTCTTCGGCGTCCAGCAGGCCCCACCCGACCACCGTGTCGTCGTCGTGGGACGTGACGAAACCGTACGAGGTGAGAGTGGCGGGCCAGCGCGCCCTGCCGGCCCGCTCGGAACGGACCTCGCCGGTGTACGCGTTCAGCATCACCTGCCGTTCCCTGGCCTGCTGCGCTTCCCACCGCGGGCCGAACTCCACCGCCACCATGCCGCCGTCCGGGGCGGCCATGAGCGCCGACGACGCCGCTCCCGGACGGCGGTAGTGCCAGCGTTCGCGGCCGGTGGCGGGGTCGAGGGCCACGACGCCGTCGGACACGCGTACGACCACGTGCCCTCCCGCGGCCACCGCCTCCCGGACGTATCCGCCGTCCGGCGGTCGCCACTGCCAGGCGACCTTGCTCACCATGACGGGCGTCGCGGCCGGGGTGGTCCTGGCCACGGTGACGGCCTCGACCGGCAACCTCACAGCGGCCACCAGGCCCATCTGCGCCACGGCCGCCACGGTGAGCAGCCCCGCGCACAGGCTCCCCAGTGACCAGGTGGTGAGGTCGGCGGCGGTCCTGCCCAGCACGAAGAGCCCGGCCGCTACGAACGTCATGCCGATGCCGAAGAGGACGTCACCAGGCTCGGGCAGCCCACCGGCGAAGCTTCGCCGCAAGCGGACCAGGCCGTACAGGGCGAACGGGCCGACGACCACCGCCGCCAGGATGACCCGCGCGATCACGGAGGCCAACGCGTCCAAATAGAGGCTCTGCTCGGGACGGGCCGCCATACGAGCGAGACGGACCAGCGCGACCGCCAGCGCCACCAGCGTTCCGGCTGCCACGACGAGCCCGAAGTTCATCCCGCCCGATGGCTCTTCGACCAAGGTCCGGCGCAGGGCGTGACCCCACCCGGCTGCCACCACGCCGGCGATCACGAGCCCTGTTCCGAACCATCCCCAGCGCATGCCCATCCTGACCGGGAGCCCGGCGCGATCACTGTCGAGGTGTGTCATGGAGATCCTGCCAACGCGCCGCCGTACGTCCTGCTGAGATCATTTGACGGCAGCACATTGCCTCTTCCGACGCGGATCAGCGTCACACTTGGGGATCTCGCCTCCACCGCGGACGACCGGCCGCCGATCGCCGAGCGGCTCGTCGAGGTAGATGGACGTCCGTTGTGGACGGGCCTCGTCGTCGGCCCGGTTCGCGCACTCGCCGTCGAGGCGTTCACCACCCCGCTCCTTTTCCTCGAAGACGCGGACCACCACCTCACCGGCCTTCTCCTCGACCGCGTTGCCGCCGCGGAAAGTGCATGGCGACACCGTGTAAATGATGGTCAGCGTGCGGTCCTCGACGTTGCCGTAGCCGTCGGCCGGGTGCCTGTAGCCGATGATGCGCCCGGAGAGCCGATCCGACTCGGGCTTCAGTCTGAGCTCGCGGATCTCACCCTTCTTGATCTTGGAGTCGCGTTCCCGCGCGCGGACGTCGCAGGCTTTCGCCCGCTCCGGGTCGGCGTCACACCTGGGGATCTCGGCCCCATCCCAGAGGGTGATCTTCCGGAGGCCGGCTGGTGCGTCGAGCCGGAAAACGCCGATCTTGGGCACGGACGTGTCCGGTAGGTCGTCCACACAGCGGAGCTCCTCAACGATGCGCACCTTGATCTGATCCGCGCTCTCGTCCATCGTCTGCCGCTGCAGACCCGGGCACCTCGAGACCGTATAGATCACGGTCATGGAGCTCTTGTCGCTGTCGGCGCTGTAGCCGACGATCCTGCCGCTGAGCTCGTCGGGGCCCGGCTCAACGCCCAGTTCGCGCGCTTTATCGTCTTTGATCGCCTGCTCGGTTTCCTTGTCGCGCTCCGCCTGCTCCGCGGCACGTTGTTTCTGCCGCTGTTGCTCCTCCATGGCCGCGAGCCGAGCGGGATCCTGCGTGACGGAGTCGTTGTACAGGAACAACCCGACGGCCAGGACGATCAGCGCCGCGATCGACCACCACCGGGCGGTCTCAAGCCGGCCCTCGCTCGGCTGCGGCGCGTCCGAGCGGGAACGCTTCCAGATGAAAATCTTCCGGCCGAGCCCCGGATTGATCGCGAAAGTGATGAGGGCGACCACCGAAAGGACGATGATCAGCCAAAGCAGAGACATGAAACCCTACACATCGTTAAAGGGCCGGTTGCCGAAGGAAAAACAGTAGTCCTGGGGCCTGAAACGGCGCTGAAAACACGCTGAAACGGAGACGGCGGGGCAAACGGCGCTTCTCAGTCAACGGCGGGGAGGAGTTACGCCACTTCTCCGGGCAAAAGCGCTGATCAGGGGCGCGCAACAATGGTAAAAAGGACGTCACGCCGACGGTAGATCCAGCATCCTGAGCATGGCCCTCGCTTCTTTCAGTTCCCCCGTACTTGAAGAGGTCCTCAGTGACTCGGTATGCCATCGACCGCGCCCGCAACACGCTCATCGCCCAATGGAGCACCGGCATCGGCGACACCGCCACCGTAGTAGCCGAACTCCCCCACGAGATCCCGCCCCAGAACGCGCTGCGGCTCGCCGCCGGCCTGACCCACCTCTCCCACACCTGCTGGCGCTCCTACACCCACCCCGCCGACCAGCACGGCCCCCCTAGCCTCGGACGGCACCGGCGACAGGAACGCGACGCCTTCGCCACCGTCCTGCCCACCCTGACCGCTGCCGAGCGACCCGCCAACGAGCCGATCAGCACCAAGGTCGAGCAGGCCGCCCACGCCGTCGCCCGCACCCTGCACACGCTCGACACCCCCCAGTTCGCCACCGCCGTCAGCACCGACGTCGCCGCCGAACTGGCCGCCGTCGAACAAGCCGAACTCGGCGACCTGTCCGGACGGGCCGAGCAGGCCGTCGCGCTCAGCCGCGAGGACGCCTCGCCCCTGCAGGTGTCCCAAGCCGACACCCTCCTGCACGCCCAGCCCTTCGGCTGCGAGGCACTCCGCACCCAGATCGACGCCACCGCGGCCGCCGTGGCCGCCGCCCACTGGTTCCATGCCGCGGTCACCATCACCGCCCAGCACACCGCCATGCATCCATTCAAGATCGTCGCCAGCGCCGAGCAGCCCGGCAAGCCCCTCGCCGTCGAGAGCCTTTCCGACATCACCGCGGTCATCAGCGCCGGCGGACGCCCCCGTCACGTGGTCATGCCGCTGATCCGCAACGCCCTCCACATCGCCGAGGGCCACCTGCGCGGCATCACCGACGTCCGGCAGCGCCTGACCGCCGCCGAGGAACTCATCGAGAAGGCCCACGCCAACCACCCCGAACTCGACCTCGACCCCGACACCATCCACCTGCCCCTCACCCCGCTCAACCCCGCCAGGCCCGCCCCCGATCTGCTCGGCAACCTTCTGCACGGCATCCACACCTGCTGGCAGGTCTACCAGCACCACGCCGACATCAAGCGCCCCAGCACCAGCACCGAGGGACACGAACAACTCCGCCAAAGCTTCCTCACCGCGGTCAGGAAGGAAGCGGCCCACAGGGGCGTGCTCTAGCGTCCGCGGGATCGTCCCAGCGCGGCGCGTTCATGCGACCCGATACGCCTCCGCGTCCTTGCGGCGGAACTCCAGGCCGAGCCCTGGCGCGTCCTCCCGGGGTCGCACGGATCCGCCGGACGGGTCGAGCACGCCGTCGAAGAGCATCGACTCGACGCGGACGTGGTCGTGGAACCACTCGATGTGACGGGCGTTCGGGATGGCCGTCATGGCCGCGACGTGCAGGTGCGGGGCGCAGTGTGAGGACAGGTCCCGGCCGTGGGCACGGGCGAGGGCGGCGACGCGCGTGAACTCGGTGATCCCGCCGACCCGCGTCACGTCGGCCTGGGGGCAGTCGACGGCGTCGATCAGCCGGGTGAAGTACGGCAGGTCATAGCCGTACTCGCCGGCCGCCACCTCGCAGGTCACCGCGTCGCGCACGGTGCGCAGCCCCGCCAGGTCGTCGGAGGACACCGGCTCTTCCAGCCACCGCAGGCCGGGGGCCTCCTCGGCGACCCGGATGGCCTGCTTGGCGTTGTAGGCGCCGTTCGCGTCGGCGTACAGTTCGGCGTCCGCGCCGATGACGTCGCGCGCGATCCACAGGCGTTCGAGATCCCGGGCCTCCCGCGTTCCCCACGCCTCACCGATCTTGATCTTGACGCGGGGGATGCCCTTTTCGCCGGTCCAGTGGCCGAGTTGTTCGCGCAGTCGTGTCGCGTCGTACGTCGTGAAGCCGCCGGAGCCGTACACGGGCACCTCCTCCGTCACGGCGCCGAGCAGGCGGTGCAGCGGGAGCCTGAGCCGCCGCGCCTTCAGGTCCCACAGCGCGCAGTCGACCGCCGAGATCGCCATGGAGCACATGCCGGGACGGCCGGCGTTGCGGACCGCGCGGCGCATCCGCTCGTGCGCGGCGGGCGGGTCCAGCACGCCGATGCCGTGGACCGCCGGCGCGAGCAGGTCGGCGATCGTCTGGGTGATGGCCGCCGGTCCGTACGTCCAGCCGATGCCGGTGGTGGCCTCGAAGCTCGCCTCGACGAGGACGAGCGTGGTCGAGGCCCACGTCAGGGTGCCGTCGGCCTCGGGCGCGTCCGTGGGGATCGTGTAGGCGGAGGCGGCGAGCCGGATCACAGCAGCTCCGCGAGGTGGAGCGTTGCGGACATACCGGATCGCCTACCCGGGTGGCCGGTTTCAATCGTGTGTCCCGGGCAGGGCCTGACAAAAGGCCACTATCGCAGAAAGGAACCGGTCATGGCTCCTACCGTTGGGGACTACCTGCTGCTGCGTCTGCGTCAGTGGAATGTGGATCACCTGTTCGGATATCCGGGCGACGGCATCAACGGGATCATCGCGGCACTGGGACGCGCCGACGACTGCCCGCGCTTCGTCCAGTCCCGGCACGAGGAAATGTCAGCGTTCGAGGCGGTCGGATACGCCAAGTTCACCGGAAAACCCGGAGTGTGCCTGGCCACCAGCGGGCCCGGCGCGATCCACCTGCTGAACGGCCTCTACGACGCCAAACTCGACCACGTCCCGGTCGTGGCGATCGTCGGCCAGACCGCCCGCAGCGCCATGGGCGGCAACTACCAGCAGGAAGTGGACCTGCTCACCCTGTTCAAGGACGTCGCCAGCGCCTACGTGCAGATGGCGACCGTCCCGGCGCAACTGCCCAACCTCATCGACCGCGCGATGCGCATCGCCATCGCGGAACGCGCCCCCACCGCCGTGATCATCCCCTCTGACCTGCAGGAGGAGGCATACGAGCCGCCCGCCCACGCCTTCAAGAACGTGCCGTCGTCGGCGCCCGGCTACACGCCGCCGGTGACCCGCGCGCCGGACGAGGCGATCGAGCGCGCGGCCGGCGTCCTCAACGCAGGATCGAAGGTGGCGATCCTGGTCGGCCAGGGCGCCCGCTCGGCCGCCACCGAGGTCATGCAGGTCGCCGAGCTCACCGGGGCCGGCGTGGCCAAGGCGCTGCTCGGCAAGGACGTCCTGCCCGACGACCTGCCGTACGTCACCGGGGCCATCGGCCTGCTCGGCACCCGGCCCTCCTACGAGCTCATGCGCGACTGCGACACGCTGCTGATCGTCGGATCCAACTTCCCCTACACGCAGTTCCTGCCGCCCTTCGGCGAGGCGCGCGGGGTGCAGATCGACGTCGACGGCCGCATGATCGGCATGCGCTACCCGACCGAGGTCAACCTCGTCGGCGACGCCGCCGAGACGCTGCGGGCGCTGATCCCGCGCCTGAACCGGCAGCAGGACCGCTCCTGGCGCCGCACCGTCGAGCAGAACCTCTCACGCTGGTGGGACACGGTCGAACGGCAGGCCAAGGTGGAGGCCGACCCGATCAACCCGATGCTGCTGTTCTGGGAGCTGAACTCCCGGCTGCCCGGCAACGCCATCGTGACCGCCGACTCCGGCTCGGCCGCGAACTGGTACGCGCGTGACCTGAAGATCCGCGACGAGGTCCGCGGTTCGTTGTCGGGGAACCTGGCGACCATGGGTTCTGGCGTCCCGTACGCGATCGGCGCGAAGCTCGGCCACCCCGACCGGCCGGTCATCGCCTTCGTCGGCGACGGCGCCATGCAGATGAACGGGCTGGCCGAGCTCATCACGATCAAGCGGTACTCCTCGCAGTGGGCCGACCCGCGCCTGATCGTGGCGGTCCTGCACAACAACGACCTGAACCAGGTCACCTGGGAGTTGCGGGCCATGGGCGGCGCGCCGAAGTTCGAGGAGTCCCAGACGCTGCCGGACGTGTCCTATGCCGCGTTCGCCCGCTCACTGGACCTGGAGGGCATCGAGGTCGAAAAGCCCGAGGCGATCGGCCCGGCCTGGGACCGCGCCCTGGCCGCCGACCGGCCCGTCGTCCTGGACGTGCACTGCGATCCCGACATCCCGCCGATTCCGCCGCACGCGGAGTTCGCGCAGATCAAGGACGCTGCCGAGGCCATCATCAAGGGCGACCCCGACGCGTTCGGCGTGGTCAAGAAGGGGCTCAAGACCAAGGCACAGGAGCTGTTCGCCCGGGGCAACCGCTGATCCGCGACATGACCGGCTTCTAGGACTCCGGATCGATTACGCATACGGCGGAGAGGGAAGTCCGATTCGTGTCCCCCCGGCAGCCGTCGGGAGGACACGCCGTGACCAGGATCGAGCAGCAGCCGGAGCCGACGAGGACCGGGCGGCTGATCGTTTCGTGGCTGTCCACCACCAACCACAAGGTGATCGCCTACCTCTACCTCTCGACCACCTTCGTGTTCTTCATGCTGGCCGGGGTCATGGCGATGATGATCCGCGCCGAGCTGATCACTCCTGGGCTGCAGTTCGTCACGGCGGAGCAGTTCAACCAGCTCTTCAGCATCCACGGCACGATCATGCTGCTGCTGTTCGCGACCCCGCTCTTCGGCGGGTTCGCCAACTTCATCATGCCCCTGCAGATCGGCGCCCCGGACGTCGCCTTCCCCCGTCTGAACATGGTGGGGTACTGGTTGTTCCTGTTCGGCGGGCTCATGGCGGTCGGCGGCTTCCTCGTGCCCGGCGGAGCCGCCCCTTTCGGCTGGACCGGCTACACGCCGCTGTCCACGCTGGAGTTCAGCCCCAACGTCGGCGCCGACCTGTGGATCATGGGGCTGGCGCTCAGCGGGCTGGGCACCATCCTCACCTCCGTCAACTTCATCACCACCATCTTCTGCATGCGGGCGCCGGGCATGACCATGTTCCGGATGCCGATCTTCACCTGGAACACCCTGCTGACCAGCATGATGGTGCTGATCGCGTTCCCGGTGCTGGCGGCGGCGCTGCTGGTGCTGGAGCTTGACCGCAAGGTCGGCACCCACGTCTTCGACGCCAACAGCGGCGGCGCGATCCTGTGGCAGCACCTGTTCTGGTTCTTCGGCCACCCCGAGGTCTACATCATCGCGCTGCCGTTCTTCGGCATCATCACCGAGGTGATCCCGGTGTTCAGCCGCAAACCGCTCTTCGGCTACATCGGCATGATCAGCGCCACCATCGCCATCGCGGGACTGTCGATGACCGTGTGGGCCCACCACATGTTCGTCACCGGACAGGTGCTCCTGCCGTTCTTCTCGCTCATGACGTTCCTCATCGCCGTGCCGACCGGGGTGAAGTTCTTCAACTGGACCGGCACCATGTGGCGCGGTCACCTGTCCTTCGAGACGCCGATGTTGTTCTCCGTCGGCTTCCTCGTGACGTTCCTGTTCGGCGGCCTCACCGGCGTCATCCTCGCCTCACCGCCGCTCGACTTCCACATCAGCGACACCTACTTCGTCGTCGCCCACTTCCACTACGTGGTCTTCGGCACCGTGGTCTTCGCGATGTTCGCCGGCTTCTACTTCTGGTGGCCGAAGATGACCGGCAGGATGCTCAACGACAAACTGGGCAAGCTGCACTTCTGGCCGCTGTTCATCGGGTTCCACACCACGTTCCTCGTCCAGCACTGGCTCGGCATGCTCGGCTTCCCGCGCCGCTACGCCGACTACAGCGCGGCCGACGGATTCACCACGCTCAACACGATCTCCTCGGCGGGCGCGTTCCTGCTCGGGGCCTCGACCCTGGTGTTCCTCTACAACGTCTACTGGACCGCCCGCCACGCCCCCAAAGTGACCGTCGACGACCCGTGGGGCTTCGGGAACTCCCTGGAGTGGGCCACGTCCTGCCCGCCGCCACGGCACAACTTCACCTCCCTGCCCCGCATCCGCAGCGAACGCCCGGCCTTCGACCTGCACCACCCGTACACCAAAAGGCCGCAACTGCCCGCCGAACCGCAGACGGAGATCCCGCCCGCGTGACTACCTTCTGTCCGGACGCCGGTAGGAGCCCTGCTCGGTTTTGGCCAGGAAGGGCGAGCGGCCCAGCATGATGATGCCCGCCACCATCGCCATCAGGCCCGCGACCTCGCCCGCCAGGGCGATGGGGTCGACGCGCAGGCGCTCTCCGAGGATCGCCACCCCCAGCACGATCCCGATGACCGGCTCGGCCGCGGTCATGGCGGGCAGGGAGATGCGCAGCGGGGCGGCGTCGAAGGCGCTCTGGTTGAGCAGAATCCCGAGCAGCGCGATCACGAACAGCGTGTACGGCTGCCAGCTCACCACCAGCGCGCCCGGCCCGTGCCCCGGCAGACTCAGCCTGACCAGGGAGTCGCGGGTCAGCACGTCCTGAACTCCGAACAGCATGCCCGCGGCCGCTGCCAGCAGCATCGCCTTGGCCGGCAGCACGACCCGTACCGCCGCCAGCACCAGCCCGGCCGCCAGCACCAGTATGAGGATCATGGCCAGCCAGACGACCGAGACGGACTCGGGCACCCTGCCGCCGTACGGCTGTCCGAACACCAGGAACGCCGCCACTCCCCCGCTGACCAGCACCGCCCCCAGCCACTCCCGCCCGCCGAGCGGCTCCCGGTACACGGCGGCCGCCACAGCGAGGGCGAAGATGAGGTTGGTCGCGAAGAGAGGCTCGACACGCGACACGTCGGCGCGCTGCAAGGCCAGCGCGCCGAGTATCTGGCCGCAGATCATCGCCCCGATGCCACTCAGCCACAGCGGCTTGCGGACCAGGTCGAGCAGCAGGCGCACCCGCAGCATGTCCTTGAGGGGCTCGGCGTAGGCCGCGTGCTGCTGGGCCACGAACCCCACCCCGAGCAGGGCCGCCGCCGCCAGCCCCAAAATCACGGTGACGATCACTGAATATCCCCGATGTCTTCAGAGTAGCCGGTCCGAAAATGCGGCTCTCCTCCGAGCAGGGCCGATCAGCTGCGAGGTGTCATGACACGCCGTTGTACGACGATCTAGAGAGACGTTTACCTGAGCAGGGGTGTTGGAATGGCGAGGCGGGCATGGGACCAGTGAACGCTCCTCTGCGCGAGAGGAGAAAGGTGGTGTGCAACATGGCTGAGCAGCCAACGCGCCCGACTACTTCCGACATAGCGCAGCATCCCGACATCGCCGCGCTACGCGCCCGCTACGACTGGGCGGTACAGCAGCCATCGGGGCAGTCGGTCAGCGGGCTCGCCTTTCTGAGCGGGCTCTACCTGGCCATCTCACCTTGGGTGGCAGGCCTCTTCGGCCGCACGAACCTGACCGTCAACAACCTGGTCACCGGGATAGCGGTGGCCCTGCTGGCGGCCGGAATCGCATCGGCCAACGGCCGCATCCACGGTCTGGCCTGGGTCCTGCCGATCATCGGGGTCTGGACCATCATCGCGCCGTGGGTGCTGTCTCCGCACACAGGCGGTCTCTCCGCGATCGTCAACAACGTCATCACGGGAGCGGTCATCCTCGTGACCGGCTTGGCGTGCGCCGCGCTCGGACGGGAGCCCACCCGCGGGCGCCGGGTACACCCGGCCGGCGGCGACGGTGACTATCGAACCCGTCTGTGATCGGCGCCCGTCAGACGTTCGGAGGCGGCGGCCGTGGCCACGTCGCGCGGATAGGAGTTTCTGCCGCGCAGAAGCACGACCGCGTTCGCCGCCAGGGGCACCAGCATGATCAGGAAGGCGTCCCGCAACCCCTGCCCGCTGGTCGTGCCGTCCGGGCCGAGGGCGTCGGCCAGCAGGCCGAAGGTCAGCGGGGCGACGGCTTCCGCGCCCACGCGCAGGAACGTGCGGACGCTCTCCGCGCGTCCCCAGAGCCGGAAGTGGACGACGTCCAGGCGGGCGGCGTCCAGCGGCGGGTTGGCCGCCGACAAGGACGCGGCCGCGACGAACAGGAACGGCAGCGCGATCGCCATCGACGTGGTGAGCAGCCCGGGGACGAAGAAGACCGCCGCGGTGACATAGGCGACCGCTGGAACCACCATGCGAGCGCTGATGTACCCGCGACGGGTCAACCTGTCGGCGACGCGCCCTCCGCTGAGCACTCCCAGCAGAGCGCCGAGGCCGATGAGAGGGATCAGGCCGGTCAGCGCGGCCTGGCCGATGCCGTACTGCTCGCCGATGAAGACGACGGCGAAGGTCCGCAGACCGGCGAAGAAGAAATAGCCGATCACCGAGGCGACGATCAACACGACGTTCGTCCTGATACGTAGCACGTACCGCGTCGCCTGCCACAGGGGCATGCGTACGGGGTCACGGCGGAGCACCAACGCCGGGTCGGGGCCGATCCCGCGACGGCGCACCGCGCGACGCGCGGCGTCGTCGTGTTCCCGCCCCGCGCCGCCGCGCTCCTCGCCGGCCGGTTTGGGCTTCATGGTGCGCGCCCCGGGAAACAGCCGGCTCTGGCCGCCCCGCTTGGGTTCTGGCAGCTTGCGGGCGATGACGAAGGCGAAGACGACTCCCAGGAGCGCGAGGAACCAGAACGCCGCGCGCCACGACACCAGCTCCGCGAGAGCGCCCCCCACCACCAGGCCGAAGCCGACGCCGAGCATCTCACCGCCCAGGATGAAGCCGTAGATCCTGGCCCGTTCCGCCGCGGGGAAGAAGTCGCCGACGAGCGAGACGACCGTGGGCCCGCCCGCGGCGGTCAGCGCCCCGAGCGCGGCCCGGGAGAGCAGCAGCCACGTGAGCGAATCGGCCAGGCCGCCCAACAGCATGGCCACGCTCCACAAACCGACGCAGACGGTCAGGAACCGCACCCGGCGCACCCGGTCTGTCAGGACGCCGATGGGCAGGACGGCCAGGGCCCCGGCCGCGGCGGTCACGGCGCTCAGGGATCCGAGCTCGGTGTTGGTGATGCCCAGGGACTGCTTGATCTGCGGCCCCACCGCCCCGATGGTTCCCTGGTCGGCGGCGACCAGCGCGAGAACGCAGGCGAGCATGGCGATGACCCGAAATCGTGCGGGGCCTCCCACCACGATCATCGTTCTTCGTGCGGCCCAATCGAGCACCGCGTGCATCAAGCGGTGCCGCTCATCCCCCGAATACGCGGACATCGACGTCTCTCCCACTGCTCTATACCCGAAACGAGAGCAGTGCTGCCATGTCAGGCCAGTGAGCCTGCCCGGCGTCCGAAGACCGCGCCGGACGTCAGCCCGGTGCCGCCCGGGTAGTTGCCGCTGAACAGGCCGCCCAGCATCTCCCCGCAGACGAACAGACCGGCGATCGGCTCGCCGGCGCCGTCGAGGACCCGGCCGTGGGTGTCGGCGTGCAGGCCGCCGAAGGTGAAGGTGATGCCGCAGGTCACAGGGAAGGCGTAGTACGGCGGCCGCTCAAGCGGGACGGCCCAGTTCGACTTCGGCGGTGTCGCGGCGGCCGCGCGGCCGTCGAGCACGGACAGGTCGAGCGGGGTCGTCCGGTCGATCGACGCGTTGAACTCCGCGACGGTCCCGCGCAGCGCCGCCGCGTCGACGCCCATCCCCTCGGCCAGGTCGTCGAGCGTGTTCCCGATCACGACCGACGCGCCGGGCATGTCGTACTCCTCGGCCCGCAGCCGCGTCCGGGTGGTGGCGTCGAAGAGCTGGAAGGCCACGCCGCCCGGCTGCGCGAGGATGCGCGCGCCGTACTTGGCGTAGGTGAGGTTGCGGAAGTCGGCGCCCTCGTCGAGGAAGCGCCGCCCGTCGGCGTTGACGACGATGCCCAGCGGGTAGCCGCCACGGGTGAGCTGGTTGGTGAGCTCGCGATTGCTCTGGTTGTCTTCGTGCCAGGCGTCCCAGGCGACGCTGTGGCAGGTGCTCCAGTCGCCGTGCGTCCCCGCGCCGACGGCGATCGCCGCGGCGAGCATGTCGCCGGTGTTGTACGGCGTGCCGCGGACCTTCGCCCGCTGCCAGCCCTCGCCCAGGTGGTCGCGGCGCATGTCCGCGTCGGCCTCGAAGCCGCCGGCCGCCAGCACCACCGATTCCGCGCGGACCGCGCCGTCGCGGCCCTCCACGTCCTGCCACCTCACCCCGGACAGGCGTCCCTCGTCGAGCGTGAGCTCGCGTGCCCGCACGCCGTAGCGGAGCTCCACCCCGGCCTGCCGTGCCGCCCGGGTGTGCTGTTCGATCAGTCCTTTGCCGCCGCCGGTGCTGCCGACGGCCAGCCCGCCCCAGAAGACGTGCCGGTCCTCGCCGTCGGGGTAGGCCTGCCGCTCGTACATCAGCCGGAACCGCAGTCCCTTGCCGTGCAGCCAGCGCAGTGTCCCGGCGCTCTCGCCGATCAGCACCTCGGTGAGCGCCTTGTCGTTGCGATCATCGGTGACCCTGGCCATGTCGACCGCGAAGTCCGCTGCCGGGTAGGAGGGGAGCACGGTGGCGGCATGCCGCGCGTCGGGGTCGAGGAGGTCCGCGAGATCGCCGAGGCCGTCGTGCGCGACGCGGAACGCTCCCGCAGTGTAGTAGCTGTTCCCGCCCGCCTCCTCCGCCGGGCCCCTCTCCAGCAGCAGAACGCGGCGGCCGCGCTCGGCGGCGGCGTGCGCGGCGCTGAACCCGGCGTTGCCGCCGCCGACCACCACCACGTCGTAGACATCGTCTTCTGCTGCCCGACTGTCGCGTCGCATCATGCCCTCCAGGTCTTGTTCTCAATTGCATGTGAGTGTATACAGTCGTACACCACATGGCCTGACAACGGGATCCGGGGAGCGGTGAGGATTCGATGACTGCAATCAGGCGGTGGGCCGCGCTGGTGGCCGCACTGCTCTCCACCGGCGCGCTCATCGTGACCGCTCCGGCGGACGACGAACGCGCCGACACCTTGGTCGCCCAAGCCCTCGACGGCAGGCAGTTGCGGATCATGGCGCCCGCGGCACCGGGCGGCGGATGGGACCAGACCGCGCGGGAGATGCAGGCGGCGCTGCGCGACCTGGTCGGCCGCAGCGAGGTGTACAACGTCGCCGGCGCGGGTGGCACGATCGGCCTCAGCCAGTTCGTACGGCTGCAGGGCGACCCCAGCCAGCTCATGGCGACCGGCCTCATCATGATCGGCGCGATCGAGACCAACGAGTCGCCGCACTCGCTCGACGAGACCGTCCCGCTGATCCGGCTCACGACCGACTATCAGGTCGTGGTCGCCGCCGCGAACTCCCCGCTCAAAGACATGAAAGCGGTGGCCGAGGCGATGCGGGACGATCTGCCCGCCGTGTCGATCTCCGGCGGCTCGGCCGGCGGGGTCGAGCAGATCCTCGCCGGGCTGACGGCGAAGGCCGTCGGCGTCGACCCGGCCAAGGTGAGCTACGTGGCCCACTCCGGTGGCGGCGAGGCCCTGACCACCCTGCTCTCCGGCCGCTCGACCATCGGCATCTCCGGGGTCTCCGAGATCATGCCGCAGATCAGGTCCGGGCAGGTCCGGGCGCTGGCGGTGTCCAGCCCCAGCCGGCTGCCCGCGCTGCCGGACGTGCCGACGCTGCGCGAGACGGGACTCGATGTGGAGTTGCAGAACTGGCGCGGCGTCGTCGCGCCGAAAGGGATCACTCCCGAGCAGGAGAGCGCGCTGGAGCAGATGCTGCTCGACATGACGCGCACGAAGGAGTGGAAGGCGGCGCTCGCCGACCGAGGCTGGGGCGATGCCACCCTGGCCGGTCCGGAGTTCGAGGAGTTCATCCGGTCGGAGCAGAGCCGGGTGGCGCAGATTCTCAAGGAGATCGGATTGGGACGGTCATGACCGAGCTTGTCGAGGTCATCAGTGAACAAGGAAACATGAGGCCGACGAAGGAGGCCTCATGACTGTTGACTCCGCTGAGCATGAGCCGGATCCGGGCCGTGACCGAAGGGCCGCGCTGAGCTCATTGATCTTCGGCGGCCTCATGGTGGTGGCCGGGCCGGTGATGATCGTGGACGCGCGCGGGCTGCCCGACGCCGGAGCGATGGGCCCCGCGGCGGCGCCGCTCGCGCTGGGCGTACTGCTCGGGCTCACCGGATTCTGGCTGGTGCTGCGCTCCTTGCGGGAACTGCGCTCTACGTCGGCGACCCGCGAACGAGCGATGCGCGGCCGTGCCGCACTGAAGGTGGGGGCGCTGGCCGGCGTCCTCGTGGCCTTCGCCCTGCTGCTGCCGGTCGTCGGCTACGTGGTCGGCTCGGCCGTCCTCTTCGTCGCCACGGCCCTGCTGCTCGGGGCGCCGCACGGCTGGCGGCTCTACGCCTGCGGATGGTCGCTCGCGGCGCTCGCCTTCGTGACCTTCGACCGGCTCATCGGGCTCACCCTGCCCACCGGACCTTGGGGGTTCTGACATGGAGCAGATCACGCTCCTCCTGGAGGGCTTCGCCGGTGCGCTGACCCCGATGCACCTGCTGTGGGCGCTGATCGGGGTCACCATCGGGACGGCGGTCGGCGTGCTGCCCGGCATCGGTCCCGCTCTCACCGTGGCGCTGCTGCTGCCGATCACGTTCCGGCTGGAGGCCTCCAGCGCGCTCATCCTGTTCGCCGGCATCTACTACGGCGGCATGTACGGCGGGTCGACCACCTCGATTCTGCTCAACACCCCCGGAGAGAGCGCCTCGATCATCGCGGCGATCGAGGGGAACAAGATGGCACGGGCGGGACGTGCGGCCTCGGCGCTGGCCACGGCCGCGATCGGCAGCTTCGTGGCCGGCACGATCGGCACCGTCGGCCTGACGTTCCTGGCTCCGGCCGTCGCCGGCTTCGCCACCAGCTTCGGGCCGCCCGAGTACGTCGCCCTGATGGCGGTCGCCTTCACCACGGTGAGCGCGCTGCTGGGGCCGAACCTGCTCAAGGGCATGGCCGGGCTCCTGGTGGGCCTGACCATCGGGTTGATCGGCATCGACTCCCAGACCGGGCAGCCCAGGTTGACGTTCGGTGTGGACTCCCTGCTCGACGGCATCGACGTGGTCATCGTCGTGGTCGCCCTGTTCGCGCTGGGCGAGACCTTCTCCCGCGTCATGACCGGAATCGGGCACTCCACCGTGCAGCCGGTGCGCGGGCGGGCCCTGCTGTCCCGCTCGGACCTGCGCCGGTCCTGGCCGGCCTGGCTGCGCGGCACCGCGCTCGGCTTCCCGATCGGCAGCCTGCCGGCGGGCGGCGCCGAGATCCCGACGTTCCTCAGCTACACGACGGAGAAACGGCTGTCGCGGCACCGTCACGAGTTCGGACGGGGCGCGATCGAGGGGGTCGCCGGGCCCGAGGCCGCCAACAACGCGGCCGCGGCCGGGGTGCTCGTGCCGCTGCTGACGATCGGGCTGCCGACCTCGGCCACCGCGGCGGTGATCCTCACCGCGTTCCAGTCCTACGGCCTGCAACCCGGGCCCGCGCTGTTCGAGGAGTCCGGGCCGCTGGTGTGGACGCTGATCGCCAGCCTGTATGTCGGCAACGTGATGTTGCTGCTGCTCAACCTGCCGCTGGCGAAGGTGTGGGCCAGGTTGCTCACCATCCCGCCCTACGCGATCTACGCCGCCGTGCTCATGTTCGCCGCCCTCGGCGCCTACGCCGCAGGTGGCACCACGACGGACCTGATCGTCCTGTGCGTCCTCGGGCTGCTCGGACTGCTCATGCGGGAGGCGGGCATCCCCCTGGCCCCCGCCGTGGTGGGGCTGATCCTCGGGCCGATCGCCGAGCAGCAACTGCGCCGCGCCCTCGTCCTGTCCGAGGGCGACCTGTCCATCCTGGTCTCCGGCCCGATCACCGTCGTTCTCTGGGTCGTGGCGGTGTTGTCGCTGGTCGTCCCGGTGCTGCTGCCGGTGGTACGCAAACGCCGCAGCACGCTCGCGGGCACCGCCACGACGGACGGTTCGGAGTCCAAGTGACTGCATACAACGGTATGCTCGGCTCCCGAGCGGATGCGATGTGAGGAGGACTCCCTGTCCGAGGTCTACGACCGGCTACGCGCCGAGATCGTCGACGGCACCCTGGCGCCGGGGGCGGCCCTCGTGGAGATCACGCTCGCCGAGCGATACGGCACCAGCCGTACCCCCGTCAGGGAAGCGCTGCGCCGGCTCCAGCAGGACGGCCTGGTCGAGCGCGCGGACCGCGGCATGCGGGTGCGCACCCGCAGCCCCGAGGAGATCCTGGAGATCTACGAGGCGCGGATCGCGCTCGAGGCCACGGCAGCCGCAGGCGCGGCCCAGCGCCGCACCGACTTCGACCTCGTTCGCCTCAACCGTGCGCAGAAGGCGATGACCGCCACGCCGACCTCTGACCCCGCGGCGATGGCCGAGGCCAACCGGGCGGTGCACGAGGCGATCTGGGCGGCCAGCCACAACGGCACCATCGTCGACCTGCTCACCCGGCTCAACAGCCATCTCACCCGCTACCCCTGGACGACGCTGTCGATGCCGGGACGCTGGGAAGAAGCCATCGCCGAACACGCGCAGATCATCGACGCGATCGAGAACCGCGACGCCGACCGCGCGTACGAGCTGGCCCGCGAGCACATGACCAAGGCGCGCGAGCTCCGGCTGCGCATCTACGGGGACGACACGACCGCCTGACGGCGCAGCACGAACACCCCCGAGCCGAGGTACTGCCTGCCGTACATGAGGTGCGACCTGCGCGAACGGTCGAGAAACGCACGGATCTCGGCCGCCTCCGCGTCCCCGGGATTGGCCGCCAGCCAGTCGCTGAGGGTCCACCACTGGGAGGCCATGTAACGGTCCCAGGAGTCGTGGTCGGCCATCACCATCTCGACCAGTTCGACCCCGCACGACTCCAGCCGCTCCAGCGTCTCGCCGAGCGTGCCGAACTCCTCGCGTCCGAACCCCAGCACGTCGAAGGCCTCCCGCGGCGGCTCCGAGATCCAGTACGGCTCGCCGACCAGCAGCACGCCGCCCTCCCGCAGCGCGGGAAGCATCAACTCGATCGTGCCGCGCAGACCGTCGCCGATCCACGTGGCCCCGAGGCACGACACCACGTCGTATCCGGACCCGGCCTGCTCCTTCGCGAACGCGGCCGCCTCGCCGCGCTCGAACCGCACCCGCTCGCCGACCCCCAGTTCCGCAGCCCTCTCCCCTGCGGCTGTGAGGAACACCTCGCTGAGGTCCACCCCGACGCCCTCGATCCCGTGGTCACGTGCCCACCGGCACAACATCTCCCCCTTGCCGCACGCGAGGTCCAGCAGCCGCATGCCCGGCCGCAACCTCGTCACCTGGCCGAGAAGGTCCAGTTTGGGATCGGTCAGCGGGTTGAGTATCCGATGATTGGCCTCGGCGATCTCGTGATAGCGCAATGACATAGGCCTCATCCTGGCAACGGCACGGCCCCCGGGTCCACCCAATATCACTCGGCCCTCGGCTACCGCCCGAGCTGACGGATTGGTACTGCTTGAACCATGACCATCGCCGAGATCTACGACGGGAAGCCGCTCGCCTGGACCCGCTCACACGGGCAGATGATCATCTGGTTCTGACCGTGGTCATGCCCGCGTCTCGAAAACGAGTGCGCCACGCAACAGGGGACGTGCCGCCAGGGCGACGAGCACCGCGGCGAGCACCCCGACGCCCGCCATGGCCACAGCCCTGGCAACCGCCCAACCGAGCCACTGGACTTGGTAGACGTCCGTCAGGGTCAGGACCACCACCGCAACCCCCGAGACGGCCGCCACCACGCAGACCGGCAGCGCGGCGATGACCGCCTGCCGCACGAGCACCCCGCCCAGCGCCCGCTCCGGCACCCCGGAAGCGGCCAGCGCGGCGAACGAGCGGCGAAGGTCGATCAGTTCCTCCGCCTGGTGCACCACCAGAGCGACCGCCGAGGTCGCCAGGGCCACCAGGAGCGCGACGTCCAACAGCGCGTGCCCCTGGGAGTAGCCGACACCTGCCTGCTGGGCCCCGGCCGCCGCGCCGAAGAACACCGTCAGGCTCACCACTGCCAGGGCCCTGGCCCACGCCCGCGGATCCGCCTCGACCAGCCGCGCGGCCAGCAGCGCCTCCGCCGACCGGGCCCGCCGACCGGCCCAGCGGGCGTACCCCCTGATCATCCAGGTCGTGGTCAGGGTCACGCCGAACAGCAGCAGGACCAGGCCGGCCGCCACGGACACCGCGGACCCGTACGGACCGGCGAGCGGGAAATCGCCCTTCTTCACGGCTCCGAGAACGAAGAGGCCGACACCCGCCGCGAGCAGGAGCAGGTCCCGCACACGCGGCCCCCGCACGCGTGCACGGCGAGCCACACCCAGTGGCGAGGCGACGACGTGCCGCCCGGCGCGTGCCCCCGACAGGACCCCGCCGAGCGTCACCAAAGCCACGACCACCGGCACCTGCGGCAGCGGCCCTGCGAGATGGGTGACCACGTAGAGCGCGCCGCCGCCCAACGAGCCGCCCACTGCCAGCGAGCCTCCTTCCATGGCCCCCAGCCGCCGCACGTCACCCGGCGTCGCCCCCGCCAGTCGCAGGGCGGCCAGCCGCCGCTCCCTGGTGGCCGAGGCCAGCCGGTTGGCCTGGTGGACCAGGCCGCCGATCGGCACGGCCAGCAGGGCCAGGCCGAGCCCCGTCAGCGAGCCGCCCTCGTCCTTGTAGTCCGCCAGGCTGACGGCCGTGCAGACCAGGAACGTCGCCACCGCCGCGCCCGCGGCGACCAGCCGGGCGCGTACCCGCTCGGCCCGCGAGCGTCCCCTGTTCAGCATCCGCAGCACGGCGATCACCGGTCCACCCCTGCCAGCACCGCTCCGTCGCGCAGGGCGATCTCCCGGTCGGCGTAGGCGGCCACCCGGTTGTCGTGGGTGACCAGGACGACGGCGGTACGGCTGCTGCGGGCCGCGCCGAGCAGCGCGTTCATCACCTGCTCGCCGCCGAGCGTGTCCAGTGCTCCGGTGGGTTCGTCGGCGAAGACCACGCGCGGACCGCTCACCAGCGCCCGCGCGACGGCCACCCGCTGCCGCTGCCCCCCGGACAGCTCACCAGTGCGCTGGTCGGCGCAGTCGGACACCTCCAGCCGGGCCAGCCACTCCGCCGCGACGCTCATCGCCTCCTGCCTGCCGTGCCGGTTGAACAGCATCGGCAGCGCGACGTTCTCCGCCGCGGTCAGCTCGGGCACCAGCTCGCCGAACTGGAAGACGACACCGAAGTTCTCGCGCCGCAGTTTGGTCAACTCCGCCTCGGGCAGCGTGTCGATCCGCCTGCCGTCCAGGACGACCTCGCCGGACTCCGGCCGGATCACCCCGGCCAGGCAGTGCAGCAACGTCGACTTGCCCGCGCCGCTCGGCCCCGTGACAGCGACGATCTCGCCCTCCGCGATCTCCAGGGAGACCTCGTTCAGTACCCTGGTCTGGCCGAACGACTTGCCCAGGCCCCTGGCCTCAAGCATTGTTGTCCTCCTTCATCCGCGCGAGCGCGGTCTCGATCCAGCGCAGGTCGGCGTCAAGGTGCTGGAGCGCGTAGTCGGCCGCCAGCACCTGGGCGGGCGCGCCGGACGCCTTCTCGGCGGTCAGCTCCCGCATGCGGGTCAGGTGCGCCTCGCGTTGCCGTACGAGATAGCCGTCGGCGGCCTTCCCCGCGACGGCGACCCGGGCGAACAAGGGGCTGGCGACGTACGGCGCCGACGGCTCGACGGTGTTCAGCCACCGCTCCAGCTCCGCCCGGCCGCCGTCGGTGATCGCGTACAGGGTGCGCTCGGGGCCGCCCTCCTGCTGCGTCTCGGCCGCCTCCGCCAGGCCGTCGCGCTCCAGGCGTTGCAGGGTGGCATAGACCTGTCCGTACGCCAGCGGCTTGGCCCCGGCGAGACGGTGATCGTGCTCTTTCTTGAGCTCGTAGCCGTGCTTCGGGCGCTCGGCGAGGAAGCCGAGCAGCACATGACCGGTTGACATGATCGCGACTATACATTCAATGAATAGTCGCGGACAACGGCGTCCAGAAAGCCTCGCTGCCGTCGGTCAGGTCGGCGCGGGGGACGGCCGGGCCGCCGCGCGCGCGATGCGCGCCTTGACGTCGCGGAAGTGCAGGCGCATCGCCTCTTGGGCGGCCTCGGCGTCCCGAGCGCGAAGCGCCGCCACGATCCGGCGGTGGTTGACGGTGATCTCCGCGGTTCGTTCCTCCGGCGGGCCGAGCGTCGGCTCGACCTCGTGGTAGACGTCCCAGAACAGGCCGATCAGCTGCAGCACCAGTTCGTTGCCGCACGACTCGTACAGCAGCGCGTGGAAGGCCCGATCGGCTTCCGGGTCCCGATCCATGCCATGGGCCAGGGCCTCCAACGCGGCGAGCCGGGGGCCGCTGGTGTTCTGGGCCACCTGGCCGATCAGCCCGCTCTCGAGCAGCTCGCGGACCTCGACCAGATCGTGCAGCGCGCGGATCCCGCCCGGCCCGGAACGCACCCGGAAGGCGAACGACGGGGTCAGTGCGTCGAGCGGCGCGTGCCCGACGAACGTCCCATGTCCGTGCCGGATCTCGACGATGCCCAGCGCCTGCAGAGCCCGTATGGCTTCGCGGACGCTGTTGCGGCTCGCCCCGAGCAGCTCCATCAACTGCACTTCGGTCGGCATCGGCGACCCGGGGACCAGCCCGCGCTCGTGGATCAGGGCGACGATGCGCTCCCGAAGCGACGCGCCGTCACCTGTACGCATGCCGCCTCCAGACTCCTCGAAGACCTTGCTTCAAACATCCCACCTCTCTGTCCAGGAAGGCCAGCCGAGGGAAGGAAAGTTTACGCCGAGGACACAGACGGCCCACCGGGCCGACATCGCTTGTTCGCCCGCCGACATAGGATGTCCTACGTGTACCGATCGGATGGTGGGACGGCATGGAGACATTAACGCCGGGGGCGCTCGGCGGCACCTGGGGCACGGTCCTGCTGCCCATCCGGGACGACGACTCGATCGACTGGGCACGTCTTGAGGCGGCGCTGGACGTGCTCGTCGCCGTTGGGCTCGACGGCCTGTACGCGCACGGCACCGCGGGCGAGTTCCACACGCTCGGCGAGGACGAGTACGACCGTGTCAACGCGTTGCTGGCCGAGCGGTGCGAACGGCACGGGCTGCCGTTCCAGATCGGCGCGGCTCACATGAGCGCGCAGACCTGCCTGGCCAGGGTGACCCGCGCGCGGGCGCTCCGTCCCGGCGCGATCCAGGTGACGCTGCCGGACTGGTTGCCGCTGTCGCGCGGCGAGGTGGTGAGTTTCCTGGCCCGCGTCGCGGCCGCCGCCGACCCGGTGCCGCTCGTGCTGTACAACCCGCCGCACGCCAAGACGCAGGTGCCGGCCGACCTGTATCCGGTGATCAGCCGCGAGGTTCCCTCGGTCATCGGGATCAAGGTCGCCGGCGGTGACGCGCCGTGGTACGCGGAGATGCGGCGCCACGCGGCCGACCTCGCCGTCTTCGTCGCCGGTCACGACCTGGCGACAGGACGGCGGCACGGCGCCGCCGGCTCCTACTCGAACATCGCCGCTCTCAGCCCGGCCGGCGCCATGGCCTGGCAGCGGATGATGGTCGCGCGACCCGATGCCGCGCTCGACGTGGAGCGGCGGATCCACGAGTTCTTCGCCGCGCATGTCCAGCCGCTCCAGCGCGGCGGGTACGCCAACGCCGCGCTGGACAAGTTCCTGGCCCATCTCGGCGGCTGGGCCGACATCGGCACCCGGGTCCGGTGGCCGTACGACTCGGTCGACGCTTCGCTCGCCGTCCGGCTCAGGCCAGTGGCCCGAACACAACTGCCCGAGCTTTTCCCGTAGGACGTAGGACGTCCTTGGCCTGCCGGTGATCCATGCGATGGCGCCCGCGAGCGCCATCGCATGGCGGTCCATATCTCCTCAGCTGACGCGGTCGAACGGCAGCCGCAGCGCGAGCTGTCCGCCGATCGGGAGGTTCCGCTCTCGGACCAGGTTCAGCTCGGCGTCGGTGAGGGCGCGCCGGTAGACGCGGACCTCGTCCAGCGTCCCGCGGAAGCGGTCCACACCGTCCATCCGCTGCCCGACGTGGATTCCCTCGAGCCCGAACTCCTTGCCGAGGGTCACCGAACCGGCCGGCGCCGCCGCCGCCGAGACCTGCACGCCGTCCACCAGGAGCCGCAGTTCGCCGCGTACCCGCTGGAGCGTCACGAAGTGCCACTGCCCGTCGTTGTATGCGCTCGGCGACTGCACGGTCACGTTGTACCGGTCGACGGACAGGACCGCCCGGATGCGGTTGCTGGCCGGTTCGGCCCGTAGCCACAGCGCCGGCGGGTTGGTGCCCCTGTTCACCCGGTGGAACCAGAGGATCGTGTGCGCCCCGGCCCGGTCCGAGTACCGGAACCAGGAGGTCAGCGTGAAGTCCTTCGCGCCGAGGTCGATGGAGTCGTTGAACGGCACCTCCACCCGGTCGTCCACCCGGTCCAGGGCCAGCCCGTTGCCGAACCGCCCGTCGGTGGTCTGCGCGCCGCCGCGGACATACGCCTGGTTGCGATACGGCGAACTGTCCGGCGTCGTCGGGCCGGGCGCCGGAGGTCCTGGGATGCCGGGCGGAGTGCCGTTCGGCGTCTCCAGGTACGCCTCGTTGAACCGCGCGAACCTGATCTGCTCATACGGCGTGATGGTGCCGGCCTCGTACATCAGGGCCGCCTCGTCGCCGTCCAGACGCACCATGTCCGAGTACGCCGACGGCCCCCAGTAGAAGACCTTGCCCTCCTCCCAGGTCTCGAAGCGGTCCCCCTCGTCGTAGGACGACCGGATCCCCATCGCCTCCCGGGCGCCCGGGTGCATCGGCGCGGAGAAAAGGAGGCGCTCTTCGCTGAAGCGCAGCAGCGACGCCTGGATATCGGTCGTCGCCAGCGCCGGCATGGTACGGAACGGCTCGTCCCACGTCTGGCCGCCGTCGCTGCTGGTCGCGTACGCCCGGCTGCCCTCGTCGGTGCCGCGCTCGCGGGCCGAGGCGTAGATGCGCCCGTCGGTCAGCTCGACGACGGTGACCTCCTGGGCGATGACCGTGCCGTCGTCGCGGGACGTCTCGGCGCCGATGTTCCAGGTCACCCCGCTGTCGTCGCTGTAGAGCAGGTGCGTGCCGTAGACGTGCTTGCCGACCCGATCCCAGCTTTCGAAACTCGCCCCGACGACCAGCCGGCCGGCGTTCGGGCCCTGCTTGAGCTGGATGCCGTGCATCGGGCCGGTGGCGTACCAGAAGTTCCACTCAGGACGCTTGCCCTCGGTCATCTCCCTGGCGGCCGACCAGGTCCCCCCGTGGTCGTCACTGAACTGCACCCAGGGGTCGCGGTCACAACCGTTCGGGCACGGCTCCGCACCGTTGCGGGTGCTCACCAGCACGACCCGGCCGGAACTCTCGTCGACGATCGGCACCGGGTTGCCGTGAGTCGTGCCGTTGCCCTCCGAGACCACCTGCAGCGGTCCCCAGGTCCGCCCGCCGTCGGCGGAGCGGCGCAGCACGAGGTCGATGTCCTCGTCGTCGCCGCAATCCTTCACCCGTCCCTCGGCGAAGGCCAGGAGCATGCCGTTCGTGGCCCGCACCACGGCGGGGATCCGGAAGCAGCCGTATCCGAAGTCGCCCTGTTTGTAGAGCACCTGCTCGTCCACGAACGGTGCGGCTTCGAAGGTTTCCGCCGTCGCCGGCGCGCCGAGCACGCTGACGAGTAAGCCGGCGAACGCCAGTACGACGCCCACCCGGCGGCGCCGGGCACGGCCCTCCGGGGGATGACCATCGTGCATGTCCTCGCCCTTCCTGCAGGAGAAGATTACGAGGGGACATCCTACGTCCAACGTCCTATGTTAAATAGATGGTGAACGTAGAATGTTTGCCCGACTTGGAGCAGTCTTTCCCGGTGCCAGAACCGGTGCGGGGCAGGCGACCTGGCCCTCCAGGCTCGGCTGTCGCCGGCACGCCGCCTCCGGGGCGCGCACGTGCTGAAGCCCCGTCAAGGGCTTGGATCGGGTGTTTGCAGCCCGCGTCGAGGGCCTGACCCAGACGAGCCGGCACGGCATCACGCGGGCCGGCCTCGCGTCTCCCCCTGGAGCCGGGGGCGCGAGCAATTCACCGCTTGACTGCGAAGTTTCTGCGAATTCGCGCATGCAGCGCGATGCCTACGGAAACCGAGACATTAAGGGATTCGGTTGAGCTGATCATCGGAATGGAAACCGAGGTCGAGGACGCCTCCCTGAACAGGTCGGAAGGGCCGCCTTTTTCGCTGCCGAACAGCAGGGCCAACTGGTCGTCGTTGTCGCCGAGGTCTTTGACTTCGAGTTCGCCGTCGGCTTCGAGCACCATCAGCGGCATGCCGCGGTCGCGAATGAAGGCCATTGCGTTCTCGCGGCTGGACAGGACGATGGGAAGTGAGAAGACATAGCCTCGGCTGGCTCTCAGCAAACGCCGGTCGGCGATGCTGGTGAGGTCGCTGTCGACGAGGATGATTCCCGAAGCTCCGAGGGCGAGCGAGGTCCGCACGATCGCGCCGATGTTGCCGACGATCTTCACTCCGTCAAGAATGACGACGTCACCGCCCCCGTCCGCGATGTCGCCGAACTTGGCCGGGCGGGGGACGCGCGCGATGCCGAACGTCTTGGCCTTCCGCTCTCCCTTGAACAACTGGTTGACGATCGACGAGTCCATGAGACGGACCGGTATGTCGCGGCTCCTGCACAACGCGAGCAGTTCATCAGAGATTGGACTTTCCGAACTACTGTATATCTCGACGAAATCCACCCCGACCCTGATGCACTGCGTGAGAGGCTCGACGTCCTCAATCAGTACGGTCTTTATGCTGGACCTCGAACTCCTGGTGACATCGATAATTCTTTGCACCGCAGGATCAGAGATATTTACGATAGTGTCCAACTCTGTCATGGGTCGATTCTAGCGGCCGAGTTCGCGGGTCTGGTCGAGCGCGGCCTTGAAACCGGCCATGATGGCACCGTGCTCCATGGTCAGGACGAGTTGGTCGGCGCCGTTCTCCAGCGCGAACGCCTTCTCCTGCGGCGACCACGCGGGCAGCACCCAGGGCTTGCCCGCGGCGCGGGCCGCGTCCGCCACGATCCTGAGGTCGGCGAAGTCCTCCGCCGAGCGCGTGTAGGCGCCCCGGCCGCGGCGGATGGACAGGTCGCTGGGGCCGATGAAGACGCCGTCGACCGTGGGCAGGGCGAGGATGTCGTCGATCTGCTCGATGGCCCCGGCGTCCTCGATCATGGGGTAGACGCGGGTTTCGCGATCCTGGCGGGCGACCCACTCGTCGTCGAATCCGCCGTACCGTGCCGTCCGTCCGCCCGCGAAGCTCCTGTCGCCCAGCGGGGGGAACTTTCCGAAGGCGCAGATGGCGGCGGCGTGCGCGGCGCTCTCGATGTGGGGCACGACGACGGCGGTGGCGCCGAAGTCGAGGGCCTGCTGGATCGGGCCCCGCTCGGGCCCGAGCACCTTGGCCAGCACCTCCAGGCCGAGGCCGCGCAGGAACGGGATGAAGCGCTCAAGGTCGGCCAGGTCGAACGAGCCGTGTTCGATGTCGAGGACCACCGCGCCGTAGCCGAGGTCGGCCACGATCTCGGCGGTGGCGAAACTCGGACCGGACAACCAGGCTGCGTACCGACGGTCTCGCTTGTCCTGCAAGGGATACTCCTTCTAGGTATTAGTATACACTGTGTATACATACGATGTGAGGGGTGGCATGAGCTGGGAACCGGACACCTCGCCGGCGGCGACCGCCGGAGAGCGTGCCTATCGCTGGACGCGGGAGGCGATTCTCGGCGGCCGGTTTCCCGAGGGATCCTTCCTGGAGGAGAAGCTGGTCTGCGACGAGGCCGGCGTGTCGCGCACTCCCGTCCGCGAGGCGTTCCAGCGTCTGGCGGCGGAGAAGTACATCGACCTGCTGCCCAGGCGCGGCGCCCAGGTGCGCGGCGTGACGGCGGCCGAGTTGTTCGAGACGTACGAGATGCGGCAGGTTCTCGAAATCCACGGCTTCGGCATCCTGTGCGATAAGAAGACCGACATCCCGCAGGAGCTGTCCGCGCATCTGGACCTCATGGAGGCCCCTGACATGGTGGCGCGGTGCAGAGCGGGCGACCGCGACGCGATCGCCGAGCACGCCAAGATGGACTTCTTCTTCCACTTCGCGTTCATCAGGGCGACGGGCAACACCGTCCTGATCGACCTGTTCAGCAGCCTCCAGCCGCGGCACCAGCGGATCGGGGTCAGCGCCGTGGCGGCGCGCCCCGACCGGCTGGCGGTCATCAACCCCGAACACCGCGCCCTGCTCGCCGCCTTGACCATGCACGACTTCGACACCGCCGAGCGCACCCTGCGCAACCATCTGCGGCCCGACCAGCGGGTGATCTCCCACCTGAGGTGATCACCTGGAGATCGCCCGCCACAGCTCGCGGCGCTCGGCCTGCTCAACGGGGTCGGGCACCGGCGCCGCCGCGACCAGCCTCCTGGTGTAGTCGGTCTGGGGGTCGTTCAGCACCTCGCGGGCCGGGCCGTGTTCGACCATCCGCCCGTGCTGCAGGACGGCGACGTCGTGCGAGAGCAGCTCGACCACGCCCAGGTCGTGGCTGATGAACAGACAGGAGAAACCGAGCCTGTCCTGCAGCTCCTGGAACAGCCGCAGCACGGTGGCCTGCACGGAGACGTCCAGCGCCGAGGTGGGCTCGTCGGCGATGAGCAGCTCGGGCTCCAGCGCCAGCGCGCGGGCGATCCCGACGCGCTGCCGCTGACCGCCCGACAACTCGTGCGGGAACCTGTCGGCCCAGTTCCCTGGCAGCTCGACCTGCTCAAGCAGCTCCAGCACCCGCTTGCGGACGACGGCGCGTTCCGCGTACCGGTTGATGATCATCGGGGCGGCGATCGAGTCGCCGATGGACCGGCGCGGGTCGAGCGAGGAGCCCGGGTCCTGGAAGACCATCGAGTACTTCCTGCGGAACCCGCGCAGCTCTTTGGCGCCCAGCCCGGTCACCTCACGTCCGCAGATCTCGATCGTGCCGGACGTGGCGCGCACCAGCCCGACGATGGCCCTGCCGATCGTGGACTTGCCCGAGCCCGACTCGCCCACCAGGCCGAGGACCTTGCCCTTGCCGATGTCGAAGCTGATGTCGTGCACGGCTTTGAACCCTTTGCGGCCGAGCCGTCCCGGGTACTCGACCTGGAGGCCGGTGACCCGGAGCGTGGGTTCCTGCGTCGTGTCGGCGGCCGTGCCGGACGGCGCCGGTTCGGCCTGCCCGCGACGGGGCACCGCGGACAGCAGCTTGCGGGTGTACTCGTGCTGCGGGTCTGCGAACAGCCGGGCGACCGGGGCCTCCTCCACGACCTCGCCCTGCCGCATCACCACCACCCGGTCGGCCAGGTCGGCGACCACGCCCATGTCATGGGTGATGACCACGGCCGCCGAGCCGAGGTCCTTCTGCAGGCGGCGCAGCAGTTCCAGGATCTCCGCCTGCACCGTGACGTCGAGGGCCGTGGTCGGCTCGTCGGCGATGATGATCTCAGGCGAGCCGGAGATCGCCATCGCGATCATCGCCCGCTGCCGCTGGCCGCCGGAGAGCTGGTGCGGGTAGCTGCCGATCCGCGACTCCGGATCGGGGATGCCGACCTTCTTCAGCAGCTCCAGCGTGCGCGCGCGGGCCTCGGCGGCCGGCACGCGCTCGTGGCACTGGATCGCCTCGATGATCTGCTCGCCGATGGTGTAGACCGGGTTCAGCGCGGTCATCGGCTCCTGGAAGATCATCGCGATCCGCTTACCGCGGATGGCGCGCAGGGCCTCCTCGCCGAGGCCGAGCAGCTCGGTGTCGCCGTACCGGATGCTGCCACGGCGGCGCGAGTTCTTCGCCAGCAGCCCGAGCACCGACATCGAGCTGACGGACTTGCCCGAGCCGGATTCCCCGACGAGCGCCACCACCTCACCCTTGGCGACCGTGAAACTGACGTCTTTCACGGCGGGGACCCACTCGCCCCCGATCTGGAAGTCCACCGAGAGCTGATCGACCGAGAGGATCGGCTCCGCGGGACTCGTGCCGGTTGTCATGCGTCTCCCCAATGCTGCCGCAGGGTCACTCAGCCGAGGTGTTCCTGTCGTATTCCTGTATGTAGGCGGAGCAGAATCCGATCACCCGCTCGATCCAGATCTCGCCCGTCTTCGCGCTGCCGAGGCTCACGTCGCCGGTGCAGCCGGTCGGGCTCACCTCGGAGAAGTCCCACAGCACGGTGCCGCGCACGTCGTGCCCGGGAATGGCGGCCTCCGTGTAGCTCGTCGGCGTCCAGCCGCTGCTCGACTCCAGGCCGCCCGGGGCGGCCAGATCGCTCTGCACCTGGTCGGGGAAGATCGCGAGCATCGCGGAGTGCTCGGGCTCCGCGCCGTGGCCGTACGCCTTGGCCGGGTCCTCGTACACATCCCGCATGAGGGCGTAGCCGAGCTGCCACGGATACAGGTGGCCGACGAGCACGCCCAGGTCACGGCGTGCCTGCAGGCCGGCGTCGATGACGGGCCCGACGTTGCCGCCGTTGTTGTTGACGATGATGACGCGCCGGAAGCCGGACTGCACCAGCGCCTCGATGATCTCGTACGTGACGGCGCGCAGCGTCGCCTGGCTCAGGGACAGGTTGCCGTTGAAGCCGCGGAAGACACCGGAGTGCCCGTAGTTGAGGGCGGGCGCGACATAGCACCCGTTCTCCTTGGCCAGCTTGTCGGCCACCCATTCCGCCACGATGGAGTCCTCGTGGATCGGCAGGTGCGGGCCGTGCTGCTCGACCGCGCCGATCGGCAACAGGATGATCGGGTCCCGTTCCGCCAGCTCCTTGACCTGGGTCCAGGACAGCTCGCCGAGCCTGTGGGTGGAAGGGAGGGTCATGAATGCGTTCCTTTCAGTTGGTGCCACGGCGGCGCGGGTCAAGCAGGTCGCGCATGCCGTCCCCGAACACGTTGAGCGCGAGGACGACGAGGATGATGAGCACGGACGGGTAGAGCAGCAGCGTCGGCTGGACCTCCAGGAAGTCGCGGCCCGCGCCGACCATCGTCCCGAGCGAGGGCAGCGGCGGCTGCGCGCCGAGACCGAGGAAGCTCAGCCCGGCCTCCATCTGGATGGCGAAGCTCACCGACAGGCTCAACTGGACGATGATGGGCGCCGCCACGTTCGGCAGGATCGTCCCGGCGAGGATTCCCGCGGGCCGCGCGCCCATGATCTTCGAGGCTTCGACGTACTCCAGGTTCCTGATGGCCAGCACCTGGGTGTAGACGATCCTGGTGAACCTCGGGATGTACAGGACGCCGATCACCAGGACGACGTTCACCAGGGCAGGGCCCATGATCGCCACGACGGCGATGGCCAGCACGATCGGCGGGAAGCTCAGCAGGACGTCGATGCCGCGCATGATGATCGTCGAGGCCCAGCGGCCGACGTACCCGGCCACGAGCCCGAGCGCGACCCCGATGACCGCCGCCACCAGCACCGCCGACAGCGCCACCCCGAGCGAGACCTGCAGCCCGACCAGCAGGCGCGACAGGACGTCGCGCCCGAAGTCGTCGATGCCGAGCGTCGAGGCCGAGGTCAGCGGCTTGCCGACGATGTCGCGATAGTCGTGGGGCGCGATGAGCCTGGCGAACACGGTGACGAGCGCGACCAGCAGCAGGAAGGCGCCCGCGATGGACGTCCTGCGGTTGGCCAGCATGCGCCGCAGGAAGGTCCTCTTGTCGGTGCTCTTGATCGCAGGCGCGTCTGACAACACGGTGGCCATGATCAGTTGTCCTCCGCCCGGGGGTCGAGTGCCCTGACGACCAGGTCTCCGACCAGGTTGACCAGGATGACGATGGTGGCCGCGGCGAGGACGACGGCCTGGATGACGGGATAGTCACGCTGTCCCACGGCGTTCATGAGCAGGGAGCTCATCCCCGGCCACCCGAAGATGGTCTCGACCAGGACCGTACTCCCGATCAGCGTCGTCAGTTCGACCGTCGTCGCGGAGACGACGGCGAGCAGCGCCGTGCGCAGCGCGTGCCGGTTGATGACGCGCTTTTCGACCAGGCCCTTCGCCCGTGCCGTGCGGACGTAGTCGGCGTTGAGCGTTTCCAGCATCGACGCCCTGGTCATCCTCGTCACCACCGCGCACGAGGCCGCCGTCAACGTGGCCACGGGCAGGATGAGGATCTGCAGGTGGGCGAGCGGATCCTCGAACGGCGAGGCGAACCGGCGCGGCGGCAGGATCGGGATGACGAACGCGAACACCAGCAGCAGCAGGGTGCCGATCACGAACACGGGCAGGGAGATCCCGAAGATCGACCCGGCGACCAGCGCGTGGTCCGCCGGCTTGTCGGCGCGCGTGGCGGCGATCCTGCCCAGGACGATGCCGACCACCAGCGAGATCGCCAGCGCGATGAGCACGAGCTCCAGCGAGTTGCCGATCCGGGACGGCAGGTCCTGCATGACCGGGCGGCCGCTGATCAGCGAGGTGCCGAGGTCGCCCTGGAACAACCGGGTCCAGAACCCGATGAACTGGCTGAAGAACGGCTCTTCGAGGTGCATCGCGGCCCGGGTGGCGGCGATCTGCTCGTCGGTGGCCGCGTCGCCGAGCACCGCCCTGGCCGGATCGCCGGGGATGAGCCGGACCAGGAAGAACACGATGGTTCCGACGAGGAGCAGTTGCAGGATCGCCTGGGCGAACCGCTTGGCCAGGAAACGCCTCACGTCGTCTTCTCCATCCAGGTCCGGCGCAGGGCTGTGGCGGTCCAGGCGCCCTTCGGGGGGTGCTCGTAGCCCTTGACGTGGTTGTAGTGGGCCTCGCCCTGTTCGCGGCGGATGGTGTAGGTCATCGGGACCAGCTCCAGGGCCCGTTTCTCGACGTCGAGGTAGATCTCGTTACGCAGGCTCTGGTCGGAGCTCCTGCGTGCCTGGGTCAGCAGCTCGTCGATCTTGTCGTCGGCGAAGTCGAGGTTCTTGGCGAAGGTGCCGGTGCTGCTGATGAAGTCGCCGAGCGAGGCGGGATCGCCGAACTTGGGCGCCGTCCCCCAGGAGTGGACGGGGAAGACCTTGGTCGACACGCTGGAGCGGAAGGTCAGCCACTCCTGCTGGGTGAGGTTCACGTTGATGCCGGCCGCGCGCAGGCCGGGCAGCATCGCCTGCGCGGGCCTGGCGATGACCGAGTACGAGCTGGTGGTCACCACCGGCAGCGTCAGGCCCTCCTGCCCGGCCTGTTTGAGCAGGAATCTGGCCTGTTCCGGGTCGTAGGGCATGGAGCCGGCGAGCTGGGGCGCGTACGGGGCGAACGTCTCCGACATCATCGCGCCGTCCATCGGGCTGCCGTGCCCGAGCAACGCGGTGTCCAGGACCGACTGCCGGTTGATCGACATCGCGATGGCCTTGCGGACGCGTACGTCGTCGAAGGGACGCCGGCTGGTCACGAAGCCGACGAAGCCGAACCCGAAGGTCTTGTCGGAGACGAACCGCAACCTCGGGTTCTCGGAGATGACGCCGACGTGGGTGGCGGGGACGTAGTCGATCATGTCCACGGTCGCCGTGCGCAGCGCCGTCACGCGGGCGTAGTCGTCGCCCATCGGCTGGAAGACGATCCCGTTCAGGTACGGCAGGCCGGACTCGAAGTAGTTCTCGAACCGGACGAACGTGGTGCTCACCCCAGGGATGCGCTCCACGAACTTGAACGGGCCCGTCCCCATGACCTGCGTCTTGGTGTTGGCCCCCGACTCGATCCACTTCCTGGAGACGATGTTGGTGGTGGGCGCGGCCAGGGCGAAGGGGAAGGCCACGTCGGGCTGCTTGAACCTGAACACCACGGTGGTGGCGTCGGGCGCCTCGACGGAGGCCACCTGGTCGAGCAGCGGCGCCGACGCCGCCGCGGTCGCCTTGTCCATCATGCGGCGGAAGGAGAAGACCACGTCGTCGGCCGTCATCGTGGACCCGTCGTGGAAGCTGACCCCCGAGCGCAGCTTGACCCGGTACGTCAGCTCGTCGGCCCAGCCGAACTCGGTCGCGAGGTCGCCGATGATCTCTCCGGCTCCGTCGTACTGGACCAGCCCGTTGTAGGCGAGCTGGCGCAGATAGTCGGAGGCGCTGCCGCTGGTCAGGTGCGGGTCCAGGTTGGCCGGGTCAGTGGACAGGCCGAAATACAGGACGCCACCACGGTTCGGGCCACCGCCGCCCGGGCGGATGGCCTGCATCGATTCGGGCAAGGTCGCTGGGCTGCCACAGGCCGTCAGGGCCGAGGCCCCCAGCGTGGCTACGCTTCCGGCGAGAAAACCTCGCCTGCTGATCACTGCCATGACATCTCCGCCTCGTCAGGGCCTGGCACTGAGACTTCGCATCGGGGATCCATCAGGTATGGCGCATGTATACATGGGGTTCACACCAGGGGTCAACGGTTGCGGCCCAGCCGAATTTAAGATATACGCCCGACAAAAATGCGGTGGTTCGTCATGTGGTCGTTTCCGCCTCGTGCGCCGAACGCGGTGTCCGGCCGGATGTGGTGACGGTCAGGCCGGTGGGGCGAAGTCCTCGGGACCGAACAGGCGCAGCACGTCGGTCTCGCCCTCCCAGCCCGGCCACAGGTCGCGGTGCAGTTTGACGAAGCGGGAGGCCCACTCGATGGCCTCCTCCTTGGTCCTGACCTCATACAGTGCGTAGCTGATCAGTTCCTTGGCCTCGGAGAACGGGCCGTCGCTGACGGTCAGCCCGCCGCCGCTCACCTCGATCCGCGCGCCCTCGGAACTGGGGGCCAGGCCGCTGTTGTCGAGCAGTGCCCCGGCCTCCGTGGCCTCCTGGCCCAGCTTGAAGATGGCCTCCATGAGGTCGGCCGGCGGCGGGCCGTCAGGCTGGGCGGTGACCTTGAGCGTGACCAGATAGCGCATCGTGACAATGCCTTTCTTCACCGGCGGAACGTGCGACGGCACAGATTCAGCGACAGTAGCGACAGCAAGCTCCAAATCGCCACGATCCCGGCGACGAACGTCAGGTCGGTCCGCTCGCGATGGCGCCGAACAAACCGAGGAAGAAGCTAACGGGCCGCCCGGACGAGGAGTGTCGCGAGCCGGTTCCCGGCTGGTTCGTCCAGGGGGGCGTGATCGAGCAGCAGGCGGTACCACAGTACGCCGTAGACCACGTCCATGAGCAGTTCGATGTCCGCGTCGGCGGCGATCTCGCCGCGGGCCGCCGCCCGGTCCAGGATGACCCGCAGGGCGGCGCGCCGCTTGAACAGGAACTTCTCCTTGAACTCCGTCGCGAAGACCGGGTCGAGCAGTGCGTGCGCCATGAGGCCGATCAGGGTGGGACGCTGCCCGCGCTGGCGGAACGTGGCGGTCAGGAATGCCAGCAGGTCGTCGGAGAGCGAGCCTTCGTCCGGGATCGCGATGGTCGTGTCGGCCCGTTCGAGCAGGGCTTCGAGGACGACGTCGGCCTTGGACGGCCACCAGCGGTAGATGGTCTGCTTGCCGCATCCGGCGCGGCGCGCGATGCCGTCGATCGTCAGGGCGGCATAGCCGCGTTCGTCCAGTTCCTCCAGGGCCGCGACGAGGATCGCCTTGCGTGTGGCCTCGCTGCGGGGCCGTCCCAGCCGCCGGTCGTCCGTCATGTAAGCCACTTTACAAGACTCGACGTCTCGGATAAAAACGAGACCAAACGTCTAGAAAGAGGATGGACATGCGTGTTGTGATCATGGGTGGCACGTCCGGCATCGGCCTGGCCACCGCGCGCCTGCTGACCGACGAGGGCGCCGAGGTGATCGTCACCGGACGCGACCCGGAGAAGCTGGCTGCGGCCAAGAGCGGCGTGGCGGCGGCCGAGCAGGTGGACGCCACCTCGCAGGAGGAGGTGGCCGCCTTCTTCGGCCGGATCGGCGAGTTCGACCACCTGGTGCTCGCCTTCAGCCCCGGCGCCGTCGGCATCGGGCCGCTCGCGGACACCGATCTGGCCGACGTGCGTGCGGCGTTCGACGGCAAGCTGTTCCCGTACCTGTTCGCCGTTCAGCGCGCCGGCGTGACCGGCTCCGTCACCATGGTCTCCGCGTCGAGCGCGCGCGCCGGTCTCCCGGGAACGTTCACCTTGGCCGCCGTGAACGGGGCGATCGAGCGGATCGTGTCGCCGCTGGCCGCCGAACTCGCCCCCGTGCGGGTCAACGCCGTCTCGCCCGGCGTGGTGGACACGGCCTGGTGGTCGTTCCTGCCGGAGGAGCAGCGGCAGGCCCAGTTCGCCTCGCTCTCGGGGATGATCCCGGCCGGTCGCGTCGGACGCGGGCAGGACGTGGCCCAGGCCATCTCGTACCTGATCGGGGCCTCGTACGTCACCGGCTCGATCCTGCCGGTGGACGGCGGGTTCACCGTCGCCTGACAGACGCCCGGCCACCCACCCACGGTGGCCGGGCCATCAGCCCACGTCAGGACAGCAGGCCGCGTTCGATCGCCGTCATCACCGCCGCCGTGCGATCCGAGACACCGAGTTTCTTGAAGGAGCGGAGCAGATAGGTCTTGACGGTGGCCTCGCTGATGAACAGCCGGCTGCCGATCTCCGCATTGGTCAGCCCCCGGCTGACCAGGCGGAGCACCTCGCACTCGCGCTCGGACAGAGCCGGCTGCCCGGAACCCCTGGCGCGGAAGAGTTTGCCGGCCAGGGACGGGGTGAGCACGGTCTCCCCTCGGGCGGCGCTCCTGACCGCGCCGATCAACTCCTGCCGCGAACTGCCTTTCAGCAGGTAGCCGGCCGCGCCCGCCTCCACCGCGCGCAGGATGTCGGTGTCGTCCTCGTACGTGGTCACGATGATGACTTTGCTGCCCGGCAGCCGGCGCAGGATGTGTTCGGTGGCCGTGACGCCGTCCATGCCGCCCATGCGCAGGTCGAGCAGGATGATGTCCGGCCGCAGCGCCCCCGCCTGGACGACCGCCTCCTCCCCCG
This sequence comes from Nonomuraea purpurea, assembly GCF_042650645.1. Classification (NCBI taxonomy): domain Bacteria; kingdom Bacillati; phylum Actinomycetota; class Actinomycetes; order Streptosporangiales; family Streptosporangiaceae; genus Nonomuraea; species Nonomuraea purpurea. Next base: position 213,690 of record NZ_JBHSBI010000011.1, read on the forward strand.
AGCCGGCCTCCCCGACGACGGTGATGTCGTCGGCCGACTCCAGCATGGCGATGAGGCCCTCACGGACGACCGGGTGGTCGTCGGCCAGCAGCACCTTGATCTCAGCCACCCGCCGCCTCCTTGCTCGCGACCGCCACGGGAACGTGCACCTCGACGACGGTGCCCTGGCCCGGGCGGCTGTCGACGGTCACGGTCCCGTTGATCTCCGCCACCCGGGCGCGCATGCCACGTAATCCGTACCCTTTGTGCGTGTCGTCGGGCGTGAACCCCTCGCCGTCGTCACGGATCAGCAGGCGCACGGTCTCCTCCTCGAAGGTCACCTCCACGTCCACCGTTCGAGCCCGCGCGGCGTGCTTGCGCACGTTGGCGATCGCCTCCTGCACCGACCGCAGCAGGACGACGTTGACGGGCATCGGCAGGGGTTCCTCTTCGCCGTGAATCGAGGTCCGCACGTCCAGCCCCGTCTCGGCGACCAGGCCGTCGGCCTGCCTGCGGACGGCCTGAATCAGAGAGCCCTCGCGCAGGGTGGGCGGGGCCAGGGCCGCGACGAAGCCACGGGCCTCGGCCAGAGACTCCCTGGCCACCTGCCCGGCTCGCGCCAGATGTTTGGTCGCCTGGTCCGGCGCGTCGCGCACGTTCGACTCCGCCGCCTGGACCAGGCTGATGATGCTGGTCAGGCTCTGGGCGAGGGTGTCGTGGATCTCCTGGGAGAGCCGTTCCCGCTCGGCCGAGATGCCCGCCTCGTGGGAGAGCCTGGCCACGCGTTCCCTGCTGCGCCGCAGCTCCTCGATGAGCTCGCCGCGCTCCTTGCTCTGGCGGGTCACCCGTTTGATCCACAGTCCGAGCAGGATCGTCAGCGCGAAGCTCAGCAACGAGATGGGCACCGCGCCCCAGCCGCCGCTCCCGAACTCCTCGCTCCTGACCCACACCACCACCAGCGGGAACAGGTGGACCAGCGCCAGCAGGACGACCGCCCGCGTCAGCGGCAGGCTCATGATCAGCATGGGGGCCACGGCGAACAACGCGAAGGCGCCGATGAGGCCGAACGCCGTGGTGAGGCAGAACAGCAGCACCAGCCCGAGCGCGAAGACCACATTCCTCGGCCCGTACAGGTGGTTGATCATCAAGCGGCGGCCGAGCCCGGCGTACCACGGCACGATCAGCGTCAGCGCGCCGATCGCGATGGAGTGGGAGATCTGGGAGTCGTCGGAGATGAACAGCAGCACCGATGTGAGCAGGTAGGAGACGGCGAAGAAGCCGTCCCACAGGCCGAACCAGCCGGTACGCGGCTCGGCTCCGGCCTGCCCCTCGTCTGCCTGAGGTCGTTCTCGCACGCCAACAGTCGTACCACCCTCGCACACCGTGTCCACTGATCGGTTGACAACCAGGACCAGCCATTCGGTCGTCTCGCCACGCGCGCCGTTTCCCTAGCGTTTCAAGCAGCAAGAAAAACGCGCGAAAAACGATGTGGAGAATCCCCCGAATGAGTCAGTTCGTTGCTGCCCTCATCGCGAGCGGAACCATTCTGCTCGTCATTCTGGCAACCGATCTCGGACACCGCCGCGTCACCACGATGCGCATGTTGCGGTCGGTGTTCGCCGTGGCCGTCGTCATCGCAATCTTCGTCCATTCCCTGCCGACGCAGGGAAATGACCTGTCGTTGCAACTCGTGGGAATCGGCACCGGGTTGATCTGCGGGCTGATCGCCGGTGCGTTGCTGCCCGCCCAGCGTCGTGAGTCGGGTGAGATCTTCACGACCGGCGGGATCGGCTACGCGCTGGTGTGGATCGTGGTGTCGGCCGGACGTGTCGTGTTCGCGTACGGCGCCGAGCACTGGTTCACCGAAGACCTGGTCCGTTTCTCCATCGACTACAAGATCAGCGGGCCGGACACCTACGCCAACACCTTCGTCTTCATGGCGCTGGCCATGGTTCTGACCCGGACCACCGTGCTCATGTCCAAGATGCGCAAGCTCACGTCGGCGGCCGGCAGGACCGAGGTGGCCCGGTGAACAACACGATGAGGCTTCGGCCGCCCCGCAATCGTGTCGGCAACCGCGCGATCGGCTGGTGGACCGCGCAGTCCGCGGTGTTCGCCCTCCCCCTGCCCCTCACCTTCGCGATCCTGTGGGCCTCGATCCCGCCCACCCGTGAGCTGTTCATGTGGTTCACCCTGATCTCTCTCGTCCCCGGCCTGCTCTACATGGCCGTCATGCCGTCCTGGCGCTACCGGGTGCACCGCTGGGAGGTCACCGACGAGGCGGTCTACGCGGCCTCCGGCTGGCTCTGGCAGCAGTGGCGGGTCGTTCCGCTCTCGCGCGTCCAGACCGTCGACACGCTGCGCGGCCCGTTGCAGCAGATGTTCGGGCTCTCCGGCATCACCGTCACCACCGCCTCCTCCTCCGCGGTCCACATCAAAGGGCTCGACCACAAGGTCGGCGACGAGTTGGTGGCGTACCTGACGCATCGCACCCAGGCCGTACCGGGGGACGCCGCATGACGTCCCGAAGCACCGCGGGGCGGCTGAGCGGCCGGCTCGTCATCGTCAACCTGGGCGTGCTGGCCGCCCCGCTGGCCATGTTCCTGGTCAGCCTGCTCGTCACCGGTGGCGAGACGAACCTCCAGGTTCTCATCACCCTCGCTTCGCTGTTCTTCACCTGCCTGGTCGTCGGCGGCCTCGGGGTGTCGCGGTTCGTGACCACCCGCTACCGCATCACGGACGGCCGGTTCGAGCTCAGCTCGGGCCTGCTCTTCCGCAGCCGGCACTCGGTGCCGATCGCCCGCGTCCGCAGCGTCGACCTGACCGCCAATCCGCTGCATCGCGTCTTCGGGCTCACCACGCTCAGGATCGACACGGGTGGACAGGGCGGCTCCGCCGTCCGTGGGCTCCGGCTGGACGGCATCACCACGGCGGACGCCGCCGAGTTGCGCCGCCGGATCATCGAAGCGCGCGGGACGTCTCCCGCCGTACCGGACAGCGACGGCCTCATCAGCGCGCTCGACCGCTCCTGGTTGCGGTACGCCCCGCTCACCGTCTGGGGAGTCGGCGGCGTTCTGGCCGCGGCGGGCACCGTCTACCGTGTGCTGCGCGAGATGAAGATCGACCCTCTCGAACTCGGCGTCGTCAAGGACCTGATCCACCGCTTCGGTTCCGTCCCGCTCTGGTACGGCGTTCTGCTGGCCGTGCTCTCCCTCGTCGCCCTCGGTGTGGTCTGCTCGACGGCCGCCTTCATCGAGAGCTGGAGTGGATACGAGTTGCGTCGCGGGGAGGGCGGGGTCCTGCGGATCCGCCGCGGCCTGCTGGCCACCCGCTCGGTGAGCATGGAGGAGAGCCGGCTGCGCGGCGTCGAACTGGTCGAGCCGATCCCGCTGCGCTGGGCCAGGGGCGCCAGGCTGAACGCCGTCACCAGCGGTCTGGGCGATCGTGAGGAGAACCGCAGGCGTCGCGCCCTGACCCCGCCGGTCCCGCGTTCAGAAGCCCTGATGGTCGCCGCCGACGTGCTGCAGGAGGGGGAACTGCTCGCCGGGGACGGTCTGGCGTCGCATCCCCGTGCCGCCCTGCGCAGGAGGGTCAGCCGGGCGCTGACGGCGGCGGTCCTGATCGCCGCCGTCCCCGCCGCCCTCGGACTGTGGCTCGGCCCCGCGCTCGTCACCACCGGCTGGGTCACCGGCCTGGTGCTCGTGCCGATCCTCACGGCCTTCGCGTACGGGGCCTACCGCGCGCTCGGTCACGGAATGCGCGGCCGCTATCTCACCGCCACGTACGGGGCCTTCGCCCGCCGCACTGTCGTCCTGCGGCGGGATGGGATCATCGGCTGGACCATCACCCGCTCGCCGTTCCAGCGCCGCGCCGGCCTGCTCACCCTCGGAGCCACCACGTCCGCGGGAGACGGCGTCTACAGGGTCCGCGACGTGTCCGTCGCCCAGGGGCTGACGCTGGCCGAGACCGCGGTCCCCCGGCTGCTCGCGCCGTTCGTCGAGTGGGAGCGGTAAAGATTCGAACCGCGTCGCATCAATGGCCTTTTCCGAAGCCGTTGAATGCCCTATGAATGCCCGGTTGCCGACCTGTTTTCGGACTGAATGCGATTGCCATACTCAGGCTGTTCGGCAAACGGTTTTCAGAAAGGAGACCGCCGTATGCGACTCCTACGCAGGTTGGTGACGACCGCCGTGGCGGGCACCGCCGTCGTGGCCACTCTGGCCGCGCCGGCCCAGGCCGCCGGAGGGACGAAGTACTGCCCCTCGACCAGTGGCGGCGAGCCGTGGTGCACGATGGACCTCTACCCGACCCGCTTCCCCGGCGGAACGATCTCGATCGACGTCGACGTGAGCGGGACCACGCCCGTTCTCAGCCGCTGGAACCTCTACATCGACGGCGGCAAGGTCTGCTCGGCGGAATTCGTCCACAGTGACCCGCCTCGGTCGTGGGTGTGCAGGAACGTCCGGGCCGGTGTGCCCACGCTCGACGCGGGGCGGGCGATCGGCGGATGGGCGCGGCTGGGTCTTCGCTGGTGACTTCCCCATTCACGAAGGGTCTGACGATGATGAAACTGGCGACAAAGGTGGTGGCGCTGACGGGGGCCGCCATCATGCTCGGCGCCGCACCGCTCACCGCGGCTCAGGCGTCCACGGTGGCCGCCGCCGACTGCACCATCACCCCGCACACCGACTGGCGACCGGCCGAGGTGCATGTTCACTGCCGCACGACCGGACCGTTCAAGGCGATCGCCCTCTGCACCAGCAAGTGGTACAAGGACAAATGGTTCGAATCACCCTGGACCAGCGCGGGCTCCACCGCGCAGGTCGCATGCCCGCTCACCGACACCCTGACGGGCTGGGGCAAGCAGGGCGGCGGCAGCGCCTGAGGTGGGATGACGAGGACGAAGAGGGACGACTGAGGCGACGGGGGACCCCGCCGCCCGCGATCAGCCGTCGCCGACGGAGCCGTCGGCGTAGGTGACCGTGGGGATCGGCGGCGGGGGCGCGCCGGTGACGCCGGCGCACGTCATCGCGAGCGCGGCGGCGGCCGGGTCCTGGGTGGTCACGCAGGCCACCATCGAGGTCGAGGGCGCGTCGCCGGACGTGGCCGCGGCCTTCGCCAGGCGTTCGCGGTTCATGGTCACCGTGCAGGTGCGTGACCTCGGCCCCTCGTCGCAGCCGTACCAGAAGGGTGTGTTGTTCGGCCGGTAGTTGGGGTTGTTCTGGCCGCGCATCGGGTTGGGGTCGGGGCCCGAGATCTTGGCGACGAGGCTGACGTGGTCGCCTTCGGCCAGGCGGAAGCGGCACTGGTGCGGGGTCGCGCCGGTCGTGGTGGCGCACTCGACCGGCGCGCCGGTGACCGCGACGCCCCAGCCCGTCATGAGGGCGACCACGAACTCGTGCTCCTTGGCCTTCTTGGTCGGCGTCGGCTCCGGCTCCGAGGGGAGTTGCACGGGCTTGGCCAGGCCGAAGTCGGGGATCACCAGCTCACGAAGGGCCACGTTCAACTCTTCAGGAGAGCGGACGAAGCGCGGCTCGGGCGCGCCGGTGGCGCCGGCCAACGCCTGGAGTTCGTCACGCTGCTCGTCGGGAACGTGGAACCCGACGAAACGGAACTCCAGCGTCAGTCCGGCGGCGGCCACGCGCTCGCGGATCGCCTTCATGGCGGCGCTCTGGTCGCGGGCGCAGCCGTCGGTGCCGTGGCTGGTCACCACGACGATGCGGTTACGGCGCAGACCTCGGAAGGGGTAGAAGCCGGAGAAGTCGTCGATGGTCGCGAGCACGCCGCTCTCCAGGGTGGCCTTGCCCGCCGACGACAACGTCCGCGCCGCCGAGGCGACCTGCGCGCCGCTCCCCGTGGCGCTGCTCACGAGTTCGGCCGTGTTGTCGGCGGCCCCGCAGCTGCCGCCGAACCTGCGCAACGAGACGGCGTCGCGGTCACCGGCGTTCCGCGCGGCCGATCCGACCGAGGAGGCGATCTCGCCGACGGCGACCTTGCTCTGCGAGGTGTCCACGAGGAACGCCGTGCGCTGCTCGGGAATGGCGAGATAGACGTAGTAAGCGATCCCGGCCAGGACGAGCAGGAGCACGACGACCACGACCGCCGTCCTGCGGGACTTGCGGGGCTTGGCCGTCGTGGTCATGAGCTGCTCGCCGGGGCCGTGGCGCGCAGCGCCGTGAGTGCGTCGTTCATGCGCCTGACCTTGTCGTTGTAGTCCGTGGTGGCTCTTTCGAGCGGGGCGAGCGTGGGCGGCGAGCCTGAGCGCGCGGCGTCCAGCACCCGCAGGGCGCCGTCGAGCAGGCGCTTCTGGTGAGTGCGCAGGTCAGCGGCCCGCGTGTGGAGGTCGCGGGCGGCGGGGGTCTTGGCGCGGCCCGCGAGGTCGTCCAGTTCGGTGTCGACGTCGGCCGTTCCCGCCTGGTTGAGCTCGCGTGCGGCGACGTCCTGCCTGCCGTCCCGGACGGCTTTCAGCGCGGTCTCGATCCTGGCGACGTTGGCGTTGAGCGTGTTGATGGTGCGCGTAGCGTTGTCCAGCACGGGCTCGACGTTGGCGAACCAGTCGAGGGCGGCGTCCAGCTGCGCCCGCGTGCTCGCGTACAGCGGCGCCGGGGCGCCGGAGGCGGCCGCGATGCCCTCCAGCCCTCCGCGCCGGCCTCGGGGAACCTGGTAGCCGACCACGCGGAACTGGATGCTCAGCCCCGCCGACGCGACCCGCTCGCGGATCTCGCGCTCCACGAAGGCGGTGTCGGTGTCGCAGGCGTCGGCGCCGTGGTTACTGATCACGATGACGCGGTTGACCTGCTTGGCGCGCTGCGCGAAGGGCGTGGTGAAATCCTCGACCGCCGCGACGATGCCGCGCAGCAGCGTGTTCTCGCCCCCGGCCCGTACTTTGCCCGCCGCCGCCTCGATCTCCCGCCGGTTGCCGGTGCCGAAGGACACGAGCTGCGCCGTGTTGTCCTCCGCGCCGCACCGGCCGCCGAAGCTGCGCAGCGCCAGCGCGTCCCGGTCGCCGGCGGAGCCCATGACGGTCATGAGCGACTTGGCGATGTCGGCCGGGGCGGTGGTCGCGTCGATCAGGAACTGCGTCTTGTACGTCGGCGCGTACTGCGGAAGGACCACGCCCACGACGAACCAGGCCACGCCCGCCACCATCGACCCGACGATCAACGTGACCAGCGAGACGGTGAGGCTGCGGGGCAGGTTGACGACGGTGACGTACAGGTCGCGTGCCGCCTGGTAGATCCGCGCCCAGCCGGAGGCCCTGGCTTCCAGCTTCAGTTCCGTCCGCGGCTCGTCCCTCGGCGCGTTGGAGGGTGCGGTCATCGCCCGCGGACGTTGATGTCCCCGCCCGACTGGAACAGCCTGGCACGGCCCGACGCGTTGGCGATCATGACGGTGGGAGCGCCGCCGGTCGGCGGGGTGAGCCCGTCCACGATGCGACGCAGCTCTTCCGCCGCCTTCGGATCGGCCGCGATCAGACGCCCAAGGCGACGGCGCCACTCCACGGCCAGTTCCTCCTCCGTCTGCCGATCCTCGGCCTTCCGCGCGGCCAGCACCTCCGCGCGCACCTCTTCGAGGTCCGCCTCGATCGCGGGCACCCGCTCGGGGTGTGCCTTGCGCCAGAGCGCGGCAATGGCTGTCCGCGCGTCGTTCCACCCCTCGGAGGCCATCGCCCCCACCACCGCCGAGCCGGCGGCCACCATGAACGGATCCACGTCCTCAGCATCGGGTCGCCGTGCGGCACCTGTCGAAGTCCCATTGCCAATACGCCTATTGGCCACGCCTATCGGCGCAGGAACGCGACCTCGCCGGCGGTGCGCGCGGCAAGCCGGCAGAACGCCTCGGCCAGCCCGCCGTTGTCGTGAATCCGCCGTACCGCGACGACCGTCGCCGAGGACAGGCCGGTGACCTCGACCATGCGGATGCCCGAAGGCAGTGGGGTGTCCTTGTAGTTGTAGGGGCCCGGGCAGAGCACGCGGTTCATGCGTACGGCGATCAGCAGCTCGTCGGGGGTGCCGCCAGGCTCGCCGGACAGGCGGGGCCCCTCTCCATGGCGCTGCTCGTGCATGTGCCACCAGCGCATGACCCGCTCGGGCACGGCCCACCTGCCGCCAGCTCGTCCGCACCCTCGGATACGCCGCGGCGAAGGCGCTGAGCACCGAGAAATGCAGTTCGTCAGGGAGAGGTAAGGAGACCCCGACCCGAAAGGCGCCCTCCTCTGCCCCCGCCACGTGCCTGGCCGTCCTGGCCGCCTCCTCCACCGCGTTCAGCACGGTCTTGATCCGGTCGTAGAACGCTTCGCCCGCGGCGGTGAGCCGGGTGCCCGCCGGATCGCGGACGAGCAGCGTCGCGCCCACCCGCTGCTCCAGCTCCCGCACCTGCTGGCTCAGTGTGGGTTGCGACACGTGCAGACGGACCGCCGCCCGGGTGAAGCTCCCCTCCTCGGCCACCGCTACGAAATAGCGAAAATGCCTTAGCTCCATGAACGCCCCCTCCCTTGCTCCATCGTCCGATATCGGAGCCGAGCGTGGGAGTCATTCTTTATATACGGTGCTTTGTCATAAAAAGCCGACTTTCTCATTGCCAGGCCGCGCCACCCGCCGACCTGGCGACGCCCTGTCCGGCAGCCTGCTTGAACGCCCTCGCCACGAGTTCGCCCACCGGATCGAGGGCGGCCAGCAGCGAGACGAGCGCCACCATGCGGGCGCCGGGTTCGCCACGGCCGGCGCGGCCCGTAATCGGTCGTGAAGCGCCGCCCTCGGCTCCGGGTCGGCCTCCGGGAACGCACGCGCACCCGTCCCTCGCTGCCTTCATGGCGGGTGAACAGCGGGTGGTTTCTTCACCAAGTCGGTTGACGTCCGGGGTCGCCCGCAGGAAGAGTCGGTGGGTCGTCCGCGTGGTCCGGCTGGGTTTACTCTAAGCGTTCACTCAGGTTGACCCCATAGCGTGACAAATATGTCTATCCACCTGGCCGCACGGGAAGGCGGCGGGCCGCAGGCCGAGGTTCCAAGGCAGGCGTCCGCGCCTGCCGGCCGACATACCTGGCTGGACGCCCTGCGTGGCGTCGCGGTGCTCGCCGTGCTGTTCGAGCACCTGCTGGATCCGCTCTTCCCCGAGGTCCGCACAAGCGTCAGCCCATGGTTCGACTTCGGCCAGTACGGCGTCATGGTGTTCTTCATCGTCAGCGGCTACGTGGTCCCCGCCTCACTCGAACGGCGCGGCAGCGTCTCCGGCTTCTGGATCAGCCGCCTGTTCCGCATCTATCCCCTGTGGATCGTGGTGGCGATCACCGCCACCGTGTTCGGGCTCGTTCAGGTGTACCTGACGCTGCCCGGCCAGTTGAGCGACAACCCCGTCGTGTCGGGCATCGCCCATCTGACGATGCTCCAGGACTTCCTTCAGGTGGTCAGCGTCGTCAACGTGTTCTGGACGCTGTCGTACGAGATGATCTTCTACCTGCTGGTGACCGCGATCTTCGTTCTGTGGCCGCGCCGCGTGAGCACCACCGGGACGCTCACCTTGGCGATGGCGGGTGTGCTGGTGGGCGGTGCGCTTCCGGCCGGCGCCCTGTCGCGTGCGTTCGGCGGTGACGTCGTCGTGCTGGTCACGACCGTCGTGCTGGTCGCAGGGCTGGCTGCCATCCTCCTCGGCGGTCATCGGGTACGGCTGTGCGGCGCGGCCGCCGTGGCCGTCCTGGCGATCGTGTTGCTTGCGGTCAACAGCCGGATAGGCGCGTGGCAAAGTCTTGCCATCCTGTCCACCATGTTCGCCGGGACGGCGCTCTACCGGCTGGACCAGGGGCAGCTCCGCCGGAGGACGGCGAGCTGGATGATCGGCCTGGTGCCCGTCGTGTCGATCGGCGCCGCGATCTGGTTCGGCCCCGGCTGGGGCATGTCCGAGGAGCAGGCGCTGGCGTTCAGGTGGAGCTGGTCGGCCGCCGTGGCGCTGGCCTGGCTGACCTTCGTGGCCGGCCGCCTGCTGCGTTCAGCCGCCATGCCGGGCTTCCTCGTACGCCTCGGGCTGATCAGCTACTCCGTCTATCTGCTGCACCCCCTCGCGATCCAGGTCCTGCGCCGGATAGTCCCCGACCCCGCCTTGGTCTCCCTTCCCGCGCGAATCGCGTGGTACGCGGCGCTGCTGGCCGTGGTGGTCGCCTCCTCCGCCCTGACCTACCGGTTCATCGAGCGGCCGGCCCAGGACCTCGGCCGCCGCCTGGCTCGCTCGGTCTCTCGAAGCCGGCGCGAGGCAACCGTCTGACCCGAATCGTTCCGGACGGGCGATCTGCGCATGATCGCCCCCGGGTCGAACCGGCCCCCGATGCGACGATCGTCCCCGGGACGCGATCGGCCTTATGGAGATCGTGCCCAATTGCGGCTTCCTGCGCTCCGCACCCGAATCCGAACCCAAACCCGGGAACGGCATTCACATCACCAATGACCGACCAATGAAATCTTGCGTGGCCACGCAAGACTTCAACCCTGCATGTTCTCGATTTCCGTAGGACGCACAGCTACGATCAAGGTTTCGTTGGGGTAGTTGTTCGCGTATTACGTAGGAATAGCGCCGCCTTACGTCTATACAGAGAAAAATTGCCGGAAAGGTGACTATCGACTGTTTAGATGGGCCAGATCAGCGCGTCTGGTCAAACTAGCTCTATCCGGAGAAACAGTGGCTGTAAGTGTTAGGGACGACCGCCAGGTCAGCAGGCGGTCAGGTCACCAGGGGTCGAGACTCTGGGGGGCGGTCCAGCCCTTCAGCCTGGTCGGCGTCGACCTCATGTGCATGACGTTCACTGCGGCCAGTGCTGGACAGGAAATACCGCGAATCGGGCTCGCAGCGGTCCTGGTCGTCGCGGTCAACGGCCTCGGCCGCGTGTACACCCCACGAGTCCTGCCTTCCAGCCTGGATCGCGGGTTCTGGCTCGCCGGGTCCGGCCTCGTGGCCGCGCTCGCCGCGTTCTGGGAAGCGGCGTCGCTCGCCGTGGTCGCGCTGAGCGCGGTGTTGTTCACCTTTCTCGCCGTATGCTGCAGGAGCGTCCTCTACTACGCGCTGCGCAGGGCACGCCGGCGCGGACGAGCGGCGCCCGCGCTGGTGATCAGCGCCTGCGCCCACGGCCGCGAACTGGCCACGAACCTGCTCAGCTATCCCGAGTACGGCCTGCTTCCCTTGGGCTTTCTCGACGAGGCCGACGACGAGCAGTTGTTCCTGCCCGTTCTGGGCCGCGTCGAAGACGTCGCCCACGTCGTCCAGTCACACGGGGTGCGCGCGGTGGTCATCACCGGGCAGGGGCAGCAGTCGGTCGCGAGAACGGCGCGGGCGCTGGGCTGCGAGGTGTTCCTCGCACCCGACCTGGGCGAGGTGATCGTCGACTTCGTCACGCTGCGCGAGCACGTCCGCAGCTTCCCGCTCCTGCGGATGCGCCCCGAGGCGCAGAGCAGGATCTCCTGGCCGTTGAAGCGGGCGCTCGACATCTCGGTCGCGCTGACCGGCCTCGTCCTCACCGCCCCGATCCTGGCGATCTGCGCGATGCTGATCCGCCACGAGGTCGGCTCGGGGGCGCTGTTCAGGCAGCGCCGCGTGGGCTACCTGGGCCAGTCGATCGAGGTGATCAAAATCAGGACGCTGAAGCCCGCCGACGCGCACGAGTCCGCGACCTTGTGGAGCATCGCCCACGACAACCGGGTCGGCCCGGTCGGCAGGCTGCTGCGCAAGACGTCGCTCGACGAGCTTCCGCAGTTTTGGAACGTTCTCAAGGGCGGCATGAGCATCGTCGGCCCGCGCCCGGAACGCCCGCACTTCGTGAAGAAGTTCTCCAGGACCATTCCCGGCTACGCCCTGCGGCACCGCATGCCGATCGGGATCACCGGCTGGGCCCAGATCCACGGGCTGCGCGGCGACACCTCGATACAGGACCGCGCCCGCTTCGACAACCACTACATCGACGACTGGACTCTTCGGACGGACCTCAAGATCATGTTGCGGACGTTGGGGGCGCTGCTCCGGCTGGGCGGCAGATAGACATGCGCGTACTGAATCCGCGGCCCAGCCTGGCGGCCGCCCTCACGGTGCTGCTCTCCTGCGTTCCTTCGGTACGTGGGGACCTGTCGGCCGCAGTGCAGGTGACGGCCGCCGACCTCGCCTCGGTCGTGCTGGTCGCGATCGCCGTCCTGATCGTCAAGCCGGCCACGCTGCCCGCCCGCGTCCTGGTGCTCGCGCCTGTCGCGGGCGCGGTCGCCATCGCGACGCTGGCCTCGCCTGACGCGCTGGTCAGCCTGCCGGGCTACGTCAGGTACGTCCAGGTGTTCGTGCTCGTTCCGCTGGCCGTCCTGGCGACGGTGCGCGACCGTACCGACATCCTGATCGTGGGTGGGTCGCTCGTCGGGGTGGCGGCGCTGCAGGGACTGGTCGGCTGCGTTCAGGTGCTCACCGGCAACGGCGCGTCCTACGCGGGCGAGCCGGTACGGGCCGTCGGCACGTTCGGCGCGCTCGACGTCATGGGCATGGCGAACGTCGTCGGCTACGGAACGATCATCCTGCTGAGCGTCGGCCTGGCCCTGCGGGGGCGGGCCCGTGCCGCCGCGCTCGGAGGCGCCGCCCTGCTCTGCGTCCCGCTCGCCCTGTCGCTCAGCCGCGGCGCCTGGCTCGCGCTGCTCGGCGCGTCACTGGCCGTGCTGTTCCTGCGCAACCGCGCGCTCGCCGCCCGGGTGGTCCTGCTCGGCGCCGTCGCGGCCGTCGCGCTGGCCCTCGGCCCTGGCACGGGGTCGGACCTGCTGGAGCGGCGGGTGACCTCGATCACCTCCGCCGCCACGCAGCCCGATCAGTCGGTGAACGACCGGTACCACCTGTGGCTCGCTGCCACGAACATGTGGCTGGACCGTCCGCTGACCGGGGTCGGCCCGCGCAGGTTCGCGCGGTTGCGCGACACGTACGCGCCCATCGGCCTGTCGACCGGCAGCGACACCGACGACCCGGTCAACGGCTACCGGCGCCAGCCGCTGCTTTCCCCGCACAACATGTACCTGCTGACGCTGAGCGAGCAGGGCCTGCTCGGGCTGGCGGCTTTTGGAACGTTCCTGGCGTGCATGGCCCGGTGGGCCGTGCGGGGCCGCACGCTGACCGCGGTCGGGCTGCTGACCTGGCAGATCATCGCCTTCGCCTACGGCGACATCGGCGGCCCCGCGACGCCGGTCATGTCCGTCGTCCTGGGGCTGGTGCTGACGCTGGTCGCCCGGCCCGAAGTGCTGGCGCCCACCCCCCTCCGGGGAGCGCTGCGATGACCACGGCCACCTCGCCCACGTCCAAGGCCATCAGCGTCACCGCCGTGCTCATCGCGCTCGGCTCGCTGCTCGGTTTCTGCCGCGATCTGCTGCTGGGCAGGCTGTTCGGCGCGGACGCCAGCACCGACGCCTTCCTCGTCGCCTGGACGATCCCGGAGACCGCCGCGCCCCTGCTGATCGAAGGGGCGATGGCCTTCGTGCTGGTCCCGCTGTTCAGCCGGGCGATGGAGGCCGGGGACGACCCTCGGGCCCTGGTGTCGTCGACGATGCCGTACCTGTGCCTCACGCTCGTGACGGTGAGCGCGCTGACCGCCGCCGGCGCGCCGTGGCTGGTCGACGTGCTCGCCCCCGGCATCCCGAAGGGCGACCTCGCCGTCGATTGCATGCGCGTGGCCTCGGTCACGATCCTGACGTTCGGGGTGGCCGGCTACCTGAGCGCGGCGCTACGCGCTCACCAGGCTTTCGCGCCGCCGGCCGCCATCTACATCGCCTACAACCTGGGGATCATCACCTGCGTGTGGGCGCTGCGGGACCAGGGCGCCTACGCGGCGGCCGTGGGGGTGGCCGCCGGCGGCGTCGGCATGGTACTCGTCCAGGCCCCGGCGTTCCTGCGGCGCTTCTGGCCGCCCCGCCGGCCTGGGCGCGGCGTGTCGCCGGCGGTGGGCGTGTTCCTGCCGGTCGCGGTCTTCACCCTGGCCCGCCAGTGCCAGGTCTTCGTCGAAAGGCACGTCGGCTCGTCGCTGGCCGAGGGGTCGATCTCCCACCTCAACTACGCCCAGAAGATCGCCCAGGTGCCGATGGTCCTGTCGCTGGTCGTGGCGACGGTGAGCTTCCCGCATCTGGCCCGCGCCGTCGCCGCCGGCGAGGCCGAGCAGGCACGCAGGAGGATGGCCGACGACCTCGTCAGCGCCTCGGCGATCGTGCTGCTCGCCACCGCGGCGCTGCTCGTCTGTGCTCAGGACGTCGTGGCCGTCCTGCTGCAGTACGGCGCCTTCACCGAGGCCGACACCGTCGCCACCGCGCGGATCATGCGGGTGTACGCGCTGGGGCTGCTCGGCCAGGCCGTGGTCGGGGTGGTGTGCCGCGTCTTCTTCTGCGACGCCCGCGCCTCCTGGTACCCGACCCTCGCGATGGCCGCCGGGCTGGCCGCGACGGTCCTGCTGGCCCGCCCGTCGTGGGGGGTCATCGGGATCGCCGCCGCCAACGCGGCCGGGATCACGCTGACCGCCGCGATGCTGCTCGCCGGGCTGCGCAGGCGGGTCATCGCCCTGCCGCTGCGCGCGACGAGCGCGCCGCTCGGGGCTCTGCTGCTGGCGGCCACGGCCTCCGCCGGAGCCGGATGGGGAACGCGGACGCTGACGGCGAACCTGCCGGAGCCCGTCCGGCTGGCGCTGGCCGGCACCGCGATCGCCGCCACATTCTGCGCCGTCGCGGCGTGGAAGGGAACCATCAGGATGCGAGCTCGCGCATGACCGCCATGCCTCTCGTGCTCATGTACCACTCCGTGGACAAGTACGACGACGACCCGTTCCAGATCACCGTCTCCCCCGGCCGCTTCGCCCAGCAGCTCCGCTGGCTGGCCGAACGCGGCCTGACCGGTGTCTCGATGCGCGAACTCCTGCGCGCCCAGGCCGAGGGCGGCACCCGCGGCCTGGTCGGGCTCACCTTCGACGACGGGTACGACGACTTCATCACCGAGGTCGTGCCCGCCCTGCTGCGGCACCGGTTCACGGCGACGGTCTTCGTGGTCTCCGAGCTGCTCGGCGAGCACAACGTCTGGGACGCCGACGCGCCGCGCAAGCCGCTCATGGACGCCGACGGCCTACGCTGGGCCGCCGAGCAGGGCATGGAGATCGGCTCCCACTCGGCCGGGCACCGCTCGCTGGTCGAGCTGAGCGAGGCCGAGCTCTGGCACGAGGCGGCCACCAGCAAGGCGACGCTGGAGAACGTGCTCGGCGAGCAGGTGAGCGGATTCTGCTACCCGTACGGGCACGCCGCCGCCCGTGAGGTGGCCGCCGTCCGCCGGGCGGGCTACTCCTACGCCTGCGCGATCTGGAAGTCCGAGCACAGCGGCACTCACGCGCTGCCGCGTACCTACGTCGGCGACCGCGACGGCCCGCTGCGGCTGCGCGCCAAGTGGACGCGTCACCGGGTCCGGTGGGCTCGGTGAGGGTTCTTCACGTGATCACCGGTCTGGCGGCGGGCGGCGCGGAGCAGCAGTTGCGCTGCCTGCTGCCGCATCTGCGGGCCCGATGCGAGGTGGCGGTGCTCACCGGGCACGGCGTGGTCGCGGACGCCATCGAGCGCACGGGCGTGCCCATCCACCACATCGGCATGCGCGGCAACAGGGACCTGCGCGCCGTCGGCCGGCTGGCCCGGCTCATGCGCAAGCACCGCTACGAGGTGGTGCACGCCCACCTGTACCGGGCCTGCGTGTACGGCAGGCTGGCGGCGCGGCTGGCGAATGTGCCGGCGATAGTGGCGACCGAACACTCGATCGGGCACGAGCACATCGAGGGACGCCGCCTGTCCCGCCCCATCAGGGCGCTGTACCTGGCCAGTGAGCTGCTCGGAGACCTCACCGTGGCGGTCTCGCCGTCCGTCGCCGACCGGCTGTCGAAATGGGGCATCCCCCGTGACCGCATCGTGGTGATCCCCAACGGCGTCGACCGGGCGGCGTTCGGCTTCGACCCCGCCCTGCGCCGCTCCACCCGGGAGCGGCTGGGCCTGGCCGAGGACGCGTTCGTGATCGGCGGGGTCGGCCGCCTGGAGCCGGGCAAGCGCTTCGACCTGCTGGTCGAGACGCTGCCACGGCTCGAAGGCGCGGCTTTGCTGCTGGTGGGCTCGGGTTCGTGCGAGCCTCGCCTGCGGGAGCTGGCCCGCTCGCTGGGCGTGGAACGCCAGGTGATCTTCGTGGGCGAGTCGCTCGACGTGCGGGGCCTGCTGTCGGCGATGGACGTGCTGGCCGCGCCCTCGGTGGAGGAGACGTTCGGCCTGGCCGTCGTCGAGGCGCTGGCCTGCGGCCTGCCGGTCCTGTACGGCACCTGCCCGGCCATCGACGACCTGCCGCCGGGGTCGGCTCCGGGAGCACGACGGGTCACGCAGGACGGGCTCGCCGACGAGCTGGAGGTCCTGGCCGCCCGTCCGCCCGGCCGGCTGCCTCCTCCCGACGCCGTCCGCGTCTATGACATCCGCCGTCAGGCGGAGCAACTGGAGTCGCTCTACACGCGCCTGCTGGGCGCCGCACCCATGGAGAAGTAACGATGACATGGACATGGACCCGGATCACCGGCCTGCTCATACGCTGGTGGCTGCCGTTGTCGCTGACGCTCGGCATGTCCGCCGGGATCGTGTGGACGCTGACCAGGGATGTCGTCTACGCCGCCGACGCCTACGTCGTGGTGGTGGCGGGCGGCGACCCGGCGCAGGCGGCCGACTTCGCCGCCGCCTACGCCCGCATCTCCGCCCATCCCGGCCTGCTCTCCAGTGAGAAGGCCGAGCAGGACGCCTTGAGCGTGGCGGCCTCGCCGGACACTCCGCTGCTGCGGCTCAGCTCCACGGGAGCCAACGGATGGCAGGCGGCCGACCGCGTCAACCGGGCGGCAGGCACGCTCATCGCCTACGCCAACGCCCACACCACCGACACTCGCGTCCGGCTGGCCTCCTTCGCCAGCGCGGCGCCGCCGATGTATCCCGCGACGCCCGCGCTGCCGCTCAGCATGGCCCTCGGCGCCGGCGGAGCGGCCCTGGTGGCCGGCATCATCCGCCTGGCCGCGACGCCGGCCCGCCAGGAAACCCGGCGCGAATCGGCGCCCGCGTTGAGCGGGGCGCAGGCGTGAGCACCACCACCTCACGCTCCTCGCGGCTCACTCTGCGGGTCGCCAAGAAGAGCGAGGAACTGGCCGCGCTGTCGGCGGAATGGGCGGATCTGTACGCGCGCAGCTCGATCGCCACCCCGTTCCAGTCGTACGGCTGGATCTGCTCCTGGTGGCACGGCTACGGAACCCCGGGACGGCTGCGCGTGTTCCTGGCACGCCGGGACGGGCGGCTGGTCGCGGCCGCGCCGTTCAGGCTGGAGCACCGGCTGGGCTGCCGGGTGCTGACACCCGTCGGCGGGGACCAGTCGGACTTCACGGACATCGTGGTGGACGACTCCGAGGGGGACGCGGGCCTGCGCGAGCTGCGGGCCAGAATGCTCGCCCAGCCGGGCTGGGACGTGATCGACCTGCCCGAGGCGCGGCCCGGCTCGGCGGTCCGCCGGCTGGCCGACCTCTGGGACGGCCTGGCCTGGACCCGGCCCTCCTCCACCTGTCTCCAACTGCCCGGCCGGCCCCTTGAGCAGGTGCTCGCCGAACTCCACGGGCCTCGGGCACGCCGGCTGCGCACGGGGATGCGCAAGCTCGACACGGTTGACCTGTCAGTGGTGGCCGTCGACGCCGACGGAGTCGAACGCGCGGTGGCCGAGCTGCTGCGCCTGCACGCCATGCAGTGGCAGAGCCGGGCCATCAACGTCCATCACACGCAGCCGCGATTCATGGAGCACCTGGCCAGAGCCGCGCAGTGGCTGGTGGGCCAGAAGCACGCGGTGTTGTGGGAGTACCGCCTGCGCGGGCGGCTGCTGGCGTGCGACTTCTCGCTGATCGGCAAGGACTTCGTGGGCGGCTACCTGTACGGGGTCCATCCGGATCTGCGCACCGAGGTCGACGTTCTGACCATGATGTTGCGGCAGAACCTCGCCGAGGCCCACCGGCTGGGCAAACCCGTGCTCAGCATGCTGCGCGGGGACGAGCCGTACAAGACGAAGTACGGATGCGAGGCCGTCGTGAACCAGCGCGTGATGCTCGGGCGCGGTGCCAGAGCCGCCGTCTACGCGACCGGCGAGAGCATGCGCGCCGCCGGCCGGGAGCTGGTGAAGCGGCGCTTCCCGCATCTGGTGGAGAGGGTTTCGGCATGGCGTTGACGCCGAGTGTCCTGCACGTCACGCAGCCGGTGGACGGCGGCGTGGGGGCGTACGTGGCCACGGCCGCCGCCGATCAGGCTCGGCGAGGCTGGCGGGTCGCGGTCGCCTGCCCGCGCACCGGCCCGCTGGCCGATGAGCTGGAGCGCCTGGGCGTGCCCCGGCTCGACTGGACGGCCGGCCGCGCGCCGGGGGTCGCCGACGTCGGACGGGCGGCACGGCTGCGGCGGATCGTCCGCGATTTCGGCCCGGACGTGGTGCACCTGCACTCCTCCAAGGCCGGGCTCGCGGGCCGGCTCGCGCTCAGAGGAGGCGTGCCCACGATCTTCCAGCCGCACGGCTGGTCCTGGCTGGCCGCCCGCGGCCCCGTCGCCGTGGCGGCGCTGGCCTGGGAACGGCTGGCCGCGCGCTGGGCCGACCGGGTGATCTGCGTCGGCGAGGGCGAGGCCGCGCTGGCGGGACGGCACGGCGTGTCAGGCGCCCTCGTGGTGGTGCGCAACGGCGTGGACCTGCGCCGCTTCACCCCCGCGGGGCCGGAGGAGCGCGCGGCGGCCCGCGCCGGGCACGGCGTCGAGGAGACGACTCCGCTGGCCGTCTGCGTCGGCAGGGTCACCCGCCAGAAGGGCCAGGACGTGCTGCTGTCGGCGTGGGAACGGGTCGCCGCCCGTAACGCGCGGGCCCGGCTGGTCGTCGTCGGCGACGGCCCGATGCTGCCCGCGTTGCGGGCCCGCGCCGTGCCGGGCGTTCACTTCGCCGGCGCCGTGGCCGACGTCCGGTCCTGGTACGTCGCCTCCGACGTGGTGGTGTTGCCCTCGCGCTGGGAGGGGTTGCCGCTCACCGCGCTGGAGGCGCTGGCCACCGGCAGGTCGCTGGTCGCCTGCGCGGTCTCGGGGATCACCGAACTGGTGACCTCGGACGTCGGCGCGGTCGTCGCGCCGGAAGACGGCGCCGCGCTGGCCGAGGCGCTGCTGCTCAGGCTCGGGCAACCCGGGCTGGCCGCCGCGGAAGGCGCGGCCGCCGCCGCGCTGGCGGGCTCGCTGGACGTGGGCGACGCGCTGGACGCGCTGGCCGAGCAGACGCTTGAGCTGCTGGGCGGCGCGAACGGGACGGGCAGGGGCGTCGTGGCCGGGGGCTCGTGCGCACGCAGCCGTTTGCGGAACATCTCCGACGAACGCGGATTCGACGGGCACTGCCAGACGCCATGAGGACAGTAATCGGAGATCGAGTGATAGAGCACGTTGTGACTGCCGATCCAGTCGAGCATCTCGCGCACGAAGGCGGGACGGTCGCCGTTGCGGAAGAGCCCCCATTCCGGGAAGGACATGGGTTTGCCGTGCACGGTCGCGAAGTCGGCCTGGGCCCGCAGGCCGTACGGCTGGTCGACGTAGTCGGAGAACTCGTGCCCCGGCCCCTGGTCGTAGCTGTCCATGCCGATGATGTCGACCGCGTCGTCGCCCGGGTAGCACTGCGTCCAGGGAATGGCGTCGAGTCCCCGGTTGGGGGCGAAGTCGAACAGGAAACGCTGGCCGGGCGTGTCGCGCATGACCGTCACGATGCGCCGCCAGTACTGCTTCCACGCCTCGGGGTTGGGCGCGCACCGGCTGGAGTAGGTCGTGCCGTTCATCTCCCAGCCGAGCACGATGATCGTGTCGCCGGCTCCGGAGGAGACCAGCTTCGAGGCGAGTTGCCGGTAGTGGTGGTCGTTGGCGCCGCTCGCGCCCGCGCTGAGCTGCTGGGACACGGCGTCGTCGGGCATTCCGCCCTCGTTCGGGGCGACCATCGGCACGTTCAACGCCAGGATCCGGCCCGGGTGGGCGGATCGCCAGCGCGTCCAGGGGTCGAGGATGAACGCGCTTCCCTGGACCGACTCCCAGTTGTCACCGGGCAGGTAGGTGCGCCCCACCGTCACCTCGCCGCTGAGCCACGACTCGAAGCTCGGCATGTGCCAGGGTCCGCGCCAGTCCGAGGCGAGGAAAACGCCCAGCGCCGCGTCCTGACGCGGGACGTAGAGCTGATCGCTGAGGCCGAGCAACGCCGCCACCGAACCGGTGGCCACCGCGAGCGAACAGTGCAGAAAGGTTTTTCTCGCCACCATCGCATATCCCCAAGTGCCGCTTTTCCCCACTTCCTATACCCGGACGACGGCAATCCTGACATGCGACTCGCGACTTGCCTGATTCATAGGGTTCCGCGAAGGAGTAGGACGTAAAATCATGCTCGATTGCACGGTCCCGGCGCTCGTGCTGCGGCTGGACTCCAATATCTTTCACCACGGGACGCTCGGCGCCATTCGTTCACTCGGCAGGGCCGGCGTGGAGGTGCACGGTCTTATCGAGGGCGGGCACGAGCCGACGTCCCATTCCAAATACCTGACGCGGAACCACGCCTGGCCCCGCGATCGGGACGTCGTCAAGGCCCTTATCCAGGTGGCCGAGAGCATCGGCCGCCCGGCGGTCCTGCTGGCGCTGGACGACGCGGGCGCCATCGCCATAGCGGAGCATGCCACTGATCTACGCCCGTACTACCTCATACCCGACCAAGCGCCAGAACTGCCGCGTACGCTCGCCGACAAGCACCTGCTGTCGCACCTGTGCTCCTCGCTCGGGATCGCCCAGCCGGAGACCCGCCTGATCACCAGTGAAGGCGACGCCAGGGACGCGGTGGCCGACTTCGGGCTGCCCCTGGTCGCCAAGTGGGCGCAGCCCTGGCTCCTGCCCGCCGGCATCGGGCTGCGCAACACCAGCATGGTGCGGCAGGCCCACCAGGTGACCCACCTGCTCCGGCACGTGGAGGCCGGCGACCTGCTGTTCCAGCGGTTCGTGCCCGGCGGGCGGCGCTCTGACTGGTTCTTCCACGGCTACTTCGACGAGAACTCGCGCTGCCTGTACGACGGGGCGGGACGCAAGGAACGTGCCTACCCGCGGGGCAGCGGGCTCACCACCTACGGACGATGGCTGCCCAACCCCGTGGTGGAGAGCACGGCACGCGAACTGGCGGCGACGCTGGGATACAGCGGGGTGCTGGACATCGACTTCCGCCACGACGCGGCCAAGGACGCCTACTACCTGCTCGACTTCAACCCCAGGCTCGGCGCCCAGTTCCGGCTCTTCAGCGACGGCAGCGGCATGGACCTGGTGCGGGCCGCGCACCTGCACCTGTCAGGCCGGCGGGCGGTACGGGGGCGAGCCGGCCACGGCAGGACGTACGTGGTGGAGAACTACGACCTTCTCACCTCGGGCCCGAAGAGCCTGCGCGCCCTGTGCACCGCCGACGAACTCGCCTGGTTGTCGGCCGACGACCCCGGCCCTTTCCTGGCCATGGCCGGGCAAACGATAAAACGCGCTTTTACCCGACTGACCCGGCCACGGGTCTGACAATGGAGGAAAATTTGCATACCCCGGTCATTGATGTGGCGATTGTCGGCGCCGGCCCCTACGGGCTCTCCGTCGCGGCTCACGCGTTGGACGCCGGCCTGGACACACGGATATTCGGCAAACCGATGCGCGCGTGGGAATACCACATGCCCCAAGGAATGCTGCTGAAATCGGAACCGGACGCGTCCCATATCGGCGACCCGGACCGGCGGCACGGCCTCGACGCCTTCCATCGATATGCGTATGGGGAGCCGGTGCCCGTCGAGAAGTTCGTCGCCTACGGCAAGTGGTTCCACATGCGAGCGGTCGGCCCGGCTCTGGACGAGTCGGAGGTGACGAACATCGGCATGGAAGACGGGATGTTCGCGCTCACGCTGGCGTCAGGGGCCTGCGTCCTGGCCAGGACGGCCGTGCTCGCGCTGGGCTTCCTGCCGTTCTCGCATCGTCCCGGCGCCCTGGCGGGGTTGCCGCCCGAGGCGGCCACGCACAGCTGCGACCACCACGAACTGAGCGGCTTCTCCGGACGGGACGTGACCGTGGTGGGCGCGGGGCAGTCCGCGCTGGAGACGGCGACACTGCTGGCGGAGGCGGGGGCGAGCGTCCGGGTCGTCGCCCGCGCGAACGCGCTGGCCTGGAACACCGTTCCTGTCGAACGCCGCCCGGTCATGTCCCGCATGCTCGCCCCCCGCTCAGGGCTCGGCACCGGCTGGCCGTCGGTGGCGTGGTCACGGATACCGGGCGCGGTCAGATACCTGCCGAAGGCGGCCCGCAGCCACATCGTGCGCACCACCCTCGGCCCCGCCGGGTCCTGGTGGCTGAGGGAACGGTTCCACGGCTCCGTCGCGGTGACCCTGGGCACTCGGCTGACGGCCTCCGAGTACCGCGACGGGGTCCGGCTGCACCTGCGGGACGGCTCAGGATCGACGACGACGCTGGAGACCGAGCATGTCATCGCGGCGACCGGCTACCGGGTGGACGTGGGGCGGATCGGGGTGCTTCACGAGAACCTGCGGCGCGCGGTGGCGGCCTCCGGCCCCAGGCCACGGCTCAGCCGCACCTTCGAGACGTCCGTCCCTGGGCTTCACCTGGTCGGGCTCGCGGCGGCGCCGACGTTCGGACCCGCCATGCGGTTCGTGTTCGGCTGCGACTTCGCCGCGCGCCGCGTGACGAGGGGGCTCGTGGGCCGCCTGCGCCGATCCTGACCTGGACTCGGCAAACCAACTTCGGGGGCAGCAAGAATGGCTTTTCGCAAAATACTGGTCTGCACGGCGCTGGCGTCCGCCAGCGTTCCCGGGCTCGTGCTCACCGCACGTGCCGACGGCGAGTCGCCGGCGTCCGCCGGGCTTCCCGGGCTCGCCGCGCCCGCGGACGGCGGGTCGTCGGCCTTCACCAACTC
Organism: Nonomuraea purpurea; assembly: GCF_042650645.1. Lineage (NCBI taxonomy): Bacteria > Bacillati > Actinomycetota > Actinomycetes > Streptosporangiales > Streptosporangiaceae > Nonomuraea > Nonomuraea purpurea. Next base: position 236,670 of record NZ_JBHSBI010000011.1, read on the forward strand.
GGCGGCGACGGCCGTGGGGCTGACTCCGTCCGGCGTGAGCGTGACCGTCAGCAAGACGATGCTCGGAAAGTCACGCGTGGCCTCCGCCGCCGTGCTGCCCGCCAACCCGCTGGCGCCCGACGACGAGTATCTTTTTCCCGCCAACGCCAAAGTGACGGCGGGATTCGTCGACCTGTACGAGAACTTCACCGTCAAGCCCGGCGGCTGGGGCGACGTCGCCACGCTCACGTTCACCTTCACCAGGCCGGTCCGTGATCCGCTTCTTCACATCTTCGGCATGGGCGGCTCGTCGGGAGACGCGACGGGCCGCCGCGACGACTTCTGGCCCGCCATCGACCTGGTCAGCGGGACACCCGCCAAGCCCGCCTTCTCCGCGGCGGCCGGCTTCCCCGGCTACCGGGTCACGGCCGACTCGATCGAGCCGGAACGGGTCTACCTCGCCAAAACCACCACCTGCGGGGTCGTTTACACCTGCGGCACGGCCAAGGTGAACGGCACCGTCACCTCGTTCACCGTCAAACTGCGGGCGCGCGACGTGCGTCACGGGATCATCGGGATGAGCCCGCAACTGTGGGCCGCGGTCAAGCTGTCTCTGACCGAGGACGACTCCGACGCGCCCGCCACGTACGGCGCGGCCTCCCACGCGATCAGCGACTCCTACCTGGGCAAGTCCGTGACCGCCGACCATCGCTACGCGGTCAGCCTGACGCCGCGCGCGCTCCCCTCCGACACCGATGACGACGACGCGCTGACCGGCTCGCCGGTGCCGATCACCAGCGCCGGCGGGAACTTCACGGTGAAGATACCCGTCACGGCCGGATCGGCGGCCTCTGTCGCCGGCTGGATTGACTTCGACCGCAACGGGCGCTTCGACGCCACCGAGCGAAGCGTCGCCAACGTCGCCAAGGACGCCTCCACCGTCGAGCTGAACTGGCCGGTGCCGCAGACGCTGCAGACCGGGCCCACCTGGATGCGGCTTCGCCTCGCCGCCGACGCGAATGGGACGGCTTTGCCGACGGGATGGGCTGACAGCGGCGAGGTCGAAGACCATCAGGTCCAGCTTGTCCAGCTCGTCCAGGCGGAGAGCACGGTCAAGCCCGCGAGCTGAACGGTGGCAGGTCAGCCATGACCGCGGGTCAGGGGGAGCGCGGTCAGCCGCCAGGTGCCGGGGTCGGGGGCGCGGATCTCCTCGGGGTCCGCGGCGAGCGCGAGGTCTGGGAAGCGGTCGAGCAGCGCCGTGAGCGCCACCTCGGTCTGCGCCCGCGCGGTCATGGCGCCCAGGCAGAAGTGCGGGCCGTGGGCGAAGGCGAGGTGGGGGCCCGGCTCGCGGGTGAGGTCGAGCGTGCCGGGGTCGGGGAAGGCCCGGGGATCCCTGTTGGCCGCCGCCAGCGAGACCGTGACGCGGTCGCCCGCCGGGATGCGCGTGCCGTAGAGCTCGGCGTCCTGGACGGCGTAGCGCGGGATCGCCAGCAGCCCGGGGCCGCACCAGCGCAGCAGTTCCTCGACGGCGCGCGGCGCGAGTGACGGGTCGGCGCGCAGGATGGCGAGCTGGTCGGGGTGGGTGAGCAGCGCGTGCACGGCGTTGGCGATGAAGTTGACCGGCGTCTGCCCCGCCAGCACCAGCAGCCAGACCATCGTGACCAGTTCGGTGTCGCTGAGCCTGTCGCCGTCCTCGTCGTGGGTGCGGACCAGGTCGGACAGCAGGTCGTCGGCCGGCTCCGCGCGGCGCTGCGCCACCGTCTCCTTGGCGTCGTTCACGATGCCGGTCATCGCCTTGGCGAACTCGTCTCCCGCCAGGGCGAGTACGGCGGGGCCTGACTCACGCCAGCGCGGCCGGCTGCTTTCCGGGATGCCGACGAGTTCGCAGATCACGTCGATAGGAAGCGGGCGCGCGAGGTGCTCAAGGAGGTCGACGGGGTCGCCGTCGGGGAGGTCGTCGAGCAGCCGGTCCACGATCGCCTCGATGCGCGGGCGGAAACGCGCGAGGTGACGCGGTGTGAAAGCCGGGGCCACCAGCCTGCGCAGCCGCAGGTGCTCGCGCCCTTCCATCTCGGACATGGTCTTCAGGTACGGCCGGTAGTCCTCGGGCACGTCCGGGCGCATGAAGCTGTCCGACCTGATCTCGAACCTGGGGTCGCCGAGCAGCGCTCTGGCCCCTTCGTTCCTGGTCAGCACCCACATGGGCGGTATGCCGGGGGCCGTGATCCGTGCCAGCGGCGACTGCTCCCTGACCGCGCCGTATGCGGTGAAGGGGTCAGTGATCACAGCCATGTCCGTGAGGTCGATCTCCGGAATTCCTGCCATTTCAAATGCTCCCATCATTCGGATGGTCACAGTATCCCGATTCGAGCGCGCGCGGCAACGCGCGAGTCGCTCAGGATGACCTCACCGAATGCCGAGCAGGACCGGGATCGACAGAGGGCCGTAACTGAGGAAGGACGGCGAGTACGGGACGTCGTCGAGGGAGAGCGCCGCCCTGATCCCGGGCAGCCGCCCGAAGAGCCTGGACAGGGCTACGTTCGCCTTGCCGTCGCCGCTCAGGACCTCGCGTACCAGGGCGTCGGTGGTCACCGCCCAGGCTCTGACGCCGCGGGGAAGTGCCACGGGGACCACCGGCCCCGCGTCGCGGAACCTGGTGTAGGTGTGCGGCAGGGGTTCGCCGGGCGCGGGTAGACGCATCACGGGTACCTCCCGAGGTCCATGCTTTCCACACCGACATCACACCCGGGCCGTCCTGGCGGTCAAGGAAGCATCCCCTTACCGCCGGACGAACACGCATCGTTCCACGCCCTGATCAGCGGCCGTTCCGCGGTGCCAGCAGCGACAGGATTTCCGGCACCAGTTTCTCCGGCTCACGGGTGTTGTCCACGCGGAACCCCGGTTCGTCGGCCGCCAGGGGTTCGAGGGTGCGCATCTGGGAGTCGAGCAGGGCCCCCGGCATGAAGTGTCCTGTGCGTGCCTCCATGCGGCGGGCGATGAGGCCGGGGGCGGCGTGGAGTTCGACGAACAACGCGCCCGGAGCCGCGGCGAGGATGGTCTCGCGGTACTTCCGTTTGAGTGCCGAGCACGCGACCACCGCCCCTTGCGTTCGCGAGTCGGCCAGGACGCCTCCGACCGCCACGAGCCACGGCAGACGGTCGTCGTCCGTGAGCGGGACGCCCGACGCCATCTTGGCCACGTTGGCGGGCGGATGAAGGTCGTCGCCGTCGATGAAGTCCACCCGCAGCCGCTCGGCGAGCAGGCGGCCGACGGTGGACTTCCCTGATCCGGACACACCCATCACGACAACCAGCGGTCGCAATCCGCCTCCTCGGTCTAGTAGAACTCGACGGTGTCGACGACGTTCATGAGCGGCTCCCCGTCGAGCAGGCGGGTGGCGTTGTCGGCGAACAGCTCGGCGACGGCCGTCTCCTCGTCGACGGCGAGGGCCGCGGTGTGCGGGCTGATCAGGACGTTCGGCAACGTCCAGAGCGGGCTCGCCTCGGGCAGCGGTTCGACCTCGAACACGTCGAGTGCCGCGAAACCGATGCGCCCGTCCTCCAGCGCCGCGACGAGAGCCGCTTCGTCGACCACGCTGCCTCGGCCCACGTTGACGAAGGTGGCACCGGGTTTGACCTGGGCGAGCAGTCGTCCGTCGACGATGCCTCTCGTCAGGTCGGTGCCCGGCAGCGCGCACACGACCGCGTCCATCTCGCCGATGACCTCGGGCAGTTCATCGAGGCTCACGAACCGGTCGACGTCGGGGTGTTTGGCGTCGGCGTGGCGCGAGGTGGCCGTGACGTGCATGCCGAGCGCCGTAAGAGAGCGGGCGACGGCCCTGCCGATCCCGCCGAAGCCGAGGATCAGCGCCTTCTGCCGGGAGACCTGACGCGACATCCACCGTTGGCTCCATTGGCGCCGGCTTTTCAGCCGCAACAGCAGGGGGAGGTCTTTGGCGCCGCAGAGAATGCCCAGCAGCACGAACTCCGACAGCGACGCCCCGTGCACCCCGGCGGAGGTGGTGAAGGTGACCCGTCGGAGTTCCGACGGGCTCAGCCCGGCTTTCCCGACCTGTTGACCGCCGCCGGCGGAGGTCGTGTGCACCCAGCGCAGACGCGGATTCGACCGCACCGTTCTGGCCAATGCCGCGGGATCGACGTCGGGGATGCCGAGCAGCGCGTCGGCCGAATCGAGAAGGGCTTCGAATTTTCTCTGCTGTTCAGGGCTCCGGCGGAATTCGGGATCGCCGGAGAAGTCCGCGATGTGCCGTGCGGGCGGGAGCAGCGAGGGGTCGTTCAGCAGGGTGATTCGCGGTTCGCGTTCTGTGATGAGCCGGCGGGACTCCTCGTGAAGAGGGTTGGCGACAGCTACGCGAAGGTTTTTCTGGCCGGGCAAGAATTGTTCCTCAGTCGTTTTCTCGTCATCACTCGAATCAGCTCTCGACGAAGAGCCGCTGCGCACGTTTCCACGCCTCCACGGAAGTCACCATGTGAACCTTCATCGCGTGACGCGCCTTCTCGGGGTCGCGCTGTTCGACCGCGCGCAGAATCTCGGTGTGTTCCTTCAGCGCCAGCGAGATCGCGCCGGGCAGGCGGTCGGTCACCTGACGCGCGTTCAGCAGCAGATCGCCCACGCCTTCGAGCACGTTGCGGAAGGCCACGTTGTGGCTCGCGACCGCCAGGGCCGCGTGAAAGGCCACGTCGGCGCGGTAGGCGCCGTGGCCGTCGCGGTGGGCGCGTTCATAGTCTTCGAGGGCGAGCCTGATCGCGTCAAGGTCGGCGGGGGTCGCCTCGGTCGCCGCACGTTCGGCGATCTCGGTTTCCAGCACACGGCGCAACTCATAGATGTCTCCAACGGCCTCCCCCGCCAGTAATGCCGAGATGGCCGCCGCCTCGACCGCCGCCTCGACGGGGACAGAGGTGACCCTCGCTCCGACGCGGGGGCGGACGTCGAGATACCCCATGGTCACAAGCGACTGGACGGCCTCGCGCACGGTGTTGCGGCCGACCCCGTAAGCGGCCATGAGCTCCTTCTCGCCGGGGACCTTCGAGCCCGGCGGATACTGGCCGCTCTTGATCTTGAACAGCAGGTCGTCGGCGATCGAGGCCGACAGGTTCCTCCTGGTCACCTTGACACGAGGTTCGATCATGTGATCTACTCCATTCATCCTACAAATAGGATTATTCGGATTCTAGCGAGAATTCGCCGCAGCAGCAAACCCCCGGGCCTACTCGATTCGTGGCGCAACGACGACATAGCCCAGAAGCAACCAGAGAAAGCGGCAATGATGTTGACACAACGACGTCTGCTCCGTGCCGTCACGGTAATCGGCGCGGTATCGGCGCTGGCCGTAGCGCTTACTGCGTGTTCCGACGCCCAGAACTCGGACACCGTCGCCAGTAGTGCGCCACTCGATCCCGCGCTGGCCAAGTCGGCGAAGGGCAATATCACGGTTTGCGGGCCGACCGACTCGTCGGGCGTCTGGAAGGCGACGATGGCGGCCTTCAATAAGGCGCACCCGGGGACGACGGCCAATTACGTGGAACTGGGCGCGTCGGCCGACGACCAACTGCAGCAGATCACGCAGCGCATGCAGACGAAGTCAAACCAGTGCGACGTTTTCCGGCTGGACGTGGTCTGGACGGCGCAACTGGCCGCCCAGGGCTGGCTCGCGGACATGAGCAAAGTCATCGACGCCAAGCTCGGCAAGCTCATCCCGTCCACCGCGGAAACGCTGCTCTACAAGGACAAATACTGGGGCGTCCCGTTCTACTCGAACACGGGTCTGCTCTACTACCGCACCGACCAGACAAAGCCGCCGCAGACCTGGCAGCAGCTCTACTCCTACGGTGAGACGGACGCCAAGAAGGGATTCCTCTACCAGGCCTCGCAGAGCGAGTCGCTCACCGTCAGCTTCCTCGAACTGCTCTACAGCGCGGGCGGCCAAGTGCTGAACGACAAGGGCGAGGTCGCCGTCAACTCACCCACGACGGTCGAGGTGCTGACGTTCATGCGCAACGGCATCGACAAGGGCGCCGCGCCGAAGGCGGTGCTGACGTACGACGAGGACGCCACCCGTCTCGCCTTCGAGTCCGGCGCCGGTTCGACGATGCGGAACTACCCCTACGCCTACGCCGCCGGCCAGAAGTCGGACATCGCCGACAAGTTCGCCGTGATGCCGCTCCCCGGTTGGAAGACGGCGGGCAACGGCGTCGGCGTGCTCGGCGGCAGCAACGTCGCCGTCAGCACGTTCTCCAAGAACCAGGCGGGCGCCCTGGCGATGGTCGACTTCATGACCGGCGACGCCTGGCAGGAGCGGATCGCCGCCGACAACGCGCTCGCCCCCGCCGTGGCCGCGGCCTACGACTCCGAGGCGGTCAAGAAGGCCATGCCGTTCTCGCAGGAGCTGTTGAAGGCGCTGACCAGCGCGAAGTCCCGGCCGGTGTCACCCGTCTACCCGCAGATCTCGCAGGCGATCTACCAGACCGTCGGAAAGGTGCTCTCCGGAGAGGTGGCTCCGCAGGCAGGGGCGACGCAGATGGCCGACAAGGTCGCCAACGCCCTGAGGACGTTCTGATACCGATGTCGTTTCTCCGATCCTCGAGGCGGCACTCCGCGTCTAGCGAGAGCCGCCTCGCAGGGCGGATGGTAGCCCCCGCCCTGATCCTCATGGCCGGCGTCGCCGGATATCCCGTGCTGTACGCGATCTGGCTTTCGCTGCACCAGTACAGCGTCATCACCCCCGGGCTCTCCCGCTCTGTCGGCCTGAACAATTACATCGAGCAGCTCACCTCGCCGGCGTGGTGGGAAGCCGTGGGAAACACCTTCCTGTTCACCGCCATCTCGGTCCCGCTGGAATTGCTCATCGGCATCGGAATGGCACTCCTGCTGAACATCGCGTTCAGGTTCAGGACGCTGCTGCGCAGTGTCGTGTTGCTCCCCTACGCGATTCTGACGGTCGTGAGCGCCATCACGTGGCGGACCATCTTCGACCCTGACCTGGGTCTCGTCTCCACGATGCTCAGCTCGCTCGGCCTCACCGACACCGGTGTGGTCTGGCTGGGGCAGAGCGGATACGCGATGACGGTGGTGATCCTGGCGGACGTCTGGAAGACGGCGCCGTTCGTCTCGCTTCTGGTGCTCGCCGGGCTCCAGGTCATTCCCGCGGAGTTGCGCGAGGCCTCGCAGATCGACGGCGCCGGTGCTTTCCGTCACTTCAGGAGCATCACGCTGCCGCTGCTCTGGCCCGCGATCGCGCTGGCGATGATTTTCCGCACGCTCGACGCGCTGCGCGTTTTCGACCTGCCGTTCGTGCTGACCCGTGGCGCGTACGGAACGGAGACGATGTCCGTGCTGGCCTACCAGACCCTGCGCGGCAACCAGTTGATCGGTGAGGGGTCGGCGGTGTCGATCCTCACGTTCGTCTTCGTCATGTTCGTGTCCTTTCTCTATATCCGCTTCGCCGGCGGCAATATCCGATCGGTCGTCAAGGGAGGTTCGCGATGAGGAACGCGGCCGCCGGCCGGCGGCGACCCCGGCGCGGCGCGGAGCACAACCCGCTGGTCTGGTGTGCCGTCGCCGTCGTCATGGTGTTCTCGCTCGTGCCGCTTTACTGGCTCATCAACACCTCGTTGAAGACCGGGCCCGATCTGTCGAAGGCGAGTCTCACCCCGCCGAACCCCACTTTCGAGAACTACCAGGCGGTCCTCAGCGACGGCGACTTCCTGCAGGCCCTCGGTAATTCCCTCATCGTGGCGGCGACGACGACCATTCTCGCGCTCGCCGTCGCCTCGTTCGCCGCCTATCCGCTGGCGCGGCTCAAGATGCGCGGCAAGTTCCTCATCCTGAGCATCGTGCTGTCGGTGACGACTTTCCCCGGCATCGCGATCGCCGCGCCGATGTTCTCGCTCTGGAACGACCTCGGGCTCTACAACACGCTCGTCGGGCTGATCATCCCCTACCTGACGTTCACGCTGCCGTTGTCGATCTACACCCTCGTGTCCTTCTTCAAAGAGATCCCCGTGGAGCTCGAAGAGGCGGCCTACATCGACGGCACGTCGCCGTTCCAGGCTTATTACAAGGTCATCCTCCCGCTCGCCGCGCCCGGCATCGCCACCGTGGGCATCCTGGCGTTCATTTTCGCGTGGAACGAGTTCCTGCTCGCGGCCACGCTGACGTACGGCCCCGAGGCCCGCACCGTCCCCGTCGCCATCGCCTTCTTCACGGGCGCGAGCGAGTACGAACAGCCGCTCGGCACGATCAGCGCCGCATCCGTGATCATCTCGATCCCGCTCATCCTGCTGGTCCTGATCTTCCAGAAGAAGATCGTGTCCGGCCTCACGGCAGGGGCGGTGAAGGGATGAGCACCGGACAGTGGTGGCGCGAAGGCGTTTTCTACCAGGTGTACGTGCCGTCGTTCCAGGACGGGGACGCCGATGGATTCGGCGACCTGCGGGGCGTGGAGCGGCGCCTGGACTACATCGCGGCACTCGGCGTGACCGCGATCTGGCTGAGCCCGGTCTACGCCTCACCGCTGCTGGACTTCGGTTACGACGTGTCCGGCTACACCGAGATCGGGGCGCCGTTCGGTGATCTGGCCACCTTCGACCGGGTCGTCCGGGGGGCGCACGCGCGAGGGCTCCGCGTCGTGCTCGACTACGTGCCCCAGCACACCTCCAGCGAGCACCCGTGGTTCCGCGACGCGCTGTCGGGTCGTGACAGCGCGCACCGCGACTGGTACCTCTGGCACGATCCGAAGCCCGGCGGCGGCCCGCCCAACAACTGGGCCTCCGCCTTCGGCGGCCCCTCCTGGACCTTCCACGAGCCGACCGGACAGTACTACTACCACGCCCATCTGCCGGAACAGCCGAGCCTGAACTGGCGCAACCCGGACGTCCAGCAGGCGATGTTCGACGTGATGAGGTTCTGGCTCGACCGCGGCGTCGACGGATTCCGCGTGGACGCGGTGTGGCGGCTCATCAAGGACGCGCGGCTGCGCGACAACCCGATGGACGACGGCGGCGAGTCGTTCGAGATCGGCGGCGCGGCCGCCCACACGACCGTCCGGCAGGTCCAGAAGTACACCGCCGACCAACCCGAACTACCGGGCCTCCTGGCGAAAATGCACACGGTCGCCGAGGAGTACGACGACCGGATGCTGATGGGCGAACTCCATCTCAAGCTCGAACGCGTCGCCGCCCTCGGCGAGCGCGGGCTGGACATCGCGATGAACTTCTCCCTCATCGACGCCCCATGGAACGGCGTCGATCTGGCGGACCTCATCCGGCGCTACCACGCCGCGCTCCCGTCCCGCTCGCACCCCAACTGGGTGCTGAGCAACCACGACAGGTCCCGTCTCGCCAGCAGAATCGGGGCGGAACGCGTTCCCGGCGCGTTGGCACTGCTGCTCACGCTCCAAGGGACGCCGACGCTCTACTACGGCGACGAACTCGGTCTCCCCGACGCCCCGGTCGACAGCGCGCACGCCCGCGACTGCGCCGAACTACGCGCCCCCGGCCTCGGACTCGGCCGCGACCCGCAGCGGATGCCCATGCCATGGTGCGAAAAACCGGCGCACGCCGGATTCTGCGCCGACGACGTCGAACCCTGGCTTCCGATACCCGCGTGGGCGGGACGGTTCAGCGTCGAACGCCAAGAACGCGACCCGCGCTCGGTGCTCCGCCTCGTCAAAGAACTCCTGACGCTCCGGCGAGAGCTCGCCGCCCTGCGCCAGGGCGGCACCACCGTGCTCTCCGCGCATCCGGACCATCTGACCTACCTGCGCGGCGACGGCGAGGACTCCGTTCTCGTGGCGGTGAACCTTTCCGACCACGACCAGACGATCGAGTTCGACGGTTCCAGGAGTACGCGCTGGTCGTCGCATTCAACCGAACGAGACCGGCTGACGGGCACGGTCACCCTCGCACCCTTCGAAGCACGACTCCTGGTTGGCGATGCTCAGAGGACGTTCACGTAGGTAGCGACGGACTTGAAGGTAACGAATCCGGCACGCTCGTAGACCGCGACCGCGCCGGTCCCGTTCTCGACGTCGACGCTGAGCGCCGCCGTCCCGTACCCCTGGGTCCTGAACGTGGTCAGAGCGTGTGCGATCAGTGCGCTCGCCACGCCCTTGCCGCGCCACTCCCCCAGCGTCGCGACGATCTGGATCCAGGCCTCGTCCACGCCGGCCGCCGTCTGCGTGTGGTGGGTCACCAGGCAGCCCACGGCGTTCCCTTCCGCCATCGCCAGGAACGAGCCCTCGGGGCGGAAGGCGGCCGTGCCGGTGATGAGGCGCTGCCAGCTCTCCGGGGTCTGCCGCGTGCTGCCCCAGTGGTTGAGGAAGGCGGCGTTGCGCACCGCGCGAACCCGTTCGTCGAGCTCCGGCGTCCAGGGGACGATCGCGACCCTGGCGGGAACCCTCGGCGGCGGGACGGGGACGGTCAAATCGCGCCGCATCTGTTGGAAGACGCGGGCGGGTGTGAACCCCGTCTCGTCGGCGAGCTTGGCCAGGTCGTGGTTGCCGGCTTCGACGTGCAGGTGAAGATGGAGAGGCTTGCCTGGATAGTGCCTTTCGTGCATCGCGGGCGCGGTTCTGAGCGACCAGTCGAGGATCCGCCTGCCGTACCCACGCCTGCGGTGACCGGGGTGCACGCCGCCGCCCCACAGTTCCATCACGTGGACGGGATCCGCCATCGGCCTGACCGGGACCAGCCCGAGCGCGACGATCCGATCGCCCTGCCTGGCGGCGAGCGTGCCCTCCGGCAGGTCGAGCAGCGGATTGGCCAGGCGCTCCGCCATCTGCTCCACGGTGACGCGCCTGCCGGTCTCGACGGCGGCGGCAAACTCGGCCCAGGCCGACGCGTCGTGCGCGGTGAGCGGCCCCCAGTTCACGTTCATGATCTACTCCTGCTCATGCGACGGTTTCCCAGCGCACCTCGCCGTCGTGCCGGATGTTCGTGGGTCGCAGGCCGGCCGCGGCGGCGACGGCGGCCGATGCGGTGTGGTCGGGGTGGACGTGGGCGCGGATCGTCGCGATGCCCTGGCTCGTGAGCCACCCGACCAGGGCCCTGGCCGACGCGGTGGCCAGCCCGCGCCCCTGCCACGGCGTCCCGATCACCCACGCGACCTCGGCGACCTCGCCGTCGATCGTGGCCTGCACGTAGCCGACCAGACGATCCTCCTCGCGCACCCTGACGACCCAGTTGCGCCAGCCCGGTGGCCCGGCCACCAGACGTTCGTAGCGGGCGCGCAACTCCTCCGGGGTGAGCGGGGCGCCGCCGGTGAAGGTGTGCAGGGCCGGGTCGGACAGTACGCCGGCCATCTCAGCGGCGTGCTCCACCCGTAACGGCACGAGGACGACGTCCGGGGTCTCGATGCGTTCCACGAGGCCCACCGTAGGACGTCAGGGGGTGCGCGGGCGATCAGGGGCCGATTACACTCAATCCACCAAGCGTTTGCTCGTTGGCTCTGAGCTGCGCGGACGAGGGTCTTACCAGGTGCAATTCACCATATATCCACCTTCCGGAGCTTAAATGGTCACTGGATACGGCCACGATCGGCGCATGCACCACTCACAAGCCTTCCGAGTAACCGCGGCCGCCTGCGCCGCTCTCTCAGTCGCCCTGCTCGCCACCCCCGCCCAGGCGGCGACGTCGCAGGGCAACGGGAACAAGGGAGTCAGCCTGGCCTTCCTCGGCCGGTTCTCGACCGGCTCCGTCGGCACCGGCGCCTCGGAGATCGCTTCGTACGACCCCGCCACCAAGCGGGCCTTCGTGGTCAACGCGCAGGCCGGGACGGTGGACGTCCTCGACATCCGCGACCCGCGCAAGCCCAGGCGCGTCACCTCCCTGGCCGCCCCCGGGGCGAACAGCGTCGCCGTGAGCAAGGGCCTGGTGGCCGTCGCCGAGCAGGCGGCCAAGAAGAGCGACCAGGGCAAGGTCTCGCTCTTCCAGGCGCGTTCCGGCAAGAAGCTCAAGGAGTTCCGCGTCGGGGCGCTGCCCGACATGGTGACCTTCACCGAGGACGGGCGCCGGCTGGTCGTCGCGAACGAGGGCGAGCCCGAGTCGTACTGCGCGGGCGCCGTCGACGACCCGGAGGGGTCGGTGAGCATCATCGACGTGGCGCGCGGCACCGTGCGCACCGCCGACTTCCGGGCGTTCGACGACCGGGCCGACGAGCTGCGGGCGGCGGGTGTGCGGCTCTCCGGTCCTGACGCGCCGGTGTCGCGCGACCTGGAGCCGGAGTACGTCACCGTGTCCGGCGACACGGCGTGGGTGACGCTGCAGGAGAACAACGCGGTGGCGATCGTCGATCTCGATCGGGCCAAGGTCGAGCGGATCGTGCCGCTGGGGTTGAAGGACTTCGGCAAGGTGGGCATGGACGCCTCCGACAAGGACGGAAAAATCGACATCCGTCCGCGTACTGGCGTCAAGGGCATGTACATGCCCGACGGGATCGCGCACTTCCGCTCGCGCGGGCAGACGTACCTGGTGACCGCCAACGAGGGCGACGGCCGTGACTGGGACTGCTACAGCGACGAGGCGCGGGTGAAGGACCTGACCCTGTCGTCCGAGGCGTTCCCGAACGCCGCAGAGCTGAAGAAGGACGCCGAGCTGGGCCGCCTCACCGTGGCCACGGACTCGCCGAAGGACGCCTCGGGCGCCTACACGGAGCTGCACGCCTTCGGCGGCCGTTCGATCTCCGTGCGCTCCGCGACGGGCGCGCTGGTCTGGGACTCGGGCGACGAGCTGGAGCGGTTGATCGCCCGTGAGCTGCCCAAGCAGTTCAACGCCGACCACGAGGAGAACGACTCCTTCGACAGCCGCAGCGACAACAAGGGCCCCGAGCCCGAGGGCGTCACGGTGGGTCAGGTGCGCGGGCGGACGTACGCCTTCGCCGGACTCGAGCGGGTCGGCGGCGTGGTCGCCTACGACGTGACCGACCCTCGTCGCCCGGTCCTGGCCGACTACCTCAACACCCGTGACTTCGCGGGCTCGGTCGAGAAGGGGACCGCGGGCGACGTCGGCCCCGAGGGCGTCTTCTTCGTGCCCGCGGGCGACAGCCCGACGCACAAGCCGCTGCTGATCGTGGGCAACGAGGTGAGCGGGACCACCGCCATCTACGAGGTCCGCTGATCCGCGTCCGGCCAGGTCCACCGTGAGCGAACCTGGCCGGATTCGCGGCGTTCGCGTGCTTGAGTGGTGAAATGGACGTTTTGGTGCTGGGCGGGACCGCGTGGCTGGGTCGCGAGGTGTCCCGGCAGGCGATTGAGCGCGGCCATCGGGTGACGTGCCTCGCCCGCGGCGAAAGCGGGCAGGTCGCGGACGGGGCGCGGCTGGTGGCCGCCGACCGGCGCGCTCCTTCGGCCTACGAACCGCTGCTCGATCGCGAATGGGACGCGGTCGTCGAGGTGTCGTGGCAGCCCGGTTTCGTGCGCGGGGCGCTCGACGCGCTGGGCGGCAGGGCCGGGCACTGGACGTACGTCTCCTCCGTCAGCGCCTACGCCTCCCACGCGACGCCGGACGCGGACGAGTCCGGCGCGCTCCTCGCTCCGACCGGCCTCAGCGAGGTCGACCGAACGTCGTACGGAGAGGCCAAGGTCGCCTGCGAGCAGGCGTCGACGGCCGTCGTCGGCGACCGCCTGCTCATCGCCCGCGCCGGTCTCATCGGCGGCCCAGGTGATCACAGCGGGCGCTCCGGCTACTGGGTGGCCCGCGCCGCACGTGACCCGCACGGGCCGATGCTGGTACCCGACGCACCGGCCATGCCGACGCAGGCCGTCGACGTACGCGACCTCGCCGCCTGGCTGCTCGACGCCGCGGAGAAGGGGAACACCGGCACCTACGACGCCGTCGGCCCGGTCGTTTCGCTGGGAGAGTGGATCGAGTCGTCCCGCACCGCCGGCGGGCACACCGGACCGGTGGTCGCCGCCGGCTCGGACTGGCTGCTGGCCAACGGCGTCGCCGGTTACATGGGCCAGGAGTCGCTGCCGATGTGGCTGGTCGAACCGGGCTGGGAGGGGTTCTCGGCCAGGAACGGGTCCGCGGCGCGCGCCGCCGGGCTCCGCCACCGCCCCCGTGCGGAGCTGCTGGCCGACACGCTGCGCTGGGAACGCGAACAGGGCCTGGACCGGGCCCGGCGGGCCGGCCTCAGCGCCCAGCGCGAGCACGAACTGCTCGACGCCCTCGGCCCGCGCCGCCCCCGTTGACGACGCGGGAATCACGAGTCAGCCGGTGGCGAGGTCGCGGCGGCGCAGGCCGTACAGACCGAGGATCGTCAGCACCGCGGCGATGGCCGACAGCACCGCCGTGGCCACAGGGGCGAAGCTCCCCAACGGGTGCCAGGGCAGGTGGGACAGCACCGAGGTGTTGATCAGCCATCCCGGCAGGCCCAGGTTGGGCCCCAGGATCTGGACCATCCCGCCGTAGACGAGCACGGCCCAGCCCGCGCCCATGGCCCGCGGGGCGAGCCCGAACAGCGCGGCGGGGACGGCGAGCAGCACCAGCACCTCCGGGACGCGCAGCAGGCTGGACCAGATGACCTCACCCAGGAGGCCGAGGTCGCCGGTCGACGCGGCGGCGCCGAGGCCGAGCCCCGCGCCATACACCGCCGGCAGGACGACCACGGCGAGCGCGATGACCAGCAGCGACGACCAGAACCACGCCGGTCTGCCCGTCGGCCCCGCCAGCACGGGACCGATCCTGCCGCGCACCTCCTCCGCCCTGAGCCGCATGACGGCCAGGACCGCGAAGACGCCGGTGTAGAGCGACCCGGTGAACACCATGAGGCTGAGCCAGGCCCGCCCGAAGTCCGCGTCGGCGGAGAAGATGGGCAGATCGACGTTCTCCATTCCGCCGGTCATGCCGCCCAGGACGAGGCCGATGGCCAGGAACGCGGCTCCCCACCCCGCGATCGCCCCCCGCTGCAGCCGCAGCGCGAGCGTGTACGGCGAACGCAACCACGAGGGCGCCGCGGCCGGGCCTGGACGCGGGGCCACCAACGAGGCGCCGAGATCCCTCCGGCTCGCCAGGGAGTAGGCCCCCACGACCAGCAGCCCGGCGAACAGCACGGACAGGCCGAGCGGCCACCAGCGCTCGTCGGCCAGCACCCGGGTCTGCTGTGACCAGCCGATCGGGGACAACCAGAACAACGGACCGCCCTCGTGCCCCTGCAACGCTCCCGCGCCACGAAGCAGCCACGCCACGGTGAGCACGATGCCCGCGAGCCCGCTGGCCCCCCTGGTGTGCTCGGTGACCTGGGCGGTGACCGCGGTGACCGCGGCGAACACCATCCCGATCGCGGCGAGCGAGACGCCGAACAGCAGCGCGCCGCCTGCGGGGAACCCGATGCCGAGCGACGCGGCGGCGGTGAGGACCGCGAGCGCGGCATTGCCGATCAGGGCGACGATCAGCGCCGCCGTGAGCTGGGCGTGCCGGCCCACGACGGCCGCCCTGATGAGCTCGGCCCGGCCCGTCTGCTCTTCCGCCCGGGTGTGCCGGGTGACGAGCAGAATGTTCATGATCGCGGCGGCGAGCAGGAATTCGACCCAGTAGGCGGCCAGGAAGTAGCTGCGCGTGTCGACCTCGCCGAACAGCGGCCCGGCGAGCACCCGCATGAAGGAGACCTGGATCATCTGCGAGGCGTCGGCCAGGGCCTGGGGCGTCGGGACGACCGACGTCACGGCCGCGCTGTAGAAACGCGGGACGAGGGCCGCGATGGCGACCAGCCAGATGGTGAGCTTGATCCGGTCGCGACGCAGCGCCAGCCGCACCATGGCGCCGGTGCCGGTCAGATGGCCCGCCGCCAATCTCGACAAGTCGCGGATCACGCCGCCTCCTGGCGCGTGTAGTGGCGGAGCATGAGCTCCTCCAGCGTCGGCGGGTGGCTGACCAGCGAATGGATGCCGAACCTGGTGAGGTGCCTGACGGCGGCGTCGAGGTGTTCGGCGTCCACGCCGAACCGCACGCCGCCACGCTCTTCCTTCACGTTGTGGACCCCGGGCAACTGGTCGAGGCCGGTGACCGGGGTGACGGTCTCGGCCACGATCGTGGTCCTGGTCAGGTGCCGCATCTGCGCCAGCGTCCCCGACTCCACGGCCTTTCCGTCCCTGATGATGGTGATCCGGTCGGCGAGGGTTTCGACCTGGGCGAGGATGTGGCTGGACAGCAGGATGGTCCGGCCGTCGGCCTTGGCCTCGGCCACGACCTGCTGGAACACCGCCTCCATCAGCGGGTCGAGCCCGCTCGTGGGCTCGTCGAGGATCAGCAGCTCCACGTCGGCGGACAGGGCCGCGACCAGGGCGACCTTCTGGCGGTTGCCCTTGGAGTAGGTTCGCGCCTTCTTCTTCGGATCGAGCTCGAAACGCTCGATCAGCTCGCTCTTGCGCCTGGCGTCGAGCCCGCCGCGCAACCGGCCGAGCACGTCGATGGACTCGCCGCCGGTGAGGTTGGGCCACAGCTCCACGTCGCCCGGCACGTACGCCAGCCGCCGGTGCAACGCGACGGCGTCGGCCCACGGGTCGCCGCCCAGCAACCTGGCGCTGCCGGAGGTGGCCCGGATCAGACCGAGCAGGACGCGGATGGTGGTGCTCTTGCCCGCCCCGTTCGGGCCGAGAAAGCCGTGCACCTGTCCGGCGGCCACGGTCAGGTCGAGTCCGTCGAGGGCACGCGCCGGCCCGTAGGCCTTGACGAGCCCGGAAATGGCGATTGCAGGGGTCATGGGTTTCTCCGAAGTGCTGCGGGTCTCATTGGGCACGGCGAGGAGACGACCCTGGATCTCCTCGACGGGTTGAGGCGGCGACGCGCGGACGGCTCACGCCAGGCCGGTGATCCGCGCGTCCCACTCGCGGTCGGTGAGGGAGTCGTTGAGCCGCAGGAGGGCTTCGGCCTGCCGGCCCACGACGTAGCGGGTCTGCGGCCGGTCAGACTCGACGGCCTGCCTGATCGCCGTCGCGACGACGCCGGGGTCGGAGGCCGGGCTGTCGTCCGCCGGCGTCTCGGCCGCGCCCGCCATGGCCTCGGCCATCTTCCCGTACGGCCCGCTTCCGGAGATCTCCCGCAGTTGCCGGGCGGTCCCCGCCTCGAAATCTGTCTTGATGATGCCGGGCTGGATGACGACGACGTCGATGCCGAACTGCCCGGTCTCCATGCGCAGCGTGTCGGAGAACGCCTCCAGGGCGTGCTTGGAGGCGTAGTACCAGGCGCCGAGCGGGAAGGCGAGCTCGCCGCCGATCGAGGACACGTTGACGATCGTGCCCGAGCGCCGCTCCCGCATCCCCGGCAGGACGAGCTGGACCAGCCGGGCCGGTGCGAACAGGTTGACCTCGAACTCGTCCCGCGCCATCCGCAGCGGCGTTTCCTCGACCGAGCCGTGCACGACGGCTCCCGCGTTGTTCACCAGGACGTCGATCCGCTGGTGTGCCTCCAGGATGGTACGGACGACCCGCTGGAGGTCCTCTTCCACGGTCACGTCCATCGGCAGGGCGTGACCGCCCGCTTCGCGGATCGCCTCCATCAGGTGCGTGCGCCGCGCGACGCCGTACACGATGTGTCCCGCGCGCAGGAGTTCAAGCGCGGTGGCGTGGCCGATGCCGGATGAGGCGCCGGTGACGAGGCATACTTTGGCGGCCATGTCAGTTGGCTGGGTCATTTCGGTTCCCTCCGCGTGAGCGCTCTTCGTTCACGCGTCAGGAAACGCTACGGATGCGTTCACGGATTCGGCAAGGAGAAGAATCTGTTTCCGCAGGTAGAAGTGGATAAACTGGCGCAACGACCGTGCTGGCAAATGCAACAAGCTCCGCCTGCCTGTCGCAATTGACGACGCCCGGCGGCATACTGATGCGTGCGCGACGAGGGAGGGCGCATGCCGGGAGGCCACCTGACGTACGACGACCGCCGCAAGATCGCCGAAGGGCTGGCGGAGGGTCTCACCTATGCCGAGATCGCCCGCCGTCTTGAGCGGCCGAGGTCGACCATCGGCCGCGAGATCGCCCGCAACGGCGGCCCGCACGGCTATCGCGCGGCCAGGGCGCAGCAGGCGGCCGGCTGGCGCGCCCGCCGACGCCCGAGCGCGCTGCCGGGCGCGCCCGCCACCGAGGACGTCGTCGGGCGTGACCCCCTGGCCATGCGCGAGTTCGAGCGCAGGTTCACCGAGTTCATGTCGCCCGGGCTGCCGACGATGGCCTCACGGGTGCTGTTCTGCCTGTTCACCAGCGACACCGGCAACCTGACCGTCGCCGACCTGACCGAGCGGCTGCAGGTCAGCCCAGCGTCGGTCTCCAAGGGCGTCGGCTGGCTCGAACGGGTCGGGCTCGTCAGACGCGAACGCGACAACCGCCGCGAACGCTACCTCGTCGACGACGAGGTCTGGTACCGGGCGTGGATCGTGGGCACCCAGTCGATGGCGCTGTGGGCGGACATCATCCGCGAAGGCGTCGACACCGTGGGGCGCCAGAGCCCGGCCGGCGTCCGGCTCAAGACCGCCAGCCGTTTCTTCGACCTGCTCAGCTCCGACATGGCCGCGGCGGCAGAACACTACCGCCGGGCCTTCTACGCCAACGACGAGGGCCCCTGATCCGGTCAGTCCGCGGGGACCTTGGGGGTTTCGTCGGTCCAACCGGAGGTCAGAACGGCGCTCCAACCCGCCGGTCGAAGGTCCGCGCACCCCTGCTCCCCGACGGACTTGGCGAGCGACAGCAGTCGCCCGGTGCCCTTGTCGAACAGGATCCGCGACTCGGCGCCGTAGCGGGACTCGCACTCACGCAGCGCGACCCCGGTCGCGGCACGGCCCAGCGGATCGCGTACGTCTCCGAGCGAGCGCACCCCCGGCAGGTCGGCCAGCAGCCGGAACAGCGCGGCCCGGACCGGGGCGGGGGTCGGCAGGTCCAGCAGCAGCTCGGCCGCCTGGTCGAACAGGATCTCGTCCTGCTTGGCCGAAGGGACCTGCCAGCGGATCAGGGTCTCCTTCAACTCCTCAGGCTCGGTCGGCAGGCGTTCGATGTCCTCGACGGAGACCGGTTTGCCGTTGACGTTCGGCCAGCTCGACCCCGGTTCGGCGAAGTTGTTCAGCCGCACGGCGTACGGGGTGGTGTTCTTGTCGTTGCTGATCCCCTTCGTTCCCCGGTTACACGCGAAGTGGGCCTGATCCGAGCTGAAACCGCCCTTCGGGGGAGGTGGGGCGCCCTTGACGGCGTCCATCCTGGTCCAGTCGTTGACGACCCACCAGCTCGGGTCCTGCGGCGACCGCGCCACCCAGGTCTCGTCGCGGCACACGCCATGAGACCTGTCGCTCGGCCGGAAGCCGCCCACGTTCACTCCCTTGGTGTGCCAATACCGGCCCGTCGAGGCGGGCTCGTTGATCGTCTGCTCGGCGGCGGCGAGCAGCAGGCCGCGCGCCGCCGGATCGGCGGACCGGCCGCCGTCCGGGATCAGGGTCACGGCCGCCACGACACCCGCGGCCACCGCTCCCATCACCCAAACCGTCCTCATGCGGCTCCGACGGCTCCGGCTGCTTCGGCGAGGGGGCATGGCCTCGGACGGCCGCGCGGTCGCGGCGGCGATGATCCGTTCCATCCGGTCCGGGTCGTCGGCGGGTTCGAGCGACGCGGGGCGGGCCTCGGCCAGCGTCTTCATCAGGTCAGACTTCATCGTACGGACTCCTCTGCTGGGATCGGTGGTCGGACGACGCCGGTGCTCTCTTCGCGCTCTGCCGTCATCGCGCGTTCCAACCTGCGCCGGGCACGATGCAGCCGGACGAAGAAGGCGGCGGTGGAGCAACCGACGACCTCTGCCGCGTCGGCGGCCCGCAGGCCGTGCCAGGAGACCAGCGTGAGCACTTCACGATCGGCGTCGGACAACGTGGCGAGCCCCCGCAGGATGGCCAGCCTCTCGGTCACCGACTCGGCGATGTCGCCCGCCACGAACTCCTCGCCCGCGCCCCAGGACGCCAGCTCGCTCTCCAGCGACCGGCGCCGCGCCTCTTCCCTGTACGACTCGCGCAGGACGTTGCGGGCGACGCCGAGCAGCCACGGAAGCGCGTTGTCCGGCACGTCGCCGATGCGCCGCCACGCGACACAGAACGTCTCACTCGCCACCTCCTCCGCGAGCTGCCGCCCCACCCGGCTGACCGCGTACGCGTACACACTCGAATAGCTGGAGTCGTACAAGGCGGTGAACCGGTCACGGGGATCAGGTTTGATCACAGTCCTTCCTTCCCCTATGTGCACTTTCAGGAGGGAAGTGAGCGGAGGGCGCTGATTCTTACACCTTTGAAGGAAAATCGTGTGAAGGAAAATCGTGATCCGGGTGCTACAGCAGGTGGTCGTGGCGGGTGGCGGCCTCCTGCCGGAGCGCGGTCAGGAATGTTTCGCGGAGTTCATCCTGGCGGGTGTCGCCGCCGCCGTCGTGCTGCCGGTAGAGGCGCCAGCAACTCTGGATGCCGTTCAGCAGGTTTTCGAGGAGGTCGGGGGCGGGGCGGGACGGGTCGAGCGGAGTGAGGGAGATGTCGACGGTGTCGGGGGTGAGGCCGAGGTCGGGGTGGTCGACGCGGGCCTTCTCAATGGTCTTCTCGGCCGTGGTGATGCGGTGGCGGAGGTCGTCGATGCCGCGCGTGTGCCCCTCGGCGACGTCCAGGGCGTGCCGGATCAGGGACATGACGGCATCCCGGGGCCGGCCGCCGGCGGTGATGGCCCCCATGAGGTCGGTGAGGCACGTTACGACATGGGGTTTGTCGTGCCGGTCGGCCGCGGCCACGACCTGGGCGGGATGCGTGCCGGTGCGCTGTGCGGCGATGGTGACCGCGGCGTGCAGCCAGTGGGCGGCGGCGATGGCGGCGGCCGTCGGATCGATCTGGGTGAACAGCTCCGGGCTGCCGAGAGGCTGGCGGCGCAGCAGGGTGTCGGCCTGGGAGAGCTGGAGGGGCGAGACGTCCTCACGGGTGAGGACCACGGCCTGCTGGGCGCGTTCGGACAGGTCGCCGAGTTCGGCCTGTTCGATGGCGGCCAGTTCGATGCCGACCTCGGTGACGACGTCAACGGTGAGTTCGGGGGCGTCGAGCGTGCGCAGGATGTGGCCGGTGGCGTGGGCGGCCCGTTCGACGTTGGTCGTGAACCCCTTGGCCGCTCCCCTGGAGGTGGTCATGGCGGGGAGGACGTGGACGAGGGCCTCGCGTTCGCGCTCTCGCTCTCGCTGTGAGCGCAGGCTGTCCGGTCCGTAGTGGTCGGCGGCGCTGGCGGGGTGGGTGTAGCAGCGCCAGCAGACCTGGGACAGTTCGGTCAGACTGGCGGCCAGGGGCATCACTTCGCGAAGGAGAAGATGCCGTGGGAGGTCGGCCACGATGGCCGCACTGTTGCCGCTGCCGGTGCTCCACTGAGCGATGAGGGTGTTGCCGGCGCGGTCTATGGCATAGCGAGTCACGCAGACTCCTTCAACGGGGGGGGAATGAGCAGGTGAAAGCCATGCTCAGGCCGTGGCCACGCGTGGAGGACGGCCATGCTCAGAATGCTGGATCCTCAGCCCGTGTGGAGGCTTTTTGACGGAGTTCTCAGCCCGCTGACCAGCGCTTTGTCGGCAAATGAAACGTATTCACCATCCTCGTCCGGCCAAGTTCCCGCGCCGACCACTCAGATCGGGCTGTTTCGGTACACGAGGAGGTAGCGCCAGAAGAGCCGGCGACGGACGCCGCATCCCGGGAGCAGCCGGGCCGCTTCCCTCCTGACCTCGGCGAGCGTCATGGAGGGTCCCATGGCCGGGGCGTCCATCGGCCCATGAAGCCGCGTCCGACCTGCGCCGGCCGCCGCCGAGCCCTTTTCCCACGCGGCGACGGCGAGCCGCGCGGCCGCGTTCGCGGGAACGGCGGCCAGGCTCACCGGGAGGTCGGCGGGCCAGCTTTCGCGGTAGCAGCCGAGGATCGCCAGGACGCCGTCGGGCGACAGGGCCTCCCGCAGCGCGGCGACCGTCTCGAACGGCACGTGGTGGATGCTGGCCAGACACGAGATGTAGTCGTAGTGACCGCCGGGCAGGTCGATGGTGGTGACGTCCGCGTGGCGGTAGTCGACGGTGTGGCCGGCGGATCGAGCCCGCGCCGTTTCGAGGGCTTCTTCCGAGGCGTCGATGGCGTCGACGTCGATCCCCTTCGCGGCGAGCCGTCGGGCGAACTCCCCGGTGCCACAGCCGACGTCCAGCGCCTTGCGGCAGCCGTTCGGGACCTGCCGCAGTAACTGGCCGTGGTAGTGGTCGTTGTGGTTGAAGGGCATTCGACGATGTTGATGCGCGGCCCCGCGCGCGTCAAGCGCCGCAGACGGTTCCCGACGGGAACTCCGGGGGGCGAAATTACCTCGCAATTCCGGCGAAAGCGCTGATCAGGGGACGCGCAACTAAACCAAAAGGGCTCCACGCGGGCCGTGGATCCAGCATCCTGAGCATGCGCACCGCGCTCCCTACCCCCTGCCAAGGAGCCTCTGTGACACGGTATGCCGTCGATCAAGCCCGCAACGTGCTCATGGCCAACTGGGGCACAGGGTTCGGTGACATCGCCACCGATGTGGCCGAGCTGCCCCGTTCACCCGACTCCATGCGGCTGGCCACCACCCTGACTGATCTGTCCCATGCCTGCTGGCGCTGCTACACCCACCCCGCCAGCTCCGTCGACCAGAGCGGCGGGGCGAGCAGGATCGGGATGCGGCGGCAGCGGGAGCGTGATGCGTTCATCGTCGTCGCCGACGCCCTGATCGCCCCGCACCTGCCCGCGAACGGCTCGCTCACCACCTGCGACACCATGGTCGAGGACTACGCCCACCGCGTCGGCCGCGCCCTGCACGACCTCGGCGCGCCCGAGCTCACCGCCCGCATCTCCGTCGACGTGGACGCCGAGCTGGCCGCCGTCGAACGGGCCGAACGCGGCGATCTGACAGAACGCGCCCAGCAGGCCGTCACCCTCAGCCGCGAGGACGCCTCTCCCCTCCACACCGCCCAGGCGGACGTCCAGCTCCGTCAGAACCCCTTCGGCGCGCGGACGCTGTTCACCGAGTTCGACCCGGCCGCGGCCGCCATCGCCGCCGCGCACTGGCTGCACGCGGCGGCCATCGCCACCTCACGCCGTACCGGACTTGCCCCCGCGCAGGTCGTGGCCCAGGCCGAGAACGCCAAACCGCACGCGCACGAAAGCCTCAGCCAGGTCATCACGGCGATGGTCGCGGGCGTCCGGCCCCGCCAGGCGGTCATGCCGATGATCCGGCACGCCCTTCACATCGCCGACGGACATCTGCGCGGCATCACGGAGACCAAACACCGCATCAGCGCCTTAGAGCAGATCATCGCGACGGCCCACGCCGATGATCCCGACCTCGATCTCGACTCCGTCTTCCTCCCCATCACCCCGCTCAACCCCGCCCGTCCCGCTCTCGACCTCCTCGAGAACCTGCTGTGCGGCATCCGCGGGTGCTGGCTCCTGTACGTGGAGGATCCGCGGCGGCAACACCTCACCGAAGAGTTCCTCGCGGAGATCCGGCACGAGGCGACCGTTCACGGCGAGCGACTGCCTTGAGAGAGCGGAGCGGTCAGGCTGAGGGGCCCGCGGGTCAGCAGGAGACGCGGATCCGGTTCGACTCCTTGAACTTGGGGCTGCCGCCGATCGTCCGGCCGACGTGGATGGTGCGGTAGGTGTGGGTGCCCGCGCCCGAGCAGTTGTAGCGGACGTAGCCGTCGTACCCCGACCCGGTCACCGTCTTACTGGCCAGATCCTCCCACCCGTACCAGCGGCTGCGCTGGATGACCAGCGTGGACTTGCCGCGCGTCCCGCAGTCACGCGACTGGCTGCCGAAGCCGACGATGGACTTGCCGCTCTTGCTCGTCTTGCCGAGGTGCAACTCGCACGCCATGGCCGTGGTGGCCTGGGCGGGCGCCGTCGTCATCGCGACCACGGGCACCGCCATGGCCGCGACGAGCACCGCCGACACGATGCCCGCTCTGGTCTTTCCTGGCATGGATTCCCCCTCTGGGATGAACGTCCCGGCGGCACCGGCCCCCGTGGCTCGGTGCCGCGCCGGCGACAGGCACGACGCTGGCAAGGGGCCGCCGCCGGTGGCAAGGAATCCGGCTTCGATGGGATGCTGGGAGACGACTGTCCATTGCGAGCTGCACGTCTGACTGAGCTGCTGGGACGCGGGTGGGATGCGTGTGGTGGCGGCGGTGCCGGCTGGGCGGGCGGCTCATGACCGAGCGGCGAGGGAAGTCATGACGCAGACAGATGAGATCGAACGGTTCGCGGCCCGGTTGCGGATGCTGAAAGAACGCGCGGGGACGAGTTACGAGGCGCTGGCCGCGCAGACCGGGATCAGCCGTTCGAGCCTGCACCGCTACTGTTCCGGGGCCAAGGTGCCGGCCACGTACGGGGCGGTGCACACCTTCGCCAAGGCGTGCGGCGCCACCGGTGAGGAGTTACGCGAGCTGCACCGGCTGTGGGCGCTGGCCGACGTCGCCCGGTCCGACCCCGCCACGCCCCCTGAAGAACAGGACGACGAAGCCCCGTCCGATGAGCACCCGCCCGCGAGAAGCCCGTCCGGCGAGAACCCGTCTGATGGGAGCCCGTCTGGTGCGGGGTCGGTCGCCGATGTGCCTGAGCCTCCTCCCGTGGCGGACGGCCGGCCGCGTCGGAGGGGCCTGGTGGCCGCCGTGGCCGCCGCCGTTCTCGCCGTCGCGGGCGCCACGGCCTTCGCCCTTCTCAGATCGGACTCCGAGCAGCCCCCGTCCATCGTGGAGAACGAACCCGGTGCCGCGACCGTGGCCTCGGTACGCGTCCACAACGTCGAGGGCGACTGCGGGAGCCGTGCGGAACGGCCGCCCGCCTGCAGCCTGGGCCTGGCCCGCGATCCACGGCAGAAGTACGCCGCCGGCAACGTCGTGGAGCATCGTGTGTGGCACGGCGACGTCCTGAAGGCCGACTGCGTCCTCTACGACGGCGACCGTGTCGAGGACGAGACGGGTGTGGGCACGACCCGCTGGTTCCGGGTGCTGCTCCACGACGTGCCCGGCGGTCACGCGTGGCTCCCCGCCGTCCGTACGAACGACCATCCGAGCTTGCCCGTCTGCGCCTGAACGGCCGCGATTGCCTCCTTTGGCCATATGTGTGGTAAGTCATCTTCCGCCACATTTGTCACGGAGGTTTCATGCGTATCCTGGCCATCGCCGGCTTGACCACTCTGACGCTCGGGCTGGGCGCCCACGCCGCCACCGCCGAGCCGCCGGGCGAGACGGCGCAGGACCGGCCGCTGGCGCACCACGTCCCGGCGAAGTTCGCCGCCGGCGGCGACTACTGGACGCCGGAGCGGATGCGCGCCGCGCAGCCGCTGACCGCCCCCGCCGACACTGCGGACGCCACGACCAAGAAGGCGACGCCGTACGCGATCGGCAATCAGGTGAACATCGCCCCCACCCCGGCAACTTACCCGGCGCGAGTCCCGTTCGGCCCTGCTGTGGCCGAACAGCAGACCTGGAACGGCGGTGGTCTCATCGCCAAGACGGCGGGCAAGGTGTTCGGGACGGGCGGCAACGGCCAGGACTTCGTGGCCTCGGGAACCGTCGTGACCAGCGCCGGCGGGGACGTCATCGTGACCGTCGGGCACGCGTTGATCGACAACGACGGCCGCTGGAGCAGCAACCTGGCCTTCGTGCCCGCCTACAAGAACGGCACGGCGCCGTACGGCAAGTTCGTGGCGCGCACCTCCTTCATCTGGTCCGGCTACTACAAGGACGGCGCCCACCAGCCGCCGCTCGACTTCGGCATGCTGGTCGTCAAGCCGGTGAACGGCAAGACCCCTCTGCAGGCCGTGGGCGGGCAGGGCATCAGGTTCAACTCCCGCGCCGAGGGCACGGCCAACCTGCTGCTCGGCTACCCGAACAACGGCAACGGCGGCAAGACCCTGCAGTACTGCGGCGGCAAGCCGGCGACCCCGGCGTACGGCATGAAGTACGCGCTGGTGTGCGACATGGGCGGCGGCTCCAGCGGCGGGCCGTGGTTCCAGGACTTCGACAAGCGCGTCGGCTCAGGGCACGTGATCTCCACCCACGCGCTGCGCAACTCCACGACCAGCTACGGCGCCTACTTCGGCCCCGAGGCGCTCAAGACCTTCCGCGCGGCCGAGGCCGCCTGAGCCGGCTCGGGGTCCGTCAAGCGCGGGATTGCATACTGGGGATCATGCGCATCGACATCGTCGCCAGGCCGGCGTCGCAGGAAGATCCCAACGAGGACTACGCGGCCGTGGTTCTGGCGGACGGGGGCGTGGCCGTGGTGCTCGACGGCGTCACGCCCCCGGCCGACGGCGACACCGGATGCGCGCACGACGTGCCGTGGTTCACCGCGCGGCTCGGCGGCGCGCTCGTGGAGCTGGCCGGGTCACGCCGGGAGTGGGACCTGGCCGCCTGTCTGTCCGAGGCGATCACGCGTACGGCCGCCGCCCACGGGCCAGGCTGCGACCTGTCGCACAAACGCACACCCCAGGCCACGGCGGCGCTGCTGCGCTGGGACGAGGAGCGGGTCGAACACCTGGTGCTCTCCGACGCCGCCATCCTGCTCGGCGGCAAGGACGGCACGATCACCCCCGTCCTTGACACCCGGCTGACCGTACTCCGGCTCCGCCCTGACCTGCGGGCGCTGCGCGAGCGGGTGAAAGCCCTGGCCCCGGGCACCGCGGAGTCCGAGGCGGCCGTACACGCCTACGTCGGGGCGGTGACCGCGCTGCGCAACGCGGAGGGCGGCTTCTTCACCGTGGCCGCCGACCCGGACGTGGCCGGCCGGGCCGTCACGGGCCTCACCCCGCGCGCCGACGTCACCGACGCCGCGGCGCTGACCGACGGGGCCACCCGATGGACGGAAGTCTTCGGATTGGGCGACTTTCCCGCGTTGCTCTCCCTGGTTCGGGAGGAGGGGCTGAACACGCTGCTCGCGCAGGTGCGGGCGAGCGAGCACGCCGACCCCGAGGGCGAGGAGTTCCCCCGCGGCAAGCGGCACGACGACGTGGCGGGCGTGTACGTGGAGCTGTGATCGCGCGGGCAGGCCCCGCGAAACCGAACTGGTCCGCCAGGCCGCCACCTGCACACGCGCCTCACGACCACCGCATCGTAAGCTGCGGGGTGCGGAGCCGGCGAAGGAGGCGTGTGGACGAGAGCGTGTCGTTGGCCCGGCTTGCCCATCGGCTGGAAGAGGTGGTGAGCGAGCTGCGCGGCCTCCCCGTCGACGTCGAACGGCTGGAGGACAGCGACCACGTCAGGCAGCAGATCGCGCAGGCCGCCCGCGCGGGCCGCGAGTTGCGCGCAACGAATGACTGGATTGCTGGTCGGCGCGGTCTTCGGCGCGGTCTTCGTCGTCCTCAACGCCCAGAGCCCGCTGAACACCACGACCGTTCTCCTTCTGCGGGCAGCCGCCTGCCTGGCCGCCGCGGGCGTCGTCGCCATGTGGTTCTTCACCGCCCGCGAACAGGGGCAGGCCGAGGGTGCGCGACCGGCCATGTTCAGCCGCGGCTACCTCGTCGTGGTCGCCGCCGAGGCGCTCCTGCTCTTCGGCGGCATCCGGCTGCTGACCGCCTGGGGACGCCCCGAGCAGACCAACGTGGCCTGGGTGGCGTTCGTGGTCGGTGTGCACTTCATCGCGCTGGCGCCGATCTGGAAGGACCGCAGCATCGCCGTCCCGGGCGTGGTCCTCACCCTGCTCGGGACCGCCGGGCTCGTCCTGGCCTCGACGTCCGCCGTGGCCTGGGTGCCGATCATCAGCGGCGTGCTGTCGGGTCTGGTTCTCCTGACCGGCGCCGTCGCCTTCGGCTGGCGAACCGTGGTGGCGCGCCCGGCCTGAGCACGCTCCCGGCCCTGGGAGGAGGGGCCGGGAGCGGCGGTGCGGGGCTCAGTAGCGCAGTTTGCGCAGGTAGCTGTAGCCGACCTCCGCCGTGCGCCTGGGCGTCACGTCGGGGGTGTCGTTCTCGACGATGTACTCCTTGACCTGGTGTTTGTCGAAGATCCGCCGGAAGTCGATGGTTCCGGTTCCGAGGTCGGCCATGTCGCCGTCGAGGTGGCGGTCCTTGACGTGGAACTGCAGGACGCGCTGCGGCGCCCGGCGGATGACGTTGAGCGCGAAGCCCACCGGGTCGGAGGCGCCGCGGCCGACGCCGCCGGTGACCGCCCAGTAGAGGTCGATCTCCAGGTGGACCAGGCGCGGGTCCAGCTCGGACGTCAGCACGTCCCAGGGCGTCTTGCCGCCGCCGAGGTCGGTGGTGAACTCGTGGGCGTGGTTGTGGTAGCCGTACCGGAGCCCGGCGGAGCGGGCGGCGGCGGCCTCGACGTTCATCCGCTCGGCCCAGCCCTTCCACTCGTCGAGGCTGGTGGAGTTGAGGTAGGGGACGACGATGTAGGACTGTCCGAGGGTCAGCGCGTTGGAGATCTTCGTGTCCAGGGCGGCGTCGTCGGGGCTGATGCCGTCGTGGCTGGAGGTGGAGCGGATGCCGAGCCCGTCGAGGAAGGCCCGCAGTTGCTGCGCGGTGCGGCCGAAGTAGCCGAGCGCCAGCTCGACCTTCGGGTAGCCGATCTCGGCGAGGTAGGAGAGGGTGGCGTCGTAGTTCTGGGCGAGGTCGTCGCGTACCGAGTAGATCTGGATGCTGATCTGGTCGCGCGGGATGCGCTTCTTGCCTGGGTGGTGCGGCGTGGCGGCGGCCGCGGCGGGGGACGCGGCGGCGATGGCGGCCGCGCCCAGGCCGAGGCCCGCGGCGAGCAGGGAGCGCCTGCTGGGGCCGTAGCCGTAACACATGGGGGTTCTCCTATCGGGTGGGCTTGAGCGCGACCTCGTCGCTGCCGCTCAGCGGCGGCAGGTCGGCGGCGCCGGGGTCGGTGTAGGTGGCGACGAAGACGCCGCTGAGGTTGTCGGTGTCCGGGTCGTGTCCGCTGGGCTCGGTGGTCTGGATGGAGCCCGTGCAGCCGCGGGCGGTGGTCTGCGGATGGCCGTGCTCGTCGTGGCCGAGCACGTAGTCCACGGTCACGTTGGCGCAGTTCACCGGCTGGTCGTCGGTGATGCGTACCTCGAACTCGACGACGTCCCCGAAGGAGAACGCCTGCCCTTGCGCGGGCTTGACCAGTTCGACGACGGGTGCGGCGTTGCCGACCACGACCCGCACCGACGTCGCCGCGGACTTGCCGTCGTCGTCGGTGACGCGCAGCGTGGCGTTGTAGAGGCCGTTGCGCTGGAAGGTGTAGGTCGCCTCGGGGCTGCGGGAGTCGACCCGGCCGTCGGCGTCGAAGTCCCAGGCGTAGCGGATCCTGTCGCCGTCGGGGTCGGTGGTTCCCGTGCTGGTGAACCGGACGGTGAGCGGCGCGTGCCCGGCGGTCACCGACGCCGCGGCGGCCGGGATGGGCGTGTGGTTGCCGGTGTTGCCGATGTAGTCGATCCGCGAGAGCTGGGCGTCCGGGTTCTCCTGGAAGAAGCCGTCGCCGTACTCCAGCACGTAGAGCGCGCCGTCAGGGCCGAACTCCATGTCCATCGGGTTGTCGAAGACGAAGGAGGGCAGCACGTCCTCGATCTGCCCGTCGCGGCGGAACGCCTTGACGTAGTCGCGGGTCCACTCGTAGAAGAGCGGGACGCCGTCGTAGTACTTGGGCCAGGCCACGGAGCCCCGGGCGTGGGCGTTACGCGGGTCGTAGGAGTAGGCGGGGCCGCCCATCGGGCCGATGCCGCCGGTGCCGAGCTGCGGGAACTCCGCCGACTGCCCGTAGGAGTACCACACGTCCGGCTGGACGACCGGTGGCAGCGCGCGCCGGCCGGTGTTGTGCGGCGAGTCGTTGACGGGCGCGGCGCAGTCGAACGCCTGGCCCGACGTACTGGTCGCGAAGTCGTAGTCGACGTACGGGAGCCGCGCCGTCGCGCAGTACGGCCAGCCGTAGTT
This sequence comes from Nonomuraea purpurea, assembly GCF_042650645.1. Lineage (NCBI taxonomy): Bacteria > Bacillati > Actinomycetota > Actinomycetes > Streptosporangiales > Streptosporangiaceae > Nonomuraea > Nonomuraea purpurea. The sequence goes on from NZ_JBHSBI010000011.1 coordinate 266,560, forward strand.
GCCCGCCTTGCGGACGACCGTCCACTTGCCGGTGCCCGAAGGACCGCGCTGCGGGTCGGCCTCGCGCGCGTCGGGCGAGTAGTCTCCGACGTAGAGCTCCCCGGTGGACCGCTTGATCTCGATGCGGAACGGGTTGCGCAGGCCCATCGCGTAGATCTCCGGCCGGGTTCCCTGCGTGCCTGGTGGGAAGAGGTTGCCGCGCGGGATCGAGTAGGACCCGTCGGCCCGCACGTTGACGCGCAGGATCTTGCCGCGCAGGTCGTTGGTGTTGCCGGCGCTGCGCTGGGCGTCGAACGCCGGGTTCCTGTCGGTCCGCTCGTCGATGGGGGTGAAGCCGTCGGAGGAGAACGGGTTGGTGTCGTCGCCGGTCGACAGGTAGAGGTTGCCCGCGGCGTCGAAGACGATGTCGCCGCCGACGTGGCAGCAGATGCCCCGGTCGACCGGCACGTCGAGGACGCGCTGCTCGGTCCGCAGGTCGATGGTGTTTCCCGTCAGGCGGAACCGCGAGAGCCTGATCAGCCCCTTGAAGGGCGCGAAGTCCTGCGGGGTGCCGGTCAACGGGGCGTCGCCCTCGTTGACGTCGGGCGTCGCCGGGTCGTCGACGGGGGTGTTGAGCGGCGGGGAGTAGTAGAGGTAGACCCAGTCGTCCTTCTTGGGGCCCTTGCCGAAGCCGGGGCTGAGGGCGATGCTCTGCAGGCCCTCCTCGTCGTGCTGGTAGACGTTCAGCCGGGCGGCCAGGGTGTTGAGGCCGGTCTTCGGGTCGTGCAGCCAGACCTCGCCCTTGCGGGTGGTGTGCAGGACCCTTGAATCCGGTAACACCGCCAGGTCCATGGGCTCGCCCGGGTTGTCGTTGAGCGTCACCTTCTGGAAGTCACTTTCGGGCGGCGGGGCGGCCGTCTCGGATGCCTGTGCGACGGCCGCCGGCATGAGGATCGCCGCGACGGTCAAGGCCACGATTGCGGTTCGCGCTCTCATGCCTCTCCCTTCGGTCTACTCGGGGGGATAAGAGAGGGCAAAGTAACGTGAATGTAACCCGAGTTACGCCGATCGAGGAGGGCCTAATCACGGTTGATCGAGCATCTTTCGCGGATGATCGGACTAAGTGAGGTCGTCCGTCGCCCGCTCGGGCCCGAGGCGTACGCGGCCGGGATCACTGAACGGCGGAGCTCGAACGGGGGCCGGATTTGGAGAAGTGGCCGTCCGCCTGATAACGTCCGCATCATGCTGATCAGTCGATTTTGGCGCTATGTGCAGGCTCCGGGTGGGGCCGAGGGTCACATGCGCTGACTTCCTGATCATCCGGAGCCACAAAGCAGAGACGATCCGTCTCTGCTTTTCGTCATTTAGGCGGGCGGCTCCGGATTGTCTGGGCGTGGGCCGTACCGCCGCTGAACGCAAAGGACACACGAGCCCATGACCGCGACTGGCGATCTGCGCATCACCTCCTTCGAAGCCCTGCCCACGCCGATCGATCTGCGCAATGAGCAGCCGCTCGGGGAGGAACGCGAGGCGCTGGTGGCCGCGAGCCGCCGCGCCGTACGCGACGTGCTGACCGGAGACGACGACCGGCTGCTGCTCGTCGTCGGGCCGTGCTCCGTGCACGACCCGGAGGCGGCCCTCGATTACGCCCGCCGCCTGGCCGAGGCCACCCGCGACCTGGGTGACGCCCTGCTGGTGGTCATGCGGGTCTACTTCGAAAAGCCGCGCACGACCATCGGCTGGAAGGGCCTGATCAACGACCCCGACATCGACGGCGGCCACGACGTGCGGCGCGGCCTGCGCATGGCGCGTACCGTGCTCCTCGACGTGCTGAGCACGGGCCTGCCCGTCGGCTGCGAGTTCCTCGAACCCACCAGCCCGCAGTACATCGCCGACGCCGTCACCTGGGGCGCGATCGGCGCGCGCACGCCGGAGAGCCAGGTGCACCGCCAGCTCACCTCGGGCCTGTCCATGCCGGTCGGGTTCAAGAACGCCACGGACGGCGACGTGCAGGTCGCGATCGACGGGGTGATGGCCTCCTCCCACCCGCAGGTCTTCTTCGGCATCGACGACGAAGGCCGCGCCTCGGTGGTGACGACCACGGGCAACCCCGACTGTCACGTGATCCTGCGCGGCGGCCGGCGCGGCCCCAACTACGACCCCGACTCCGTCCGCGACGCCCTCACCCTGCTGGCCAAGGCCGAGCGGCCGCGGCGGCTGATCGTGGACGCCAGCCACGGCAACAGCGGCAAGGACCACGTCCGGCAGGCGGCGGTGGTCGACGAGGTGGCTGCCCGCATCGCCGGCGGCGAGACCGGCATCGCCGGGCTGATGCTGGAGAGTTTCCTGGTGCCCGGCCGGCAGGAGCCGGGGCCGCGCGCGGGCCTGACCTACGGGCAGAGCATCACCGACGCCTGCGTGGGCTGGGACGAGACGGAACGACTGCTCGACGTCCTGGCGACGGCCGTACGGTCGAGGCGGGACAACGAGCGGCAGGCGAACGGCTAGCAAGCTGAAGGTGGGCGGCCGGGCGCCCTGACCAGGTGGAGGAGACGAAATGGTGGACCGCCGCAGAAACGTGGTGTTCGGAGAGGCAGTCGATCAGTACGAGTCGGCCCGGCCCGGCTACCCTGATCAGCTCGTCACCGACGTGCTCGGTTACGCGCCCTCCGGCCCGGTGCTGGAGGTCGGCGCGGGGACGGGCAAGGCCACGGCGGGTTTCGCGGCCCGCGGCGTGGACCTGACCTGCGTCGAGCCCGACGCCAGGATGGCCGCCACACTGCGGGCGAAGTGCCCGGAAGTCAGGGTCGAGAGCGGGATTTTCGAGGACTACGTGCCCGACCGGGCGTTCGCCCTGCTCTATTGCGCCCAGGCCTGGCACTGGGTGGACCGGGACAGGCGCTGGGACCTGGCCCACGCCGCCCTGACGCCCTCGGGGGCCGTGGCGCTCTTCTGGAACAACTACGGCGTCACCGACCCCGAACTGCTCACCGCCCTCGCCGACGTGGACGGCCGCTACGGCGTGTCGAGCTCCAGCCTGCACCGGCCCAAGCCTGGTCGGCCCGAGCCTCCCGCGGACGAACTGGCCGGCGACCCCCGCTTCACCGACCTGGAGACCCGCCTCTACACCCACACCGACCGGTACGAAGCAGACCGCTACCTGGATCTGGTCCGCTCCGTCTCCGCCTACCGGATCATGGACCACGACGCGCGCGAGGCGCTGCTGCGCGACCTGGCCTCCCTGCTGGGCGACGGCGTGGACATGACCTTCACCACCGAACTCACCCTCGCCCGCCGGGCGGACTAGATCTGGCATGGCCAGGACGGAACGCTGCTGAGCGGTGGCCGGCCCCAGAGACCTGCCGTCCCGCCGGACGCAGACAGGCCCGAGCAGCCGGAAGTCGATCTCGTGCACCACAACCTCCCCGCGTGATCACGCTATCGAGCCGACCGGCCGGCCCGCCCGATCAACGGGAAGGGTCGCAGCCCAGCAGTTCGCGGGCCAGGGCCTGGCTCCACCACTGTTCGACGCGCTCGGGCGGCCAGCCGCGCTCGGCCGTGAACGTGGTGTAGACGTCGATGCTGCACAGCCCCGCGTACACGTCGACCGCGCCGGGCACGTCGAGCCCCGGGCGCAGGGTGCCGTCGGGCCAGGAGGAGAAGACCGCCACGCGGGTCTCGTCGGCCCGCCTGCGGCCCTCGCGGTAGACGGAGGCCAGCTCGGGTTCGCTGCGGGCGGCCTCGCGCAGCAGCGTGATGACATCTCCGGCGCGCTCGTACAGCCGCCGGTCGAAGCCGGCCATCGCGGCGAGCTGCCGTCCGGGGTCGGCCTCGGCCGACTCCAGCTCGGCGAGCTGCTGCGCCGGGTCGGCCGACAGGTCGGCGGCGTCGGCCAGCGCCCTGGTCAGGCCGGTCTTGTTCCCGTACACCGAGTAGACCGTCGGCACGGAGACCCCGGCCTCGCGCGCCACGTCGCGCACGGTCGTCGCCGCCCAGCCGCGCTCGACGAAGAGCCGGCGCGCGGCGCGGGCGATCTCGGCCCGCGTCTCCAGCGCCTGCGTCGTACGGCGCAACGAGTCGTAACGGCGCCGGCTCACCTCAGCACCCATGGTTGTACTCTAAGTGCTTACGCTACTTATAATGAATATATGGCTCGTAAAAGCATTGGAGGCACCACCATGCGCTTCTCCCGGATCAGCGGCATCGCCGCCATCGGCTTCGCGACCACGATCGTGGGCGTCAACCTGGTCCTGGTCCCGGCCGGGATGCCGCTCACCGGCGCCGGTCCAGGTCGACCAGCAGGTCGGCGCCCGCCCGGGTGGCGCGGATGGCCACGGCGTTGGGCTCGTCGACCTCGGCGACCCAGCGCGCGGCCTGATCGGGGCTCTTGCCGAACTCGACGTGCCGCCTGGTGAGGCGCTCCAGCCGGACGCGGTCGTCGACCTCGGCGTACCAGACCTCGGTCATGGCCTGCCTGACCTGCCGCCACGGTTCGTCGGCGGCCAGCAGGTAGTTTCCCTCGCTGACGACGACCCGCGCGGCCGGCGGCACGGCGATGGCGCCCGCGATCGGCTGCTCGATGTCGCGGTCGAAGGAGGGCGCGTAGACGACGGTGGCGGTCTCGGCGCGCAGGCGGCGCAGCAGCGCCAGGTAGCCGTGGGCGTCGAAGGTGTCGATGGCGCCCTTGCGCCCCAGCCTGCCGAGGCGTTCGAGCTCGACGTCGGCCAGGTGGAAGCCGTCCATCGGCACCCACACGGCCGGCAGCCCCGCCGCGCTCAGGCGCTCGACCAGCCATCCGGCCAGCGTCGACTTGCCCGCACCCGGACAGCCCGCGATGCCGACCACGACCCGTTCGCCGGTCGCGGCCAGCCCCCGGACGCGCTGGAGCAGCTCGTCTCCGCTCACCTGACGCCCCCGCTGACGGCGAGCGCGGCGGTCAGGTAGCGCCGGGCGTGGTCGGCGAGCGCGGCGCCGTCGGTCCACAGGTCGCGCCAGATGGCCAGATCGCCGGAGAGCCCCGGCGCGACCACCGCGGAGGAGAAGGACTCGAACGTGACGGGGCCCCGGTAGCCGACGTCGGCCAGGGCGTGGAAGAAGCCGGTGAGGTCGAGGTGACCCGAGCCGAGGAAGCCGCGGTGGTTCTCGCCGACGTGCACGTAGCCGAGCCGCTCGCCCACCTCCAGGACCGGCCTGATCAGATCGTCCTCCTCGATGTTCATGTGGTACGTGTCGAGGTGCACGACCACGTTGTCGGCGCCGACGTCGTCGGCCAGCCGGAGCGCCTCGCGCGCGGTGTTGACCACGTTCGTCTCGTAACGATTGCACACCTCCAGGCCCAGCGTGACCCCCTGCGCGGCGGCGTGCTCCGCCAGGCGGCGCAGCACGGACACGGCGTTCGCCCGGCCGCGCGTGGAGACGGGGCGCCCGTACTTGCCCAGGGCGCTGTACAGGAAGGGGAGGTCGGTCGGGTGTCGAAGGACAGTCCTGGGGCGGTGTTCGCGCTGTTCCGGTCGCATCCCGACGGGCTCACCAAGACGGAGGTGGCCCGGCTGGCCGGGCTGTCCCGCACCGCCGTCAACCAGCGCGTCGAGGCGCTGCTCGGCCACGCGCTGATCGTCCCGTCCTCCCAGGACGCCAACACGGGCGGCCGGCCCGCCGACCGCTTCGACGTCAACCGGCACCGCGGCGTCGTCCTGGTCGCCGACACCGGCGCGACCGGCATGCGGGTCGCGCTCGCCGACGCCGTCGCGGGCGTCCTGGACGAGCGGCACGTCCCCATCGACATCACCGACGGCCCCGTCAAGGTGCTCGACCAGGTGACCGACCGCTTCGCCGAACTGCTGGCCGGCCACCCGCGCTCCGAGGTGCTGGGCATCGGCCTCAGCGTGCCCGGCCCGGTGGACGCCGCCAGCGGGCGCGCGGTGAACCCGCCCATCATGACCGGCTGGCACGACTTCGACATCGCCGGCCACTTCGCCGGCCGTTACGACTGCCCCGTCGTCGTCGACAAGGACGTCAACGCGATGGCGTTCGGCGAGCACCGGCTCACCCACCCCGAGACGCCCAACATCGTGTTCGTGAAGATCGGCACCGGCATCGGCACAGGCCTCATCGTGGACGGGCGCATCTACCGGGGCTCCGACGGCGCTGCCGGCGACGTGGGACACATCCCGCTCGCCGCCGCAGGGGTGAGCGACCCGCCCGTGTGCCGGTGCGGCAACACCGGGTGCGTGGAGGCGTACGCGGGCGGCTGGGCCATGGTGCGCGACCTGCGCGAACTGGGGCACGAGGTGCGCTCCGTCAACGACGTCGTCCGCCAGGCGCACGCCGGCAACCCCGACACCATCCGCGTCGTGAAGCGGGCCGCGGGGATCGTCGGCACCGCGATCAGCGACATCGTCAACATCCTCAACCCGCGCAAGGTCGTCGTCGGCGGGCAGCTCGCGGCCATCGACGACGTGCTGTTCGCCAGCGTCCGGCAGTCGGTGTACGGGCGTTCGCTGCCGCTGGCCACCCGCAACCTCAGCATCGTGCCGAGCACCCTTGGGGACCGGGCCGGCGTGCACGGGCTCGCCAGGCTCGTCACCGACACCGTCTTCGCCCCGGACCGGATCGACGGCCTGATCAGGGGCCGCGCTCAAAGATGACGATCGTCCCCGGCACCACCGCCATGCTGGTGAGGTGAGGAACATCCTGGATCGGTGGTTCCCGGACGTCGAGCCCGAGCGGCTCGCCGTCCGCCGTGGGCAGTTCCACCAGGTGGTGGTCGGCCCGGATCGGGTCGTGTGCCTGCCGCGCACCCCCGCGGCGGCGACCCGGCTGCCGGAGCGGGCGGCCGTGCTGCGGCTGCTGGCCGGGCTCGGCGATCTCGGCGTCCCCGTCCCCCGGCCGTTGGAGTCGGGCGGCGAGGAGTACCTGGTGCTCAGCCGGGTTCCTGGAGAGCCGCTGGAGGCGTTCGCGGACGTCGCCACGGCCGAGGCGGTGGCGGCGCGGTACGCCGAACTGCTGGCCACGGGGGCCGGCCGATCACGTCACCGGCGGACCGGCCTTCCACCGGGACGCCTGCAGCGGGCGGAAGGCGAGGGGGGTGCTCGTCAGGCGGGGGTGGGGCGGTGTTCTACGGTGGCGCGGTAGTCGGCGGTGATGGTGGCCAGGGCGGTCGTCCTGTCGGTCTCGGCCCCGGCTGCCGCGACCCGTTCCGCGCTGTCCATCTTCCTGTTGGCCTGCACGATCGCGTTCGTGGCCGGCCGTCGGACGTTCTCGTAGCGCTCCAGCGCGTCCGCCACGTCGGCGCTTCCGTCGAGCGCGTCGGCCAGGGCGGCGGCGTCGATGATGGCCTGGGAGGCGCCGTTGGCCCCGATCGGGTACATGAGGTGGGCGGCGTCGCCGAGCAGGGTGACGCGCCCCTGCCCCCAGTGCTCCAGAGGCTCGCGGTCGACCATCGGGTAACGCAGGATCTGGCCGCTGCGCGCGAGCGCGTCGCGGACGTCGAACCAGCCGAAGTCCCAGTCGGCCAGGTACGGGAGGATGTCGTCGATGACGCCCGGCAGGTCCCAGGCGGCCTCGGCGGCCGGGCCCGGCGAGCCCATGGAGACCAGCAGCACCCAGTTGAGCAGGGCCTTGCCGCGTTCGGCGTACCGGGCCGAGATGGGGTAGGCGACCAGGCGGGTGGCGTTCTCGTCGTTGGCCAGGATCATGGTGCGGCCGTCGAGGAAGCCGTCCAGTTCGGTCAGGCCGCGCCACATCTGCACGCCCGCCCCGTTCAGCCCGGCCTTGCCGGGGTGCAGGCGTGAGCGCACGGCCGAGTGCAGGCCGTCCGCGCCTATCAGGGCGGCGGCGTGGAAGGTGACACTGGAGCCGCTGTCGCGGTCGTGCGCGTGGACGCGGACGCCGTCGCGGCTCTGCTCGTAGGTGTGCAGCCGGGTGCCGGTGCGGACCGCGCCGGCCCCGAGGCGGGTGCGGACCGCGTCGAGCAGCAGCAGTTGCAGTTCGCCTCGGTGGATGGAGTACTGCGGGAACGGGTGCCCGGCCGCGATGCCCCTCGACTCTGTCCATAACGTGGCGCCGAGGTGGTCGAGGTAGCGGTGCTCGCGGGTGGGGATGCCGGTGGCCGCCAGCGCCTGGCCGAGCCCGAGCCCGGTCAGGCAGGCGATCGCCGCCGGCTGGATGTTGATGCCGACCCCGAGAGGCCGGATCTCGCCGGCGGCTTCCAGCACGGTCGACTTGATCCCACGGGCGTGCAGGGCCAGGGCGGCGCTGAGTCCGCCGATCCCGGCTCCGGCGATCACGATGTCTGCGGTGGTGGCACTGGTCATGGCGACTGTCCTGCTTCCTTGCCGTGCGCGTCCGTGCCTTGCGGGATTCCGCCCCGCTGATCGAGGTCAGCGGGGCGAGGTCTGTTGTCTTTCCGCCTGCCGGCTCAGGCGTGGTAGGTGGCGACCACCCGGTACGGGTGCGGCGACGCCTTGGCGATTTCGCCGGCCTTCTTCGCGTAAATCTGCGCCTCGGGGTCGGCCAGTGTGGCCTTGACGTCGTCCGGGCTGCGCCACTGCGCGTAATTGACGACTCTGGTGCCGTCGGCGCTGGCGAGAAGGTTGACCGAGATGAAGCCGGGCCGGCCCTTGAAGACCTTTTCCGCGCCCTCCTTGAGGATTTCGACGAGCTCCTGCTGCTTGGCCGGGTCGACGTCGAAGACGTTGATCACAGTGGCGATCTGGTCTTCGACGCGAATCACAGTATCAGTCATGTCGCTCATGCTATCCAGCTTGAGCGCAAAATAGTCAAGCATTTCGGTGAAGCTATTCGAGATATGTTAGATGACATTCTTTTTTGCGCGCCAAATAGCACGTCGGCAGGCTGACCTGCGCAAACGCGCCCGGCTTGAGGCAGCGAAAAACGCCGCCATCGGCGAAATAACGGTGAGGGGCGCGCTTTATCGCGGGCCGCGACACGCCCCTCACTCATTAAGACGCCGCGGGCGCGGCAAAGGTGACATCAGGCCGCGGCGGACGACCCCTGGCGCAGGACGAAGCCGTCATAGCCGGCGTCGGCCACCTCGCGCAGCTTCTCCCGGTAGGCCCCCAGGCCGGCGAAGTAGAACATGACCGTGCTCTTCTTGCCGGGGATGTTGGCCCCGAAGATCCAGGAGGCGACCTTCGGGAACAGGGTGTAGTCGGCCAGGCTCCGGCAGAGCGCCGTCCACTCCTCCTCGGCCTCCTTGGTCGCCTCGACGGCCACCGTGCCGCCGGCCTCCGCCGCCCCGATGAGCTCGCCGATCCACTCGACCTGGGTCTCGATGCACGGCGGCAGGTTGCTGAAGGCGCTGTTCGGGCCGAGGACCATGAACAGGTTGGGGAAGCCGGGGGTGGCCACGCCGAGGTAGGCGGTGGCCCCGTCCTTCCAGCACTCGCCGAGCCCGCGGCCGTCGCGCCCGCGGATGTCCATCACCTTGTAGCTGCCGTCCACGGCCTCGAACCCGGTCGCGAACACCAGGACGTCCAGTTCGTGCTCCACGCCGTCCTCGGTGACCACGCCGGTCGGGGTCATCTCCCTGATCGGGTTCTCCTTGATGCTGACCAGGGTGACGTTGTCGCGGTTGTAGCTCTCGTAGTAGCCCTCGTTGCAGATGGGGCGCTTGGCGTACAGCTCCGTCGGCATGAGCTTGCGCGCCGTCTCCGGATCCTTCACGATTTCCTTGATCTTCGACTTGATGAAGTCGGAGGCGGCCTCGTTGGCGGCCGGGTCGGTGGCGATGTCGGAGAACGTCCCGAACATGAAGCGGAAGCCGTTGCCACGGTCCCAGGCCGCCTGGAATAACCGGCGGCGCTCCTCGGGGGAGACGCTCATCGCGGGGGTGTCGCTCTCCTCGAAGCCACACGCGACCCGCGAGTGGCGGGCCTGGTCCCAGATCTTGTCGTAGTTCGCGCGGATTTCGGCGAGGTGCTCGTCGCTCAGCGGGCCGTTGCCGGACGGCACGCAGTACTGCGCGGAGCGCTGGAACACCGTCAGGTGCCCGGCCAGCTTGGCGGCGGTGCAGATGAACTGGGTGCCGGTCGAGCCGGTGCCGATGACGCCGACCCGCTTGCCGGTGATGTCCAGATCGTCGGGCCAGGCGCCGGTGTGGACGAGCCGGCCACGGAAGTCGTCGCGGCCCTTGATGTCGGGGAAGGTGCGCGACGACAGCGGGCCGAGCGCGGTGACCAGGTAGCGGGCGGTGAACCGCTCGCCGTCGCCGGTGACGACGGTCCAGGTGCCGGTGTCCTCGTCGTGGACGGCCGACTCGATGGCCGTGTCGAGCTGGATGTCGCGGCCCAGGTCGTGCCGGTCGACCACGGCCTGCAGGTAGGCCAGGATCTGCTTCTGCGGGATGTACTTGGTGTTCCAGCCGTACTCCTGGAGCATCTCCTTGTCGAACGAATACCGGTAGACGAAGCCCTCGACGTCCGACATGGCGCCCGGGTAGCGGTTCCAGTACCAGGTGCCGCCGATGCCCGCGGCCTTGTCGAACGCCCGGACCGTCAGCCCGAGCTCGTTGCGGAGCTTGTGGAGCATGTAGATGCCGGCGATGCCGGCTCCGATGACGATGGCGTCGAAATCGATCGTGCGCTTGCCGGTCACAAGTGACTCCTTCGCGTTTCTTCAGGGCTGCAGGCGGGTGGTTCGCCAGCCCGTGGCGGTCTTGTCGTAACGCAGCCGGCGGTGCAGCCTGCTGGCCGCCGCCGACCAGAACTCCACCGAGGCCGGCTCCAGGCAGTAGCCGGCGAAGCGGACGGGGCGGGGCAGCGGCACCTCGTCGGCCGCGAGCAGTTCGGCCTCGCTCAGCAGCCCGCCGGGGTCGCGCAGGGGCTCGCTCTGCCGTGACACCGTCGTCATGGCGTGCAGCGGCGTGGGGCGGGCGGCCCACAGCAGGTCGGACTCCGGCTCGGGCAGCTGCCCGACGGGCCCCGACACGATGAGCTGCTGGCCGGTCTCGCGCCAGTACAGGACGCCGGAGCCCCAGCCGGTCTCGGCGATCTCCCTTCCCTTCTGGCTGGTGCTGTGGGTGGTGAAGATCACGCCGCGCGCGGAGACGTCCACGACGGCGACCATGCGGGTGGAGGCGTGCCCGCGCCTGTCGGCCGTGGCCAGCGCGAGCGCCAGCGGCTCACGCACGCCGGCCTCGGTGGCCGCCTTGATCCAGGCGCGCACCAGGCCGAGCGGCTCCGCGGGCGGGGTGTCGTACTCGGGGAACGACCGGTCCGTCAGGCCGGTCAGGCTTTCGAATCTGCTGCTCACGTCGGGGCCTCCGTCAGACGTAGATCACGCCGCGGGCGACGGTGACGCCCGCGCCCTCGACGCGCACGGACGTGACGCGGTCGCGGGCTCCTTCGGCGCGGGCCCGCATCAGCGAGGGACGGCCCATCTCGACGCCCTGGAGGATGTCGATCCACTGGCCGTACTCGGCACGCCCGTGACGGGCGAGGTGGACGGCGATCGGACCGGCGGCCGAGCCCGTCGCCGCGTCCTCGGTCACGCCATAGGCGGGCGAGAACATGCGGTTGCGCCAGTTCGTCCCCGACCCCGCAATGCAGTTGGTCGCCATGTCGGGGAAGGCGGCCAGTGCCCGGTGGTCGGGGTTGACCCGGGAGAGCGCCTCCAGGCTCTCCAGCCCCACGAACACGTGCCTGGGGCCGTTGGTGTAGATCTCCACGGGCAGCTCGGAGCCCTCGATGCCGAGCGCGGCCAGCAGCTCCTCCGCCCGCCCGAACCGCTCCCAGGTCGGGATCGGCTGCTCCATCCGGGCCGCGACCCGCCCGCCCGCGCGCGTCACCTCGAAGTCGATGACGCCCATCGCGGTCTCCAGCCGCAGCCGGTCCCTGCCGAGCCGCTCGCCGAGCGCGATCGCGGTGCCCAGCAGCGGGTGCCCGGCGAACGGCAGCTCGTTGACCGGCGTGAAGATGCGGATGTGCGCCTCTCCCCCGAGCTTGGGCCGCAGGACGAACGTGACCTCCGACAGGTTCATCTCCTTGCCGATGCTCTGCATGCGCTCGGCGTCCAGGTCGTCGGCCTCGAAGAAGACCGCGACCGGGTTGCCGCGCAGCGGCGTGTCGGTGAAGGAGTCGACCACCACGTACTCGTGCGTGGCGTCCATGGTGATCATGCGGCCAGCGCCCTTTCGATGAGGGAGGCGAGAATGCGCGGGCCGTTCTGGGTGAGCACCGACTCGGCGTGGAACTGGATGGAGGAGAAGCGCGGCCCGCGCAGCGCGTGCACCTCCCCCGTCGCCGGGTCGTGGCAGATCTCCACCTCGCCCACGCCGTCCACGACGCTCGCGCCGGCGGCGGCGCGGGCGGCGAAGGTGTTGTAGAAGCCCACCCGTTCGGCCCTGCCGAACAGGTCGATCTCCTTCTGGACGCCCTGGTTCGGCTCCTCCTTGCGGCGCAGCTCGAACCCGAGCCGCGTGGACAGCACCTGGTGGCTCAGGCAGACCGCCAGGAACGGGCGGCGCGCGGCCAGCAGGGTGTCGGCGGCCGACCGCAGATAGGCGATCTTCGTGTGCCGGAGGTCGCGCGGATCGCCGGGGCCTGGGCCGAGCACCACGAAGTCGTAGCCGTCGAGGGAGGACACCTCGTCGTAGCGGCGAACGGTCACCCGCATGTCCATGGTGCGGAGCTGGTGGTCGAGCATCGAGGTGAAGGTGTCCTCGGCGTCGACGATCAGCGTGCGGCAGCCCGCCAGCGCGGGCCGCGCCGCCGCGCTGTCCTGGCCCTCGCCCAGCCAGAAGCCCGCGATGGTGGCGTTGCGCCTGCTCAGCGCGTCGCGTACCCGAGGGTGCGTGCCCAGCCTGGTGGTGGACGGCGTCTCCAGCGCCGCGAGCAGGCCGGCGGCCTTGGCGTGGGTCTCGGCGACCTCCGAGGCCGGGTCGGAGTGACGGACGAGGGTCGCGCCGACGCCGATGCGGGTCCTGCCCGAGGCGTCGATGTCGGCCGTGCGGATGAGGATGGAGGAGTCGAGGGTGCGCCCGCCCGACGCGTCGCGTCCGATGAGGGCGGCGACACCGCTGTAGTAGCCGCGCCCGTGCGGCTCGTGCCGGGCGATGACGCGGCAGGCGTTCTCCAGCGGGCTGCCGGTGACCGTCGGGGCGAACATCGTCTCGCGCAGGATGTCGCGTACGTCCCAGTCGGTGTCGCCCTCGATGAAGTACTCGGTGTGGGCCAGTCGCGCCATCTCCTTCAGCCTCGGCCCCTGCACCCGCACGCCCAGCTCGCAGATCCTGGTCATCATCTTGAGCTCTTCGTCCAGGACCATGTAGAGCTCCTCCGACTCCTTGCGGTCGGCGAGGAAGTCCATGACGTCGGGCAGCGCGGGGCCCGAGGGCGGGTAGCGGTAGGTGCCGCTGATCGGGTTCATGGTCGCCAGGCCGTCGCGCAGCGTGATGTGCCGCTCCGGCGTGGCCCCGACGAACGTGCGCTCCCCGGTGTGGATGACGAACGTCCAGTACGCGCTCGACTCGATCTCCAGCAGCCGCCGGAAGAAGGCCAGCGCGCGGCGCGGCGTGTAGTCGCTGATGTCGGTGACGAAGGAGCGCTTGATGACGAAGTTGGCGCCCTCCCCCTCGCCGATCGCCTCCTTGATCACCCTGCGGACGATCTCGGCGTAGTCGTCGTCTCCGACGTCGAAGTGCCCGTCAGAGACCGTGATGGCCTGGTCGGGGATCCTGGCCACGGCCTCCCGCACGGGGATCGTCTGCTGTGCGGTGATCGTCATCGCGATCAGCGGGGCGTCCTCGTCGGCGTAGACGAAGCCGCGCTCGCGGATCTGCCGGTACGGGATGATCGCCAGCAGGTCGTGCCCGGCGCCCTCCCGGTCGGGGAGCGGCAGGTCCGCAAGCTCGCTCACGTGGGAGACCTCTCCGACCACGACGTCCAGCGTGTCGGGGCCGGTGACCTCCGGGCGGTGCAGCAGCGCGAACGCCGCCGGGCGTAACTCCAGCACCTCCCCTAACAGATCGATCATGAGCCCTCCTTCGTCGGGCTCATGTTCCCCCTGCTTACTGATGACCTCGACAAGCTCGGTCATGGGAACACCTCCTTGGCGGTGACGAGGAGGGCGCAGCGCTCGGCCGCGTATTCGAGGGCCAGCCGGTGGTAGGCCGGGGTGAAGTCGGCGACGGCGTCGGCGACCAGGAAGGTCTCCAGGTCGTTAGTGAACGCGTCGATCGCCGTCATCAGGACGCCGACGTGCGCGTACACGCCGCACACGACGAGCTGGTCGCGCCCGCTCGCCCGGATGCGCTCCAGCAGGTCGGAGCGGAAGAACGCGCTGTAGCGCCACTTGGTGAACATCCAGTCGCCGGGCGCGGGGGCCAGCTCGTCGACCACCAGCCGGTCGGCGGGGGCGCGGCGCATGCCCGGCCCCCAGAAGTCCTTGAGCAGGCCCCGTTCCTCGGGGGTCATGTCGCCGGGCTGGGCCGTGTAGCCCACCGGGACGCCGAGCGCGGCGGCACGCCCGCGGACGTGCGCGACGTTGCCGACGAGCTCCTCGCGCATCGCCTCGGGGAAGAAGCCGACGAAGTAACGCTGCATGTCGTGGATGAGCAGGACCGCGCGATCGGGGTCGGGGGTCCATTGAGCGGTGTTGCGCGGCAGGTCGCCCGCGGTGAAGAGCGAATACGGCTCGATTGCCGGGATGCCGGGCATGGCCGTCCTTTCTGGTCGGGTGATGCGGGTCAGCCGCCCCAGGCGGAGATCACGGAGACCGCCTGCCACAGGGTGAGCCGCGGGTCGCAGAAACTCGTGTAGCGCTCGCCCACCTGGGCGAAGTCGCTCTCGTCCGTGGCGCACTCGGTGACGTCGTCCGGCGTGGTCTCCAGGTGCAGGCCGCCGGCCACGCCGGAGGCCGACTCGACCGCGGCCACGAACTCGCGTACCTCCCGCATGACGGCCGGCACCAGGCGGGTCTTGTGGCCGTCTGGGGTGACGACCGTGTTGGCGTGCATCGGGTCGCACAGCCAGATGACCGGGTGCCCCTCCGAGCGCACGGTCTCGACCAGCGGCGGCAGCGCGTAGCCCACCGTGTCCGCGCCCATCCTGGCGATCAGGGTGAGCCGGCCGGGCTCGCGTTCCGGGTCGAGCCGATCGCACAGGGCGAGCAGCTCGTCCTTGGTCATCTTCGGGCCCACCTTGCAGGCGACCGGGTTGGCGACCTCGGCCAGCATGGTGACGTGCGCGCCGTTCACCTGCCTGGTGCGCTCGCCGATCCACGGCCAGTGGGTGGAGCCGAGGATGAGCGTCCCCGTCGGGTCCCGCCGCAGCATGGGCACCTCGTAGTCGAGCAGCAGCGCCTCATGGCTGGTCCACACCGGCGGGTCGCCGGCCGGCCGGCTGAACGCGCCGCGCCAGCCCAGGTGCTCCATGATGTCGCCGGCCGCCATGTAACCGGTGAGGATGCGCAGCGGATCGGCCTGCCTGCTCTCCTGCGTCGGCTCGGGGCCGTTGACCAGGTGACCGCGGAACACCGGGAGGGTCAGGTCGCCGACCTTCTCCGTGGGGTTGGAGCGCGGCTTGGCGAACTGGCCGCCGATGCGCCCCACCCTGAGCACCGGTTTGCGGGTGACCATCTTGAGCGCGCCCGCGAATATGTCGAGCGCCGCCGTCTTGCGGCTGACGTGCTCCTGCGTGCAGTCCTCCGGGTTCTCCGCGCAGTCCCCTGCCTGCACGACCAGGGACTTCCCCGCCGCGACCTCGGCGAGGAGGGAGCGCAGGGTCCGCACGTCGGCGGCGCGTACCAGCGCGGGGCGCGAGGCGAGCACCCTGCCCACGCGCTCCACCTGTTCCAGGTCGCTCCATTCCGGCTGCTGAACGGCGGTGCTCAGCCGGATGTCGGGCATGACGTAGTCCACGATCTCTCCATTGGTTAGGCGTCTATGGTCATCGCCCGGGTGCCGTCCTCGGGCGCCCGCCTGGATCAGGTCGGGATTCCCTCGCGCTTGATCTCCGGGATCGGGATCCCCAGCGCGCGTAGCTGCTCGTTCGGGTTCATGAACTCCCGCTGCAGCTTGATCTGGCCGTCCTCCAGGTGGAAGGAGTGCAGGAAGTGGTTGTGGTAGTGGCCCTCGGGGTATCCGGGGAAGCGGATGAGGCCCGTGCCGTCGCACTCGACCCAGAAGACGTTCGGGTCCTGGGTCTCGAAGATCTCGATGTTGTACCAGACCCAGTCGGGGAAGCACTGCAGCGACCAGACCGCGTGCTCGCCGAGCCGGTCGCGGCCGCGAATGGCGATCGGCCGGCCGGTGTCATTCGTCCAGAGGCCGCCGACGCCGTCCTCGGTGAAGAGCAGGTGCCGCCGCAGGCGTTCTTGTCCCCTGGTGTTCATGTACTTTTCCACCGTCGCTCGGTTCTTCTTTCTGAGCGCGGCGTCCGTGCTGTTTCCGGGGTAGTGCTCGGTGTCTTCCATCACGAACCCTCCGTTGCTTACGGACTGGTGCACGATATTCCACGTCCCGGTGCAGGCAGAAGAAACTCTGCCGTGGATTTGCGTTGATAAACGACTAGCGCAGGGATTGTTCGCGCTGTGGCGGCATCATGTGCGCGAGACCTTTCAGGTCCTCGCAGAATCTGAGCAGGGCGGCGCGAATGAGCGGCGCGCAATGCGTGGGCACCGCCTCGGCGATCTGCGCGCGGTGGGCCGCGGCCACCTCGGTGGTCAGCAGCATGCGCAGCAGCAGCCGTCCGGTCTCCGTGGCGCGCAGCGACGGGTCGCGGGTGAGCTTCCTGATCAGCAACGACGTCTCCGCCACGGCGGCGGCGTCGTGCTGCGGCCGGTGGGCCTCCGCGCGCCGCCGGGCCTGCGGTGCGGGGTCCTCCTCGCCGCGCAGCCGTTCAGGAACGGGGTCCTGGCCTCGGCCGACCCTGTCGCGGACGTCCCTGACGGTGCCGACGGACAGGCCGGTCTTGCGTGACAGCTCACGCAGGGAGATCTCGGAGTTGGCGGCCAGCATGGCGGCCGCGCTGCGGCGGGCGTCGATGCTGCTGACCGGCCTGGACCTGCCGTCGCGCCCGAGCCTGCTGGGCAGGTGCGAGGCCTGGCCGGCCAGCCTGCGCACCTTGCCCACGGTCTTGGCGCTCAGCCCGGTGCGCTCGGCGATCGCCCGGTCCGACCAGTGCGGATGCGAGCCGATGATCCGCTGGGCCGCGGCCTTGCGCTCGTCCAGCGTCAACGGCAGCCCGTGCCGGACGTTGAGCTGGACCGAGAGCACGAAAGCGTCGGCCTCGGTGCCGTCGAAGAACCGCACGCAGACGGCTGTCCGGCCCCGCAGCACGGCCGCGCGTAAGCGGTGCATGCCGTCGATCACTCTCATCGTCGGACGGTGCACGAGCAGCGGTTCGGCACTCGCCTCATTTTCCGCCAGCAGGCGGACGTGCGCCGGGTCCTCACGCCTCTCACGCGGGGAGAGTGCGGGAAAAAGATCCCGAATGGGAACGACTTCCTGCGGCAATTCGTGCAGCAGGTCAACCGCACCGGGCAGTGAAGTCGCGACATTTCGATCAGCTTCGGCGGCGGTGTGAAGCGTCACAGCAGAGCCTTCCTTAACAAAGGAATAAGGACAGGGGTGAATTCTTCACGGGGAGGCGTCGAGCGTCAGCTTAGATTCCGAATCGCATCGAGTTCCAGAGCGAATGGCTCGGATGTCGATGGGGGGCGCGCCGGGCGAAAAACGTTCATGACCCGGGCCGGATGCGGCGGATTCTGCCGAGGAATCATGAAGAACAGCCATTGAAAAGGTCAATGGCAGAAGAAGAGTCGCGGGCCGTGGGGTGAGTGATCCCTCTTGCGGCCTGGACGGTGAGCCGGTCTGGCTGGTTGACGGCGGAGGTCCTGGATCACCGCGCATCGGCGGAGGACGCGCCACCGGCGCCTGGCCTCGGGCCCTTCTGATCAACGCCCGGTGGGCGTGCCAGGTCGCGGGCAGGGCAGGCTCACGCGCGGACACCGTGGTGACCACGCCGGTCAAGTGGTCGCGTGGTGCGGGCGGTGCGACGATAGTATGCATATCGAAGGTCCCCCGGTTGCTCCGTCTTCACGGGCGCAAACACCGTCTCGATAGCGCCGTCGTTGGCCATGTGGCTACCTATGAGTACGGACATGCCCGTCCCCTTGTCAATCCTCTGTCGGTTCGCGCCCTACAGATAGGACGTACGGCCTCGACGAAAGGTGACCGATGGACACTCAGGCCGAGTTGGCCCAACGCTTCGACCGCTCCCGCGGCAGGCTGCGCGACGTCGCGTACCGCATGCTCGGCTCGGCCGACGAGGCGGAAGACGCAGTGCAGGAGGCATGGTTGCGCGCCAGCAGGGCCGGCGCCGAGGGCGTGACCAATCTGAACGCATGGCTCACGAAGATCGTCTCACGAATCTGCCTCGACATGCTGCGTTCACAGCGACGACGTGGCGAGGAATTCGCCGACCTGGCCGAACTCGACAAGCTCGCGCCGCCCGACCCGGCGACCGACCCGGCCGACGAGGCGGTGCTGGCCGACTCCGTGGGGCTCGCCCTGCTCGTCGTCCTCGACACGCTGGCGCCCGCCGAGCGCGTCGCCTTCGTCCTGCACGACCTGTTCGCGGTGCCGTTCGAGGAGATCGCCGAGATCGTCGAACGCTCGACGGCCGCCACCAAGAAGCTCGCCAGCCGCGCCCGTCAGCGCGTCCACGGCACGGCCGTCGTCTCGGCCGCCGACTTCACCCGCCGGCGCGAGGTCGTCGACGCCTTCCTCGCCGCCTCCCGCGCCGGCGACCTGGAGGGGCTGCTGGCGGTGCTCGCCCCCGACGTGGTCCGCAGAAGCGACGTCTCCACCCGCCCGGGGGAAGAGCTGGAGATCCGCGGCGCCCACCGCCTCACGCAGGAGACGCTGGCCAACTCCGGCCGGGCCCACTTCGCGCGGCCGATCCTCGTCGACGGCGCCCTCGCCATCGCCGTCGCGCCACTCGGACGGCTACGGCTGGTGCTGCGCCTCACCATCGACGACGATCGCATCACCGCCATCGAGGTCATCGGCGAGCCGGCCCGCCTGCGCGGTCTCGAACTCGCCCTACCGGAAGGAGCGTGATGATCACCAACCCCAGGCTGTCGGTGCTCTACGTCAGCGACCAGAGCAGGACCCTGGAATTCCTGACCGAGGCGCTCGGCTTCGAGCTGACGGCCGACCTGCCCTACGGCGCGGACCGGCGCTGGGTCGAGGTCCGGCCGCCGGGCGCCGAGACCTGCGTCGCGCTGGCCGCCGTCGAACCCGCCCTGCTGGAGATGCTGCGCGAGCGGGCCGGCCGGATGACCCACGGCTGGTTCGACTGCGACGACCTCGACGGCACGTGTGCCGGCCTGCGCGCCCGCGGCGTCGAGATCGTCGTGGCGCCGCAGGCCACGCCGTGGCGCGAGGGCAGCAGGTGGGCGCAGATCGCCGACGCCGACGGCAACCTGTACGGCCTGACGGAGCGCTGACGACGAAGGCGTGCAACTGGGCGCGTTCCACAGTTGCACGGGGCCCCGAGCGGGCGGCTCACGACTCTTCCGCGGGCGACCCCGGCCGCCGGTGGGCCCGCCGTTTCCTGGGCGGCTGGCCGTACCTCGGGGGCCACACCTCGCAGCGGACCCGGGCCTGGGCCTCGGTGTCGAGCTGCCGTACGTTGCGCTCCGGGCGGCCGATCATCGCGGCGATGTCGGCGTAAGGAAGCCCGAAGGCATGGCGTAGCAGGAACACGATGCGCTTGTCGGCGTCGAGGACGTCGAACACCGCGGAGATGCCCGCCGACACCGATTCGGCCAGGACCAGCTCGGGCTCGTCCCTGAGCGGTTCCGGCAGCCACGGGCCGAGGTGCGACTCGCCGTTGGACTGAGCGGTACGCAGGCGGGCCAGCGCCAGCACGGTGGCCAGGCGGACCAGCCCGGTGGGCGACCTGGACGGGTGGGCGCTCGACTGGGCCAGCCAGTGGGCGCGTGTCTCGCGTACGACCGCCTGGGCCTCGTCGTGGTCGCCGAGCATGCTGTGGGCCATCGAGTACAGCAGGTTCTCGTGCTGACGGAAGGCCTGCGCGGCCGCGTCGTCCTCGTCGTCCTGCCCCCGCCATTCCTCGCCCGTCCGGTCCGAAGGATCCCCTACCCCCATGCGCCCTCCCGCTGGTGTGTCTCCGATCCGATGACCTGCGATGGATGCGTGCCGCCAGGCGGCCGCACTGGAGCAGTGATGTTGCCTCGTACGCTCCCCGCCCGTGACATCGGGGCGCCGGCATCTTGTCGACATGCTCGCGGTGTGCTCTGCCGCCCGGTGGATCGCCGGGATTCGGAGAGGGGAGCCCGGGCGGGTGCTCAACGTGGATGGTTTCCACGTGCTCCTCATCGATCGAAATGTAACACCGCCGGTGCCCGCGGGCACAGACGCCCGAGCACCGCTCCTGTAGGGAAGACGCGCCCCGCCCGGCGAATGTGACATGTGCCGCGTCACATCCTCGATGTCACGTCCGCGGCGCACGGTGCGTCTTCCTTACAGAGACCGGACTTCACACGCATGAGGTGAGTTCTCTTGGCACCCCTGCCGAACGCCTCCTCCACCGATCCGCACGCCTGGCGCATCGACATGAGCGCCAGCGAGGCGCTGGTGTCGACGCGCGCCCTGGCGCTGCACGAGCTGTCCTCGTTCGAGGGTTCGTTCTACCTGGGCGCGGGCGGGTCGCTGGCCGGGTTCAGGCTGCGGCTCCCCCTGACCGTCCCACCCGCCTGGCTGCGTGCGGAGGAGGAGCCCGCGCTGGTGTGGGAGTCGGTGGACCTCGACCACGACGGGTCGTACGTCAGCGGGTCCGCCCGGCTGCGGCTCGGACGGCGGCACACCATGGCGCCCGTGTCCGGTCTCTGCGCGAAGGTCCCCTCCGGGCGGTCCGTGCGCTACCTCAAGATCGTGCTGGAGTCGGTGTTCCCGTCCGTACGCCTGCGCTGGCCGGAGCACGCACGGCGGCGCCTGCGGCCTGCGACGCTCACGCTGTTCAGCGAGATCCGCCCGGTGGCCGTGACGCCGCCCGCCACTGACCAGGAGCCGCCGCACTGAGGCTCCTGGGCGCGGCACCGGCGGGCCGGGGTCCGAAGGCCCGCCGGCGCCACCCCCTCAGGGCGTCAGACGGCGTCCCTCGCCGCCCGCGCCGACAGGCACGTCCTCCTCTGCGGAGACGGGTTCGAGTGGGACCTTCTCTCCCCCGTAGGCCCTGGCCATGCGGCCCCGCAGCCGGCCCAGCGGCCCGCGCACACCCTTCGGCGGAACGCCCGAGCCGTTGTCGCCGTTCGCGAGCATCGGCACGGGCTCCTTGCCTCGGATGTGGGCCTCGATGTCCTCCGCCATCGGCGCGTGCACCTCGACGAACTCGCCGTGCGGCAGCCGCTTGATCACGCCGGTCTCCACCCCGTGCGCCACGAGCCGGGTGTCGCTGCGCTGAAGCCCGAGGCAGACACGGTAGGTGATGATGTAGGCCAGCGACGGTGCCAGGAAGATCAGCACCCGGCCCGCGTACGTGGTGACGTTCAGGCTGATGTGGAAGGTCGTGGAGAGTTCGTCGTTGGCGCCGAACAGCCACAGCACGCCGTAGAACACGATGGCCGACATGCCGATCGAGGTGCGGTGGGGGTTGTTGCGCGGCCGGTCGGCGATGTGGTGCTCGCGGTTGTCGCCGGTGATCCAGCGTTCGGCGAACGGGTAGAGCGCCATGCCCACCACGATGATCCCCAGCGGCACCAGGGCCGGGATGATCACGCTCAGCGGCAGGGTACCCGCGTGACCGGTGCCGAAGAGGTTGATCTCCCACGACGGCATGATGCGCAGCGCGCCTTCGAGGAAGGCCAGGTAGAAGTCGGGCTGGGAGCCGGCGGAGATGTCCGCGGGCGTGTAGGGCCCGTACAGCCAGATCGGGTTGATCTGCGTGAACGTGGCCAGCCCCGCGACGACGCCCAGCGTGAACAGGAAGAACGCGCCCGCCTTGGCCATGAAGGCCGGGTAGAACGGCCCGCCCACAACGTTCTTATTAGTACGCCCCTTTCCGGGCATCTGCGTGTGCTTCTGCACCCACATGAGCACCAGGTGCGCCAACACCAGCGCCAGGATGATGCCGGGCAGGAGCAGGATGTGGATCGAGTAGAAGCGGGAGATCACCTCATCGCCCGGATACTCCCCGCCGAACAGGAAGAACCTGATGTACGAGCCCACCAGCGGCAGCGAGATCACCACACCCTCGGTGACCCGCAGGCCGGCGCCGGACAGCAGGTCGTCGGGCAGCGAATAGCCGGTCAGGCCCTCGAACAGCGCCAGCGTGAGCAGCAGGACGCCGATGAGCCAGTTGAGCTCGCGTGGCTTGCGGTAGGCGCCGGTGAAGAACACCCGCAGCGAGTGGGCCATCATCCCGGCGATGAACAGCAGGGCCGCCCAGTGGTGCATCTGCCGGACCAACAGGCCGCCGCGCACGTCGAAGCTGATCTCCAGCGACGACGCGTAGGCCTCCGACATCATGACGCCGTTCAACGGCGCGTACGAGCCGTCGTACGCAATCTCCCCCATGCTCGGCTTGAACCATAACGTTAGGAACGTTCCCGTCAGCAAAAGGATGATGAACGAGTAGAGCGCGATCTCGCCCAGCAGGAACGACCAATGGTCGGGAAAGATCTTGCGCATGTTGCGCTTGAGAAAGTTCGCCCCGCCCAGACGCTGATCCAGGAAGCTCGACGGCCGGGCGACGGCCTTCGGGACCTCGGTCAGCTGACTCACGCACGTCCCCCTTCTTCGACGCTCCCGAGCTTGTCCTCGTTCGCGATGATCCAGACCTTCGACACCCGATCGCTGACACGATCGACGTCGACCACGAGCACGGCGAGCAGCTTGCCCTCGGCGACGATCAGCGCCGCCGGCCCGCCGTTGACCTCGGCGATCGTCCCGCCGCCCAGCCCGGCGGCCTGCGGCCCCAGCACCCGGCGCAGTCCGTGCACCAGCAGGCGGCTGACCTTGGCCGCGCCCTGGACGGGGGTCTTGGCCGCGCCGCGGCGGCCGTTCCCGTCGACCCACACCGTCACGTCGGGGGCGAGCAGGTTGAGCAGCCCGTCGAGGTCGGCGCCCAGGCAGGCCGCCAGAAACCGCTCCGTCACCTGCCTGCAGACCCTTCGGTCCTGGTGGAAACGGAGGCGGCGGTCGCGTACGTGCGATCGGGCACGGCGGGCGAGCTGTCGCACCGCCGTCTCGGAACGGCCGAGAATGCCGGCGATCTCGGCGAAGGAGAACTGGAACGCCTCCCGCAGCACGAACACCACCCGTTCCAGCGGCGAAAGCGTCTCCAGCACCACCATCATCGCCATCGACACCGAGTCGGCCAGCTCGGCGCCCTCCTCCAGTTCGAGCCCGGTCGGCAACGGCTCGGGGAGCCAAGGACCCACGTACGCCTCCCTCCTCGCTTTGGCCCGGCGCAGCCGGTCGAGCGAGAGCCTGGTCACCACCTGGACGAGAAAGGACTGCGGGTCGACGACCCAGTCGTGGTCGACGCGGCTCCACCTCAGCCATGACTCCTGAACGACGTCCTCGGCGTCGGCCACACTGCCGAGCACCCGGTACGCCACTCCGAACATCAGCTCGCGGTGCTTTTCGAAATCCGCGACCTCCATGGCCTCCGCTTCGGTCGCTGCCGGCATATCCGCCCTCCTTGTCGTCTCCCCTCCCTAATAGAGACGTCCTCCACGACCGAGACGTGACATCCCGCACGGTGAGGGCCGGGGAGAGGGGGCAGACTGAGCGGATGACATTGAGTGATCAACATCCGGCCACGCCGTTCGAGGAGCGGTTGTGCGCGGCCCGTGCGGATGGCCAGGAGTCCTGGGGACTGAGCCTGTTGCGCCACGCCGACCTGTCGCTGCCGATCACCGCCGCGGCGGCCGCGGGGACGGAGGCGCCCGCGTGGGCGACGGCCGGCGACTCCGAGCGGACCTGGCTGCTCGCCTTCACCTCCGTCGAGGCGATGCGGCTGTCCACGGGCGGTGTCGCCACGCACTGCCGCATCGCTTCCCTGGTGGAGCTGGCCGCCGGATGGCCGGACCCGCGTTGGGGGCTGGCGATCAATCCGGGGCTGGCGACGGCGTTCATGCTGGAGTCGGGGACGGTGGCCAGGCTGGCGGTGCCCACCCTGACGGTGGACCTCGTGCTCGACCCCGAGTCGGGGGTGCCGGCGGTGCAGAAGCTGCTCTCCCCCACCGCCGTGAGCGACCTGCTGACCGGTGGCGAGCCGAGGGTGTCCGGCTACTGCCACCACGCCCTGGACGTTTCGCACATCGCCACGCCCGCCGTCCTGGCGGCGGCGCTCGGTCAGCCGGACATGATCGCTGAGAGCGGCTCGCTGAACATCCTGCGCTGGCGTCCCGTCGGCCTCGACCTCTACCGCACCCCCTACGGCGGGGTCGACGAGGAGAGCCGGGCGGCGGTGGCGGGGTGGGTGATCGAGGAGCCGCCGTTCGTCGGGCTGGGCCTGGTGCCGAACGTCGACCACGTCATCCGCGAGTACAAGGTGTACGGCGTGAGCCTGCCGCACGGTGCGGAGATCTGGGAGCTCACCATCGAGGGCGCCGAGCACCGGCGCGCGATCTACCACGGCGACCTGCGGCGCTGGCTGCTGGTCGAAAGGCGGTCCGCATGAGCCTGCATTTCTACCGGGCGCGCTGGCAGGGCGCGGACTATGTGGCCAGCCCCGAGCCGCACTCCCTTGAGCTGTGGGTACGGCTGCGCCGCCCCGAGCCGGCGGACGGTTTCGAGGAGGTCGAGCCGGGCTGCCACGTCCGTACGGTTCCCGCGGAGGAGTGCGCGGCCCTGGACTTCGTGACGACGGTGTGCGACTGGCGGGGCGAACGGTTCCAGGTGCACGACGAGCGCGACGGGCACCTGCTGCTCGAATATCTGGGCGCCTCGGCGCTCACCGCGACCGAGCTCGGGCTGGAGCGGGTCGAGCGGGGTGTGTACCGCATCTGGGTACCGCGGACAGAGGCAAACGATCTACGTGAACACTCCGTATCTGCACATGTCGGGAAATAACAACTTTGAACCACCCTCTTGTCTACTGCCGTTCATGTGACAGAAACTAGCTAGTAACACGGAAGTGGCGTAAGAGGCAGGCGCGACAGCTTCTGGGAGTGGTATGTCATGGAATCGCCCGACCGGCCCGACGCGGCGGCGATGAGGGCATACACCGACGAGCTGCGCGACATGTTCCGCGAGATCCAGGACCGAGGCCCCGAACTCTACGCGCAGGCCAGAACGGTCCAGATCACCGAGACCTCGCGTGACGGCCTGGTGTCGGTGACGGTCAGCGCGCGCGGCGAACTCGTCAGGCTCGACCTCGACCCGCGCATCTACCGGCGGCCCGACGCACGGCACCTCGCGGACGTCATCACCGACACAGCCCAGCGGGCGACGGCCAAGGCTCAGCAACGCGTCCTGGAGATCTTCGAGCCGGTGGTCCCCCGTGCGGAACTCCAGGCACACCTCGACGGCGACATCGACGCCGTGCTGGAACAGCTCGCCAACCGGATGGAGGGCAACGGATGAGACTCTGGGACGGTACGGAGATCATCAAGCCCATCGTGGACCGGGGCATCTCCCAATGGTCCGTGATGGCGGATGACCTCGATCGAGACTCGGCGACGCTGATCGCCCGGGTCGAGGAGGCGCTGGCGACCGCGCCATGGGGCACCGGCGCCGAGGGGAGCGCCTTCTACAACGCCCACTTCCGCGACGACGGCCCGAACCAGATGCTCACCCAGTGCGCCCAGCTCGCCAAGGAGATCATCGACGCGGGCGACCGAGTACGCCAGTCCGTCGACAACACCCTGCAGACGGACGCCGACATGACCGCCCAGTTCAGAGCCATGTGGCCGGGACAGGGGTGAGGCCCGAAGCGTGACGATCACCGGCGGTTCCGGCGTCCACGGGGTCACCGACCAGCCTGCCGGCGGCCAGGCGAGCGCGCAGCCCGCGGTCGTCATCGACTTCGACGAGCTCCCGGCCTGGGCGACCGAGGCCATGCCCGACTGGGTCGAGCGGTGGCTGATCCCGATGTTGTCGGCCGGGCAGAAATGGCCCGAGGCCAGCGAGAGCGGCCTGTCGGGCCTGGCGGTCGCGTACCAGGCGCTGGCCGCGGGCGCGAGCGACTCCACGCCGCGCGCGGGCGCGGCCGCGCGCGTCCTCGTGACCGGCTGGAACTCGCCCCCCGCGGGCGAGTTCGTCAACAGGGCCAGGCTGCTGTACGGCCAGGAGGGCGGGATCACCGGCGTGTCCGGCAACGCCCAGGCCTACTCGCAGCAGGCCAACGACTTCGCCGTCGAGACCCAGTACTCCAAGATCGCCATCAACGTGGCCTTCTGGATCACGGTCATCGCCATCTCCATCGCGCTGCTCGTCTCCTTCTTCACCGCCGGGTCCTCGACCGCGATCATCGGCCCGTACGCGGCGGCCGCCCGCGCGGCCATCACCCGCATCCTCGTCAGGCTCATGACGTTGGGGGGCAGACAGCTCGGGGCGACCCAGCTGGCCAGGGTGACCGCCCTCAGCGGGGCCACCGGGCGCGGCGCCATCGCACGGCTGCTGGGCTCGTCGATCGGGCGGGAGCTCATCGAGGAGATCGGCGAAGAGTTCTTCATCGACGCCTACGCCCAGTACCAGCAGATCAAGATGGGCACCCGGCAGGAGTGGGACTGGCAGAAGTCCGGGGCCGCGATCATCGGCGCGGGCACGGGCGCGGTCATCGGCACCCAGCTCGCCGGGCCCGTGTCGCGGATCACCAGCCGGGTGCCCGGATTCGCGGGCCGGGCCCTGACCACCGGCACGACCAACATGATCGCCTCCCCTGCCGGCAGCTTCATCGCCAACGGCGTGGTCTACGGCCAGTGGCAGAACCCGTTCACGGTCGACTCCATGCTGGGCGGGTTCATGGGCGGTGCCGGGCGCACCGGGTCGATCAGCCCGTTCAGTCCCGACGTCTACAGCGCGCTGCGCCATCCGGTCTCCTCGCTCGCCGGCGCGTACGACGCCGCCGCGCGTACCGACGCAGGACGGGCGGGAGGCGACCCGCCCCCGAACACGACGGGCCAGAACCCGTCCGGCGGCGGCCCGAACGGCGACGGCGGGCAGTCGGCGGCATCCACGCGGGTACCGGAGCCCGCGCGAACCGGCGGCGGAACGTCCTCCTCGGGAGCCTCCGGGACGAACCGCACCGGGGGCGGCGTACCGGACATCGACTCGTCGCAGCGACGCGGCACCGGCTCACCGAACCGCGACGACCAGAACCGGCAGCCCGACGACGCGTCCCCAAGACCCGAGCAGGATGCCACACCGGCTCCTTCTGGCGACGATCCGGGTACGACCAGGCGCCCCGACCGGCCCACCACCCAGCCCGACGACAACCGCGCGGACGACACCCCCGCCACACAACCGAACGCCACCCGCACGGACGACACCCCCGCCGCACAACCGAACGCCACCCGCACGGACGACACGACCACGCAACCAAACGACCCCACCGCACAACCAGACGGCACCCGCACGGACGACACCGCCACACAGCCGAACGACCCCACCACACAACCGGACCGCACCCGCGCCGACGACACCGCCACGCAGCCCGACGGCAGCGCCACACGGCCCGACGACAGCACTACGCCGCCGGATCAGGGGCAGCAGGGCGACCAGAACGGGACGCAGGACCGCGCCGACGCCCCCGACCGCCCAAGTGCCACCGCCGACCAGGCGACGGCCCCCGACGACGCCACCAGGACCTCGATCGCCACCTCGCCGACCATGTCCACCGCCCCGGCAGCGGACCCGGCGACCGCCGTCACCCGTGCCCGCGACGCGCTGATCGCCGCGCTGTCCACGGACTTCCCTGATTCGGTGATCGGCTCGAAAGGCGACGTCCTCATCGTCTCCGGCCGCTCCGTGCACACGATCACGGCGGCCAGGATGGCCCGCATCCGCGCGGCGCTGATCACCCGCGCCATGCAGGTCCAGAATGTCGCGAACCTGCGGGCGGAGGCGACCGCCATGCTGCTGGTCTCCCAGACGGGCACGGCGCCCGACCGGCCCCCCGCGCACACGAGCAGGCCCGGCACGGTCACCTCCAACCCGGTCCCCGGGACCCGGTACGTGACCGACGGCCGCCAGGGCTCCGATGTGGCGCTCGACGCGTTGCAGAACGCGGTGGCCGGGCTGAGCCCCGACCACTTCATCTACGGGGAGGTCACCGACCTCACCTGGTCGAAGGCGGACGGCACGCTGATCGTGCGCACGAAGACGAACGGCACCCACCACTTCCGCCCGGTCGTCGGCGGCCTGTCCTCGAACCTGATGGGCAAGACCGATCTCAGGACGGGCGCGGACCCGGACAACGCCCACCTGGTGCACTTCAACCCGCGCGTCGCCGACGACCAGCTCACCAGGGTGTGGCTGCACGAGATCAGCCATGCCCTGCAGGAGCTGGCGGCCACCGCCGGGGACGCGCCGCAGGGGTTCCTGCGGCGCAGGCGGAACAGCAGGCGGGCCACGCAGGACGCGTGTGTGGCCGCCCAGGTGAACGAGATGGCGTACCTGGCGGACAACTGGCGCCGGGCCCAGACGATGCAGGAAAAGCGCCTGCTCGCCATCGACATCGACGGCCTGTCCCGTCAGTTGCGCAAACGCGGCCAGACCCCGCCGCTGCCGCCCTGGGTGCCCACCCAGGCCGTACGCCCCGCCCACGCCCCTCCCGTCCCTACAGGCCCGCCGACCGCCGAGCAGGTGGAGACGATCATCGAGGCCCTCCGGCGGGCGGAGCAGGCCATCGACGCGCAGGTCGCCTCGAAGCGGGCCGGCGCGCAGGCGGCGGCCGACGAGGCCCGCACGGCGGAGGAGGCGGCCGACAAGGCGCAGGGCCAGCACGACCAGGGCAGTTCGGAGCGGGCCCGCAAGGCCCGGGAGGACGTCCGCAAGCATGCCGACACGCAGGCGCGGCACACCAGGATCGCCGACGCCTACGAGGCCGTGAAGCCGCAGGCGACGCAGGCGCGGGAGGCGTACGAGCGGCTGCTCGCGGCGATGCGGCAGGCCGGCCGGCCTGCCCAGTACGGCGAGGTCAGCATGGCCTCCATCGCCGCGTCGCTGGTGGACCGCGCCAGGCAGCGCCACGAGGCGTACCTGAAGGCGCTGAAAGAGGTGCTGCCGCAGGACATCATCCTGTCCACGACCATGCCGACGGGCCGGCTCGCCCACCTGAACAGGCTCACCGACACCGTCAACGGCATCCTGGAAAACAACGAGGTCCCGTACAGGTTCACCGCCGAGGAGCTGGAGCGGGCCCTGCGGGGCGACTTCCACAAGGTCGTGGCCCCTGACGGCGTCGTGCTGCGGGTCGGCGAGGGGAGCTCGGCGGCGGAGCTGCGGATCAGGCTCTCCCTCTCCGACCTGGTCGAGGTGCTCGACCCGGCCGTCAAGGCGTCGGAGATGATGATCGGCACGTTCTTCACGACGGGCCGTTCGGCCACCGCCACCGAGTCCGGCAGCTTCGGCAGGTCGCGCGGGTTCAACACCGGCGTGCTGGCCCAGTTCCTGGCCGAGGGTGGGATGAGCAGGGCGGCCATGGAGCTGCTGGGGGTGGGCATCGGCATCGCCAGCGGACGCAACTCCTCGGCCACCGGCGGGGGCGGCATGTACGCGCAGGGCGGCTCGGTCACCGACAACCGCAGCGAGTCGCTGCTGTTCGACGCCGCCGCGACGTGGACCGTCGACATCCGCACACGGCGGGCCGAGGGCTGGCAGCAGGAGACCACGGTGAACTCGGGCACGCCCGGCGACGTCTCGGGGCAGCGGGTGTGGATCTCGCACGCCTTCACCGACGCCGCGCCGAACGATCTGGTCCGGATCGCCGCCGACAAGCGCAACCCCGAGATGCCCAACCACGTCCTCACCGGCATGACCGGCCTTGAGGAGGCGCTCGACACGCTCGCGCGGGAGCTCGGCGCGGAGTACACGCAGATCGGCTCGGTGCCGCGGGACCAGCTACGCAAGTTCGTCACCGACGAGCACCCCCACCGGATGCGCGCCGCGGTCAACGAGGGCATCACACGCGTCATCCTCAAGGACGGCCGGCCGCACGCGCGGGTCAGCGCCAAGACCAGGGTCGTGCTCGAGGAGAGCACGCCGCAGGGCGCGCCGACGGCCGACGTGTGGGGAGAGGAGGTGCTGGTCGACGTCGCCGCGATGCCGGGCGGTGCCTCGACGTCGGGATCGGCGGAGCTGAACGTCTCGGCCGGGGTCAACGCTCCCATGCTGGCGGGGGTGAACGGGCCGGGCGACTACGCGCCCAATATCGGCCCTCGGGTCAAGGGCTCCAGGTCGGCGTCGCGGTCGTATGCGGCCACCGCCAACAAGCAGGCCATCCACCCGAGCGTGCACAGGCAGACGGGCCACCAGCAGAGCTACCGGCTCGTCCTGGAGACCACGTACACCGTGGAGATCATCGGCAAGTCTCCCGTCACGCTGGCGCCCATCCGCAGCGAAGCGATGGCCGACATGCGGGAGTCGGACGCCTACCGCTTCGGCCTGGACGTCGACCGCGCCGCGCTGATCGAGAAGAACGGTCAGCCGCTGCTCGACGCCGACGGGAATCAGGTGCTGCGCGGCGACCCCGACCCCGGCCCGCCGCCGGGGCGCAAGGCCGAGCTGCCCGTGTGGCTCGGCGACGGCCCCGGCCAGATGCGCGGCGCGGGACCCGCTCTGGTCGATGAGATCGCGGGGCTCGACGACGTCCGGCGGCAGGTGCTGGACGGGCTGGCGGAGCGCGGCATCATCCCGACGACCGTCAACGGCGTCCCGCAGTACTCCTCCGACCCGCTGACCAGGGCCAGCCAGATCCTCAACCTGCAGGAGGTCACCGAGCAGCTCTCGGAGCACCGCATCAGGTCCGCCTACGACACGCTGGCGCAGGAGGGCATCCCCCTCGACCTCACGGTGCAGGGCCGCAACCGTGCCCCCGAGCACTACACCCTGCGCATATCGCTGGAGCAGGACTTCACGAACCCCCGCTACATCGGGCACAGCACCAGCAAGACGGTGGTCAACCTCGACATCGGCTCCGACACCTCGGCCCGGGGCATCGGCAGGTCGAGGACGTACGGCGGCAACGCGTCGGTGAGCGAGAGCGACGGCCCCGACGAAGGCAACGACGGCCTGTCGCACGAGGCCGGCGTCAACGGCGGCGGCAACCGTACCCGTACGGCAGGCTCCAGCGTCGGCGGCACCGTCAACGTGGTGACGCTGCAGGAGAGCACCGGCCCGGTCGCGATCTTCTCGGTCTCCCACGTCCTGCGGGTCGATCTCCTCCACAACGGCGAGACCACGCGACTGACGTCCGACAAGGGGTCGGCGAAGCAGTCGGCGAAGCTGCTGTTCGCCGCCGACTTCCTGCCGCCGGACAGCTCGTCGGCGCTCCTGAGCCAGCCGGAACCCTTGGGCAAGATGTCCAAGAAGCTCCTGTCCAGGGCCCGGCTCCTGCACATGGACATGAACGGCCTCCTCCCCAAAGCAGAAAAGATCCTGCCGAGAGGGATGAAGCAAGGCTCCACGGCGTACGCGGCGCTCGCGGCGTTCCTGAGCGTGCGCAACCTCGTCGCCCACCCCAAGCTGCTGCGGAAGCTGTTCACCAGCAAGCTCGCGATCAGCGCCGAGGGCATGCGGCCCGGCCGGTCGGAGCTGTCTGTTCGGGGCGAGGTGGGCGAGGCCGAGGTGCTCGGGATCGTCGACCAGGTCAACGGCAACATCCTGTTCGGGCTCGGCAGCGCCGGCGTGTCCTGGGGCGGCTCGAGTGGCGTGTCCGTCGGCGCCTCCATGAACGTCACCGACCTCGACGACGGCGGAACGAGCACCGACGGTGGCTCGCTCTCTCTGCCGTCCCGGTCGGGCAGCAGCTCGGAGTCCACCTCGATCCTCGACATCTGGGGCACCGAGGAGTTGACGATCGAGCACGGCCGCCAGTACATCCTGCGCGCCCCCGTGGACCTCCTGCTCACCGGCGCGGAAGGCAGCAAGTGGGGGACGCCGCCGGTCGGGGCGCGCATCTCCACCGGTGAGGGCAGGCCCGACTCGGCGCAGGGTACCGCGCTGTTCGCGCTGCCCGAGTACGACGCGCTGCTGATGTACTCCCAGGGCGAGATCAAACTGCCCGGCCCCCTGGTGGCGGACGCGATCGAACGCTTCGTCAACGGCAGCCTGACCCTCGACGCCAGCCTGGCGGTCCCCCTGGTCCAGCAGTACCTCAAGGACGTGGCCCAGGCGGGCAAGAACGCCGGGTACGCCGCCCGGCACACCCCGGAGGTCCTGCTCGAAAAGCTCAAGGAGGTGACCGGGCTCGGCGGCAGGCCCGCCACCGGCCCGCACGAACCCGCGGGCCTGCACCTCGCCAGGACGCTGACCAAGGCGAGCGAACTGCTCGACAGGGCCAGGCAGGTCGTTCTGGCGCCGTCGTACGACCGGGGCGGGAGCATCAGCTCGATAGAGTCGCTCACCCTGACCGACAACCAGGGAAACGACGTCGACGTGATCGACGCCGTGACGAACGCCGTGCGCGCCGCGGCGCCCGACGCCCTGACCGCCAGCCCGACCCTGGCGGACGAGCTGGACGTCGACTTCTCCGACGACGCCGCGAAGATCCACGTCGTCGACATGTGGTCGGCGCGCGGCTACGAGAAGTCGTACCACGTGCAGGCCGGTCCGCAGGGGTCGCAGGCCGAGGAGGTGATCGTCAGGGCGCGGCTGGAGTACGACGACCCCGCGGACTCGCGCATGGGCACGTTCCTGACGCACACCTCGCAGGCCGGAGTCATCGTCCAGCACTACCGCTACAACGATCGTTCCCACTCCGAGTCCTACAACGGCTCCTACTCGGCGGGCCTGGACTACAGCGGCGCCGGCCAGGAGTACGGCGGCGGAGGAGGCGTGTCCACCGACCGGGGGCGGGGGTTCTCCGGCTCGGTCAACCGGCAGGGGACGCGGCTGCAGCGGCTGGCGGTGTTCAACGGCCTCAACCGGGTCCAGCAGACCCCGAGGCTGGTCATCGAGGTCGAGCGCAGGCCGGTGCGCGGGGGGAGGGTCCCGGGCCTGGTCCACGCGATACGGCACAGATCCCGGTCCGTCACGCGGGTCGAATACCGTGCCGAGCTCATCCGGCGCATCCCGACCGGCATGATCCGGCCCGTCGGCGAGGATCCCGGGCCCGTCCAGACCGTGCCCGACCACCGGCAGGTCGAGCTGCACCCCGGCCACTTCCCCGAGTCGCTGTGGGAGCACGCGGACAGGCCCAGCCTCTACGAGATCGTCACCGCTCAGCTCACGAAGATGCTGGGCGCGCACGCGGTCCAGGAGCGCCGGGCCGAGCTGGTCAAACGACTGTCCGCGTCGGCCCTGCTGACCGCCTTCGAGCGGATGGCGACGCCGACCGGCGAAGTCGTCGTGCGGGCGGCCAGGCAGAAGTTCAAGGACCAGGGCACCGAGGTCGGCATCAAGGCCCGGCTGTCGGACCTGACGATCGTGGCCGGGCCGTTCGAGGCGGAGAAGGGCGAGGTCGACAGGAAGTCCGACGCGCAGAACACGACCGTCTCACGAAGCCGCACGCTGCCCGTCGGCGCGGGCGGCAGTTACAAGAGCACCGAACTCGGCATTGACGCCGGCGTGCGCATCGGCGAGCAGACGGGCGGGAGCGTGACCGACCACCACGGAGCGCGCCGCGAACTCACCAAGCTCGAGAAGGGCAAGGCCTACACCGTCCGGCTCCGGGTGGACTACGACCTCACCTTCCAGCATGTGGCGCGGCTGCGCGACGGCAACGAGCACCCCGTCGGCGACCCCGTCCGCATGCTGAACGCGACCAGCGGCGAGGTGGACGTGACGCTCTTCGCCGAGGAGATCGAGGAGCTGAAGTCGCGGATGGAGGCGAACGTGCGGCTCGCTCCCCCGAGCGACCCCGCCTGGCCGACGGTCGCCTTCGCCCCCGCCCGTGGGCGCCAGGGCTTGATCCAGATCCTGCGGGACGCGCTCCTGGCCGCGCGCGAAAAGGGCGTGGTGGCCCGGGTGGCGGTGCGCGAGGCGGACGGCGTCCACCGTTTCCTGGCCGCCCCTGACGGGTCCCTGCGCAGCGAGGAAATCGACGGCGGGTTCGCCGAGGCGTTCGCCACCCTGCCCCCCGGCCTGCTCGACGCGGCCGAGCAGGCCGGCCTCGACCTGCGCGACGTCTTCATGAACTCCGGCGTGCCCGGCACGTTCACCGACCAGGTCACGGCCGAGCTTGGCCCCAACACGGTGGACCCCGGCAAGCCGGCCTGGCCCGCCGAGCAGCAGCAGGCGATCCCGACAGTGGGCGGCAGCGTCGCTCAGGGCACCACGACCTCCGCGCCCTCCCCCGCGATCGAGGGGACGCCTTTCAGCAGGTCGGGGCGGCCCGCCGAGGTTTCCGACCTGACCTTGGACGAGCTGCGCGCCCAGGACGTCTCCGCCGCCGACCTGGGCGGCGCCGCCGCGCACATGGCCTGGGGCAAGGGGAACGCGCTGACGCTCCAGGTTCCCGGCGCGCCCGACCAGCACCTCCGGGTGCTCATCGAGGACCCCGGCGACGGGCTCAACGCCGCCACCGAGATCCGGGCGGGCACGCCCGACGACCCGCACCTGCTGCGGATCTGGGGGCGTACGCATCCGGACGTCGTCTCCTCGGTCATGGTGCACGAGCTCTCGCACGCCACGCAGGCCGCGGTCGCGACGGCGGCCGGCGCGCCGCAGGGCGTGATCAGGCCGTCCGTCTCCGAGGGCACCGACCACTGCCTGATGCCCCGTCTGAACGAGCACGCCCACCTGTCACGCAAGTGGCGCGCGGCCGGCGACCAGGCCACCAGGGCACGCCTGGCGGACGCGATCGACGCCATCGCCTCCGACATCGAGCGGCGCGGCCACACCCCGCCGCCGCCCCCATGGGGCACCGGCCCGCGCGCGCCGGCCCCCGAACAGCCGCAGAGCCGGCTCGCGCGGTTGCTCAGCGGCAGCCCCTCCGCGGGGCTGGACACGTCGGCGGCCGGGCTCGACAGGCTGGCGGACGTCGCCGGTGTCGCCGAGGTGACCCCGGTGCCGGGGGCCGCGCGGGAGTTCACGGTGAGCAGGGGCGGCGTGGCGTTCACGCTGGCGCTGTCCGAGGGCCCCGACGGGGCGGGGGTGACGGTCGGCTCGCGTGAGCGGGGCCGCCTCGCGCTCAACGTCCCCGTGAGCGGCGGGACCGAGGCGATGATCGCGGTGGCCGAGCAGATCGCCGCACACGCGGCGACCCTGGCGGACCGGCTGTCCGGGCCTGAGACATCCGACGCGGCGACACTCGCGCGGCTGCGCGGCCTGATCGCCACACGAACCGACGGGGACGCGTTGCGGGTCGTGGCCGAGCGGGCCGGGCTGGCGCCCGGTCAGGCCGGGTCGGCGGCGAAGTTGCTGGCGTTGGCCAGGGCGGGGGAGCTCTCCCCCGCCGAGGTCACCGCGATCCGCGGCTGGGCGACGCTGCCGGAGGCCGCCGCCGCCACGGCGTTCGAACGCGGCGCGGCGCTCATGGGCGCCAGGGTCCACGCGTACGGGGCGGGCCTCATGGACATCGTGCTTCCCGGCCGCGCTCCCATCCCCGTCGAGGTGCGGGCGGACCAGGCCGGGCCCGCCTCGCCGGGCATGCTGACCTTCGAGGTGGACGGCCGCCGCACAATCGGCGCGAACGAGCGGGCCGCCGCCGCCACGGCCGCGCGGGCGGTCGCCGAGGCGCTGGGCACGCCGAGCGCCCCCCACGAGAGGCTGGCCGAGCTGAACGAGGCGATGCGCCAGGTGCGTTCGGCCACCGCGACGCAGCGGCCCGCGCGGCTCGGCGTGCTGTTCGACCTGCTCACCACCGCCGGCCCCGAGGTGTGGCCGCTCATCCCGCAGCCGGTGGCCGCCGAGCTCACCACGCTCGCGAACGGCCACCGCCCCCGCGACTGGCCCGCGATCTTCAAGCGCCTGCGCGACCAGGCGAACACGACCGGCTGGTTCCCGCCGGAGGAGTGCCGGTGCCCGGCCGACGAGCCGTGCCGGTGTGGCCGAGGCGAGGAACGGCAACCGGGTGCGGGGTTGCGCGTTCCGGCATGATGGGGAGTTCTGAGGGGAGTGGACGACTATGGCATTCGCGGTGGCGCGGACGAGGGACGAGGCGCATCTCTATCTCGACCTGCACCCGTGCGCCTGCGGGTCGGCGGAGACGACCTGGAGGAGCGGGCTGGTCAGCGTGGAGGGTGAGCTGGTCAACCGCTACTTCGGCGCCTGCGACGACTGCGGGAAAGACAGGGAGTTCGTGTTCGGGCTGCCCGAACGTCCCGTGGCGCCCGCGGGCTATCCGACGTTCGGCGGGGCGGAGCCGTCCGAGTTGCTCGACGCCGGCGAGTGGTTGCAGGTGGCCGACCTGACGGCGGGCAACGTGCCGGTGGACGACCAGGCCGAGGCCAAGCGCGCGCTGAACGTGGCGACCGCGGCCGTCGAGGAGGCCGTCAAGTTCGTGCCGCCGGGGGCGGACACGGTGCCCGACGACGGGTTCTGGTCCGAGGTGGGGCAGCGGATGCGGGCCGATGAGCCCGGCCGCTTCGATCTCGCCCGGCTGCTGATCGTCAGGGACACCTACCAGGATCTGGCGGCCCGGCATGTCTGAGCGCGGTCTGGCCCGTTCGATGGTGGAGGCGTTCGTCCACTTCGACCTGGTGGCGGAGGGCGCCTCGGGCGATGCGGAGGTCACGCGGGAGCAGGACGGCTGGCTGGTGAGCCTTCGCGGCTCGCAGGTCCTCGTCCCCTACGAGGCGGAGGTCGCGGCGCAGGAGGAGGGGGTCGTCTTCGGCACCGGCCTGTCCGAGCTGATCGACCCTGGGCAGTGGGTGCTCATCGCCGCCACGTACGCGAACAGGGCGCTGGAGGGCGGACTGTTCTACGCTGCGCAAGAGCACTCCGACGCCGAGCGGTTCGAGGGCGTCGCGGCCGACTGGCGCTTCGCCGCCGATGCCGTGGCGGAGGCGCTGAAGTTCTTCTCCCCCGACTACGCCGAGCTGCCCCCTGACGCGTTCTGGAGCGAGATGGGCAGGTCTCTGCGGGAGTCGGAGCCCGAGCGGCTCACCAGGGCGAAGCTGGAAAACGACCTCGCCCTGTACCGCCGCGGACTCGACGACTTCCTGCGCCTCCACAGCGACTCTTAACCCGCCGCTCAGCGCGGGCGCAGGCCCTCCGGGAGGCCCGTGAGCGTGGCAGCACCATCGTGGTCGACGCTCGCCTCGATCTCCGTGCCGGCCACCCGCAGCCCGCCCACCGTCAGCGCCCCCAGGGGCGCGCCCGCCAGGGGACGCAGCTCGACATGGCCCGCGGGGACGTCCGGGTAGACGCCGAGGGCGGCCTGGGCGATGGTGACCGCGGCGGCGGCCGACCAGGCTTGGGGGCGGCAGGCGGCGGGGTAGGCCACCGTGCGGCTCATGTGGTCGCGGGCGTCACCCGCATACAGCTCGGGAAGCCGGTAACCGAACGATTCCGCCGCCGCCAGCAGCCCTTCCGCGAGGGTCGCCGCCTGCTCGTCGAAGCCCTCCCTGGCCAGCCCCGCGATCACGATGGCCGTGTCGTGCGGCCAGACGGAGCCGCAGTGGTAGGACAGCGGGCTGAAGCCGCCCTCGCGTGACGACATCGTCCGCAGCCCGAAGCCCTCCGCCATGTCCGGTGCCGCCAGCAGGGCGGCGATCTGGGCCGACTCCTCCTTCGACAGCAGGCCGGTGCCGAGCAGGTGGCCGATGTTGCTGGTCAGAGAGTTCACGGGGCGTTTGTCGCGGTCGAGGGCGAGCGCGGGAAACCCTCCTTGAGGCCCCTCGACCCAGAACGCGGCGCGGAAACGTTCGGCCAGCGCACCTGCGTACTCGCGCCAGCGGGCGGCGCCCGGCCGGTCGAAGGCGTCCAGCAGCGCGGCCCCGTGCAGGGCGGCCTGGTGGGCATAGCCCTGCACCTCCACCAGCGCGATCGGCGGCTCGGCCAGGCGGCCGTCGTGGAAGCGGACCGAGTCGCCCGAGTCCTTCCAGCCCTGGTTCGCCAGGCCGCGGCCGTCGGTGTCGATGTACTCGATGAACCCGTCCCCGTCCGGGTCGGCGTGGTCGGCGAGCCAGCCCAGCGCGGCCTCCAGGTTGGGAAGCAGCGGCGCCACCTCTGAGGCGGGCAGGCCCCAGCGCCAGGCGTCGTGCAGCAGGCTGATCCACAGGAGGGTGGCGTCGATGGTGCCGTAGTAGGCGGCGGGCAGCCGGCGATCCTGACCCGCCAGGTCGAACGCGCTGCGCCGCAGCTCGTGCATGATCTTGCCCGGGGCCTCGCCGGTGTGCGGGTCGAGGCGGCTGCCCTGGCGGCGGGCCAGGACGCGCAGGGTGCCCGCGGCCAGCCGGGTGCCCAGGGGGAGCAGCATGCGTGCCGCCCAGATGCTGTCGCGGCCGAACAGGGTCAGGAACCAGGGGGCGCCCGCGCCGAGGAACGTGTCGCCCGGCTCGGCCGGCTCGGCCAGGCGCAGCGAACGAAGATCCTCCAGGGAACGCTCCATCAGCCTGTTGATGCGGCGGTCGTCCGCGGTGACGCGCGGGGTGCTCCATTCGAGCGGGGCCGAGGGCGGGACGACGACGGTGGCGGAGTCGGAGACCGCCACGTCCCATGACAACCTCACCCGGCCGCGCGGGGGCAGGCTCACCTGCCACCTCAACCGCCCGCCCCCGGCCTCCACTTCCGCGGCGGCCGGTGCCGAGGTGACGGTCACGTGGGTGGGACCCGAGCTCCAGACCAGCTCCCCGGGAGCGGGGGCGGTGGGCGTGATGGGGGTGGCGGAGTTGCCACCCTTGACGGCTTCGATCTCCGCGAAGTCGCAGGCCAGCTCCAGCGTGACCGTGGCCGTCACCGTGGCGGAGGCGGTGGAGATGATCTCCAGGTGCTCGCGCATCCCGTACGGGCTCAGCTCGCGAAGGCGATCAAGCCGGACGGTGGGATCGGCCGAGCGGTCGCCGAGCCAGCGGGCCAGCGACACGAACCTGTCTCGGCCCGCCTCGACGGGCGCGTGTCCCACGGCCTCCGGTTCGCGCCCGTCGACCAGTAGCCGGGCCTGTGACAACACCCGACGGTCCGCGCAGAACAACCCCTGCACGCCGGCCGGGCGGATCTGGCCGTCGGCGTCGCTCAGCGCAGCGGCCGGCGCCATCACGGTGCTGACCAGATCGTGCAACAGCGGCTGAAGCACAACGACCTCCTCTTGTCACACCGCCGGGTCTTGACAGGACGAGGCCGGAGGTGCAGGTTTTGAAACACTTCATTTACTTTGAACGATCAAATCATGCCCTACCAGACTTTGAACGTTCAACCCCCACGAAAGGCATGCATGGCGGACAAGGTGACGATCACCGACGTAGCAAGAGCCGCGGGCGTGTCACGGCAGACGGTGTCCAACACGCTCAACAGCCCAGAAGTCGTCCGCGAGGAGACTCGCCGGCACGTCCTGGAAGTGATCGAGCGGCTCGGCTACCGCGCCAACCAGGCCGCCCGCCAGATGCGCACCGGCCGCTCCCGTCTGATCGCCATCCGCATCGACCCCGGCGGCGACGGCATCAGCGGGTCGGTGCTCGACCGGTTCCTGCACGGCCTGACCGAGACGGCGGCCCACGAGGGGTACCGGGTCCTGCTCTACACCGCCGCCGACGACCGTGCGGAGATCGCGACATACGAGGATCTGCTCGGCTCGTACAAGCCGGACGCCTTCGTCCTGACCGCCACGCACCACGACGACATCCGCACGTCCTGGCTGCTGGAGCGCGGGCTGCCCTTCGTCGCCTTCGGCCGCCCCTGGAGCCACCTGCCCGACGCCCGCCATCCGTGGGTGGACGTGGACGGAGCCTCGGGCACGGAGGCGGCCACCCGCCACCTGCTCGCCGCCGGGCACCGGCGGATCGGCTTCATCGGCTGGCCGTCCGGCTCCGGTGTGGGCGACGACCGGCGCGCGGGCTGGGCCCGCACGTTCACGGCCCTCGGCTCGGAGACCGGCGGCGCGGGCGATCTCGACGCGCTGCTGCGTTCGGTCGAGGACGGCATCGAGTCCGGGGAGAGCGCCGCCCGTGACCTGCTGCGCACCGCCGCCCCGACCGCCCTGGTGTGCGCGAGCGACTCCCTCGCCCTGGGCGCTCTGCAGGCGGCCCGCTCTCATGAGGGCGAGCGGCCCGTCGCCGTGATCGGCTTCGATGACACCCCTGCCGCCACGGCCGCCGGCCTGACCAGCGTGCACCAGCCGCTCGCCGAAGCCGCCGCGGCCTGCGTCGACCTGCTCGCCCGCGCCTTGGAGAACCCCGACGCCATGCGAAGCCCTGACGCCGAGGGCAGCCCTTCCGAGCAGGCGCACGTGCTACTGCCCCCCTCACTCACCATCCGCCAGTCGGCATAACCACCCCCCAACGCGAGAACAGGACCACTCCCATGACGTCACGAACCCGCCGCGTCGCGGCACTCAGCTCCCTCGTCTCCACCTCTCTCCTGCTGTCGGCCTGCGGCAGCGGGTTCGACGACAACGCCGCACCGCCTCAGCAGAGCGGCGGCCAGGTCACCCTGCAGATCCTCATCGGCTCCTCCGGCGAAGCGGAGACCGCCGCGGTCAAGCAGGCCGCCCAGACGTGGTCCGCGCAGTCGGGCGCGGGCGCGACGGTGACGCCCGCGCAGGACCTGGCCCAGCAGCTCGGCCAGGCCTTCGCCGGCGACAACCCGCCGGACGTCTTCTACGTGGACGCCTCCCGCCTGGCCGACTACGCCAGCGTCGGCGCGCTGGAACCGTATGGCGACAAGATCAGCCAGCCCGACGACTTCTACCCGAGCCTGCGCACCGCGTTCACCTACGACGGCAAGTTCTACTGCGCCCCCAAGGACTTCTCCACGCTGGCCCTGATCGTCAACCAGGAGCTGTGGACCAAGGCCGGGCTGAGCGAGGCCGACGTGCCGACCACGTGGGACGAGCTCAAGGCCGTGAGCGAGAAGCTCAAGGGCAAGGACGTCACGCCGCTGGCGATCGGCCCGACCCGCGACCGCATGGGCGTGTTCATGGTCCAGGCCGGAGGCTGGCTGACCAGCCCCGACGGCAAGCAGGCCACCGCCGACAGCCCGGAGAACCTGGCGGCCCTCGACTATGTGCGCTCGCTGGTGACGGCCGGGCTGGCCAAGTTCCCCAACCAGCTCGACGCGGAATGGGGCGGCGAGGCGTTCGGCAAGGGCAAGGCCGCGATGACCATCGAGGGCAACTGGATCAAGGGCGCGCTCCAGGCCGACTTCCCCGACGTCAAGTACACCGTCCACGAGCTGCCCGCGGGGCCCAAGGGCAAGGGGACGTTGTCGTTCACGAACTGCTGGGGCATCTCGGCCAAGAGCCGCAACAAGGAGCAGGCGATCTCCTTCGTCGAGGCGATGACGAAGGCGGACCAGCAGATGACGTTCGCCAAGGCGTTCGGCGTCATGCCCTCGCGCCAGTCGGCCAAGAGCGCCTACACCGGCGCGTTCCCCGACGACGTGCCCTTCGTCAACGGCGCCGACTACGCCCAGGGCCCGGTGAACGCCCCCAAGATGGACAGCGTCCTGGTCGACCTCGACACGAGTCTGCAGAAGCTGAGCTCGACCGCGCCCAAGACTTTGCTGCAGCGCACGCAGAAGAACATCCAGGCCGCGCTCGGCACATCATGACCGAGCTAGTCGAAGTCATGAGCCCGACGAAGGAGGGTTCATGAGCGGGCGCGAATCACGCCAGAACGTCGCCGGCTGGCTGTTCGTGGCGCCCGTCGTGATCGTCCTCGGGCTGTTCGTGCTGGCGCCGATCCTCATGGCGTTCTGGGTGAGCCTGACCGACTGGAACGGGCAGGGCAGCCCGTTCAAAGGCGACGTGCCGTTCGTGGGCGTGGACAACTACACCCGCCTGTTCACCGAGGAGGGGCTGG
This sequence comes from Nonomuraea purpurea, assembly GCF_042650645.1. Classification (NCBI taxonomy): domain Bacteria; kingdom Bacillati; phylum Actinomycetota; class Actinomycetes; order Streptosporangiales; family Streptosporangiaceae; genus Nonomuraea; species Nonomuraea purpurea. The sequence goes on from NZ_JBHSBI010000011.1 coordinate 308,599, forward strand.
CCAGGCAGGACTTCATGACCAGCGTCCGCAACAACATCTACTTCGTGGCCATCGTGGTGCCCGCCCAGACCGTGCTGGCGCTCGGCCTGGCGTTGATCGTCAACGCCAGGCTGCTGCGGGGCAGGACGTTCTTCCGCGCCGCGTTCTTCTTCCCCTCGGTGACCAGCTCGGTCGCGGTCAGCGTGGTGTTCCTGTTCGTCTTCGCCAACTCCGGCACGGTGAACGGGCTGCTGAACCTGTTCGGGATCGACGGGCCGCAGTGGTTCGCCGACTCGCGGGGCGTCCTGCACCTGCTGCTCGGCTCGGTCGGCCTGGTCGATCCCGAGGCGCCGCCCGACCTGCTGACCGGCGGCGGGCCGTTCGGGTTGTCGTGGTGGGAGTGGCTGTCGGGCCCGAGCGTGGCGATGATGACGATCATCGCCCTGATCGTCTGGACGACGTCGGGCACGTTCATGATCATGTTCCTGGCCGCGCTGCAGGACATCCCCGTCACGCTGGAGGAGGCCGCCATGCTGGACGGGGCGGGCCGCCGGCAGGTCTTCCGCCACGTGACGCTGCCACTGCTCAAGCCCGCACTCTTCCTGGTGCTCACGCTGGGGATCATCTCGACCTGGCATGTGTTCGACCAGGTGTACGTGATGAGCCAGGGCAACCCGGCCAAGACCACGCTCACGCCGGCGTTCCTGTCGTACCAGACCGCGTTCCGCAGCTTCGAGTACGGCTCCGGCACCGCGATCTCGTTCGTGTTGTTCGCCATCATCATGGTGCTGACCCTGATCCAGCGGTGGGTGATGCGGGAAAGGAACGGGAGGAGGCTCCGCCATGGCTAGGAACGACCCCCGATCCTTGGCCTCCACGTTCGCCGGCTACTTCGTGCTGGTCTTCTTCGCGCTGGTCTTCCTGTATCCGTTCGTGATCCAGATCGCGACCTCGTTCAAGACCGAGCCGAACGCGGCGGCCAACCCCCTGTCGCCCATCCCCGACCCGGTCTCCCTCGGCGGCTACGAGCAGGTGTTCCTCGGCACCGACCTGCCGCTGTGGCTGGGCAACTCACTGCTGGTGACCGTGATCATCACGGTCGGCCGGGTGCTGCTCGACTCGATGGCGGGCTACGCGCTGGCCCGGCTGCGCTTCGCCGGGCGGCGGGCGCTCTTCTCGGCGATCGTGGCGATCATCGCGGTGCCGGGCGTGGTGCTGTTCATCCCGAAGTTCCTGGTGCTGAACCAGCTCGGGATCTACGACAGCTACACCGCGCTGATCCTGCCGGTGATCGCCGACGCCGCCGGGGTCTTCATCATGAAGCAGTTCTTCGAGTCGGTGCCGGTCAGCGTCGAGGAGGCCGCGCGGATCGACGGCGCGGGCGTCTTCCGTACGTACTGGTCCGTGGTGCTGCCGATGGCCCGGCCCGCGCTGCTGACGCTCACCATCATCTCCTTCCAGAGCTCCTGGAACGAGTTCCCGCACAGCCTCGTGGCGGTGCAGGACCCGGCGCTGTTCACGCTGCCGCGCGGGCTGGCTGACCTGGTGAGCGGGTCGCTCGGCAAGGGCACGCAGTATCCGCTCAAGCTGGGGGCCGCGGTGCTGGCCACGATCCCGGTGGCGGTCATGTTCGTGGTGTTCCAGCGCTATTTCGTCCGCGGCGCCAACGAGGGCTCCGAGAAGGGCTGAGCCCGTACGCTCCGTGCCTCGGCGGGCTGGCGCAGGTGGTAGCCGGCCGAGGCATGGGCGATGGGGCGTCTCGTGGAGAGGGTCAGGCCGCGTCGGCGTTCTGGGCGGCCCTGAAGACGGCCATCGCGTCGTTGCCGAAGAACGGGCCGAACATGAACCGCTGGTCCTGGTCGTACTTGAAGCTGTTGACCGAGTTCACCCAGCCCATGCCGGTGGACTCGTCGAAACCCTGGAACCACGGGCCGCCGCTGGACCCGCCGGTCATGTTGCAGCGCAGCCCCAGGTCCCTGCTCATCAGGGTGTCGTCGAAGGTCTGCCCGCTGCAGTAGATCAGCCGCGAACCGTCGAACGGCTCGGCCGCCGGATAGCCGAAGGAGAACATCTGCGCCCGTCTGGGCTGGTTGAAGGCCACTCCCTGCCCGCCGACGACGTCGGTCAGCGTCCTGCCCTGCAGCGGCGCGACCACGGCGGCGGCGATGTCGAAGTTGATGTCCTCGTTGGCGTTCCACTGCTGCGTGGTCAGCAGCCGGGTGGCCACCCAGGTGCCGAACGGCCGCTGGCCGTTGTCGAAGCCGGGCACGAACACCCAGTTGCGGTGGGAGGCGCCGTTCAGCTTCACGCAGTGCCCCGCGGTGATCACGACGCTCTCGTTGGCGCTGGTCACGGCCGTGCCCGAACAGGAGGCGTTGCCGCCCTCCGCGGTGGTGAAGAACACGCGCCCGGCGGTGCGCACGACGGCGCCGCCGTCCGTCCAGCGCAGGCCGGGGCTGTTGGGCACCACCGCCTGCAGGGACGTGCTGGGTTTGGTGGGCCGGGCCGACCACGCGGTGCCCTGGCTCTGTCTGGTGAACGAGGCGCCGCGGACGGCCCACGGGTTGCCCCGGCTCGGCGCCGACTGGGCGGTGCGTCTCGGCCGAGGCACCGACAGCGGTTGCGCCGCCAGCATGCGCTGCGACGTCCAGTAGTTCGAGACCGTTCTCCGTTGCGACCAGGAGTCGGTGGCCGACCACCCGACGGGCCTGGGGTCGAGACCGTTCCACGCGCTGGCCTGGGCGGGGCCCGAAGGGGAGACCAGGGCGCCCGCCACGGCGAGCGCGACGGCGGGGATCAGGGCGACTCTGCGGTGCATTTACTACCTCCCGATACCGGAATCTGCCGTTGAGAGGTACGTACGGGGATGTCCTTCTTCCTCAATTCATGCGAATACTGATATGGCGGGACCGAGCCTCACCCCGTTCACCCTGGGGAAACGTCAGGAGAAGGCGGCCAGCGCGATGCCCAGGGTGCGCTGGTTCTGACCGGAGGCCTTGGCGTCGGTGGAGTTGACGGAGTACACCAGCGTCCTGCTCAGGTCGCGGGTGACCCCCACGCCGGCCGCGTACCCGTAGCGGGCGCCGGTCTTGCCGAAGGCGACGATCCCGCCGGGCAGCACCATCCGGCTCAGGCCAGAAGTGTAGACAGCCGGCTGGTTGCCGCACTCGTCGTGCATCATCACGTCGGGGACGGTGAACATCGCTTCGAGCTGCGCGGACGGCACGACCTTGCCGGAGAACAGCGCCTTGACGAACTTCTCCAGGTCGGCGGCCGTCGAGATGAGGTCGCCCGAGGCCCAGGTGGAGGTGACGCTGGAGTCGGTCATGTCCACCACGTGGCCCTCGCCATAGGGGATGGCGTTGTCGAACCCGGCGGGCACCGACTGGTAGCCCTTGTGGTGCGGCCCCCGGGCGCGCGTCGACCGGCCGGGCAGGTAGCTGTCACTCATGCCGGCCGGGCGCAGGATCCTGGTGGTGACCTCCTGCTCGTACGAACGCCCCGTGACCTTCTCGATCAACAGGCCGGCCACGAACGTGTTGATGTTCAGGTACTGCTGTTCGGTGCCGGGCGTGAACTCGATCGGGTTCTCCTCCACGGCCAGCGCGACGTACTCGCGTGGCGTCCAGACCTTGAACCGGGTCCTGTAGGCATACTCGAACGAGTTCGGCAGGCCGGGCGACGGGAGGCCGCTGGTGTGGTTCAGCAGCTGGCCGACGCGGACCTTCGGGTAGGTGTCGGGCAGCAGGTTCGGCAGGTGGTCCTGGACGGTGTCGTCGAGCGAGAGCTCGCCCTCGGCGACGAGTTGCAGCACGACCGCGGTGGTGAAGATCTTGGTCACGCTGCCCGCGCGGAAGCGTACGTCCTCGGAGGCCTTGCGCTGGGTGGTGAGGTCGGCCACGCCGGTCACGCCCCGCCACGAGCCCTTGCTCCCGCCCACGCGGACGAGCGCGGCGGTGGCGTCGGCCGCCGGCAGCTTCGCGATGGACTTCTCCAGCGCCGCCTCGTTGATCGGCGGGATCGGCGCGTCGGGATCCGGCTTGACGCCCTGCGGGGGCGGGCAGGAGGCGGGGGTGGGCGCCGGGGTGAGTGTGCGGGCCTTGGCGGGCGCGGCGGTCGAAGGCGTGATCACCATGGTGACGGCGAGGGCGAGACAGGCCAGGGTCGGTTTCATGAGAGGTCTCCAGATGGGAGCCGGTCGATCGGACGATGCACCATCGTGGCGATCGCCTTCCGTCCGGCGGATCGCCGTTGCGACCGATTTCTTCTCGTTCTCGCGAGCGAGTCCGGAGATCACCCGTACCGGCGATGTCCCGCGCCTCTCCCGAGCCCGACGATGTCCCCCATGGACTCCCGCGTCGCCTTCATCGCCGCCCCCGCGCTCGTCTCAGACGCTGCGGCTGATCGCGCGCGGCCTGTCCAACGCCGAGATCGCGCGGGCCATGGTGGTCAGCGAGCACACCGTCAAGACCCACGTCAGCAACGTGCTGAGCAAGCTCGGGCTCCGCGACCGGGTCCAGGCGGTGATCGCCGCCTACGAGAGCGGCCTGACCGTGCCTGGACAGTAGAGTTCGGGCGGGTCAGTCCTGGTTCTTGCGGTGCTCCTCCCAGCGTTTGAGCAGTTCCATGCCGTCGAGGTTGGAGAAGGCGAAGAAGTCTCTCGTCTCCTCCAGCCGCGCCCGCTGTTCGGGCAGGCTGTCGTCGAGGACCGCCAGCCCGAGGTCGAGCGTCTCGACGAGGTTGCGCACCTCCACGAGCCGAACCTGCAGAACCTGCGCCCATCCGCCGGAGACGATGCGGTAGTGGTGCTGGCGGCCCGGCGCGGGGACGCGCTCGATCATCCCGCCGGACTCCAGTTGCCTGGCTACCGTGCTGATCGCGGTCTTGCTCACCCCGAGCTCGCCGGCCAGCTCGGTGAGCGACTGGTGGGGCGGATCGCAGATCATCAGCCAGGCGTACATGCGCCCCATCGTCCGTGTGCCGCCGAGCCGCTCATAGTACAGCCCCATCCGGTCGACGAACTCGCTCTCCTTCGGCCCCATCACCGCCAACTCCGTCAAGTATGTAGTTGACGTAGCGTAGCTCATTTGTGAGAGATTGAGGTCATCTGCCCATCCGAATTACGCGCGCGGTAGTGCCGGCTGACCAGGGCGGCCGCGCAGCCCAGCGCGATCAGCCCGAACCCGGCGCCGACGAGTGGGACCGCCGCGTCGCCGCCGTCCTGCGCTACCTGGAGGATGGGGATCCCCGGCCGTAGATCCTTGTTCGCCTTCAGCGAATTTTTCTCACCATGATCGGGCTCTTCCAGGGGTGATAAGGCCGGTGTCAGCGGGTGCGGGGTGCGAGGACCTCGGGCTTAGCCGGGATTTACCTCCGGTTGACCACTCTGGTGTCACCGCGAACACCAGGAGATGACATGGACGCCAACGAGCCTCGCGAGCAGAACGCCGGCGGCTGGAGCCAGTTCGGCGACACCCCGCCCAGCGCCGGAGGCTTCACCCGGCCGCTCCCGACGATCACGCCCCCTCCGCCGCCCCCGCCGCCGCGGACGGGCTTCCTGCTGACCAAGAAGGCGATCACCGGGCTCGCGCTGGCCGCCGTGGCCGCCCTGTCGGTGGCGGCGCTGGGCGGCGGGGCCATGGGCGCGTACCTGGCGGGTGCGGGCAGCCCGGCGCCGGCGGTCACCGCCACCGCGAGCACGCCCAGCCCGGTGTTCAGGACGGCGTCCGACCAGCTCACGGTCGCGCAGGTGGCGGAGAAGGTGCAGCCGTCGGTCGTGATGATCCAGGGGCAGAGCGGCGAGGGCTCGGGCGTGGTGCTGTCGGAGGACGGTCTGATCCTCACCAACAACCACGTGGTGGCCGGGCAGAACGGCCAGTTGACGGTGAAGTTCAACGACGGCAAGACGGCCAAGGCGACCGTGGTGGGCACCGACCCGGCCACCGACCTGGCCGTCATCAAGACGGAAGGGGTGTCGGGGCTGGCCAAGGTGACGCTGGGCGACAGTGACGGGCTCAAGGTCGGTGACGACGTGCTGGCCATCGGCAGCCCGCTCGGCCTGGACGGGACGGTGACGTCGGGCATCATCAGCGCGCTCGACCGCACCGTGACCGCCGGCGGCGGCCCGAACCAGCAGCAGCTCCCGCCGGGCTGGGGCGGCAGACAGGAGCAGGCGCCCGAGACGACCACGCTCGGCGGCATGATCCAGACCGACGCGGCGATCAACCCGGGCAACTCAGGCGGCGCCCTGGTCAACGCCGCCGGCGAACTGGTCGGCATCAACAGCGCGATCGCGGCCGACGGCGTCAACCTCGGCTTCGCCATCCCGGTGAACACCGCCAAGCAGGTCTCCGACCAGCTCATCAGCAAGGGGAAGGTGAGCCACGCCTTCCTCGGGGTGAGCGTCACCGACGCCGCCGGGGACGTGCCGGGCGCGCTGATCCGCCAGGTGACCGCGGGCAGCCCCGCCGAGAAGGCCGGGCTGAAGCAGGGCGACCTGATCACCAAGCTCGGCAACACGCCGGTCGGGGGCGGCGACACCGTCGTCGGACAGGTACGCGGGTACAAGGTCGGCCAGCAGGTGCAGGTGACCTACATGCGCGACGGCAAGACGAACACCGTGACCGTCACCATGCTGGAGAAGAAGTAAGGTCAGCCGCCCAGGTCCCTGGCGACGTTGTCCAGCCGATTGGCCAGGTCGTCCAGGATCTGGTCGGTCAGATCGCCCTTGGGAAGGCGGGCCGCCACCTCGTCGCGGCGGGCGATGACCAGTCGCCTGTGGGCGTCGTCCACCTCGGCCGCCGGGATCACGATGCAGTCGCCGCGGACGAAGACCAGGGTGGCGTCGGGGTGTCGTGAGGCCAGCAGTTGACGCACGCATTCACGGTCGATGAGGGACATTCCTGCTCCTTGCGTCCACGTCGTCCTGTGGCCTCCGCTCCCCTACCCGCGCGACTGCCCCCAAACCACGAGGGGTGCCGGCCCTCCGGCCGGCACCCCTCGTTCCGTTAGCGCACTCCCCGGTGCACGCACAGAAGCTGGTCGCGGGTGGCGTTCCTGTCGCGGTAGGCGATGATCGCGGGGCTCTCGGCGCTGAAGTGGCCGGGCAGCCGCATGTCCTGGCTCCAGTTCACGCCGTCGAAGCTGGTCCACCATAGGCTCTGGTCGACGGCGCCTCGGTGGAGGCAGAAGAGCTGGTCCTTGAAGACGGCCAGCGCGGGGCCCTCGGCGCTGTAGTGGCCGGGCAGCTTCTGGTCGGGGCTCCAGGACGAGCCGTCCCAGCGCGTCCACCACAGGGCGGTGTCGTCGCCGCTGCCTCGGTGCACGCAGTAGAGGTGGCCCCGGTAGGCGGCCAGCGCCGGCGCCGAACGGCTGAAGTGGCTCGGGAAGCGCTGGTCAGAGCTCCAGCTCAGCCCGTTCCAGCGTGACCACCACAGCGACTCGTCGCCGGCGCTGCCGCGGTGCACGCAGAAGAGCTGCCCGTCGTAGGCGGCCAGGGCCGGGGCGGCGGCGCTGAAGTGCTGGGGCAGCCTGAAGTCGGCGCTCCAGGACGAGCCGTCCCACCGGGTCCACCACAGGGCGTCGTCGCCGCTGCCGCGGTGGACGCAGAAGAGCTGGCCGTCGTACACCGCCAGCGCCGGGCCCGAGCGGCTGAAGTGCTTGGGGAAGCGCTGGTCCTCGCTCCACCCCTCCTGGGCGTCGTAGAGCGTCCACCACAGACTGGCGTCGTCGACGTTGCCCCGGTGGGCGACGAAGAGCTTGCCCTGGAACTCGGTGACGGCCGGGCTGGAGGCGCTGAAGTGGTCGACGAAACTCTGGTCCTGGCTCCAGCCCTCGCCCGGCTCGTAGACCGCCCAGTAGAGGCGGGCGTCGCCGACCGGCCTGCCGGCCTCGCGGGTCGGGACGAGCATGGCGGGCGCGGTCCAGGGGGAGACCAGGCGGACGCCGTACGGGCGGGCGATGGAGGCGATCCAGCCGGACTTGGCGCGTACCGACCGCTCGATGACCGGGGTGAGCCACGTGCCCAGCACGGCGCCCGCCGTCTCGGCGACGATCTGCGCGAGCTCTCCGGTCCGCTGCGCGGCGGCCTCGTTGAGGTGGATCTCGAAACCCCACCACCGGCGGACCGGCCAGATCTCGGCGCCCTGGGCGCGCAGGTCGCGCTGGTGGGCGCGGACGCGCTCCTGCTCCTCGGCGGGCAGCCCGGCGATCTGGCGCTCGCTCTCCCGCTTGGCCGCCGTCCATCCGGAGTCGACCAGCGCGGAGTCGTCCAGCAGCTCGATCTCGACGGCGTAGTCGACCGCGGCGGCGGCCACCGGATCGTCCTGCGCGTGCAGCAGGGTGTCCTCGCCGCCCACCGTGGTGAGGTCTGTCTTGTCAATCTGGGTCTCGTCGGTCATTTTCCAGCCCCCTGGCGTGATCGGCGGCCATGCGGCCGCCAATGTGCGTATATGCACGAACCTGACCTATACTAACTCTTAGTAGCGAAGCGGCTACTAAGGGGCAGACCCCCCCTCAGCCGTGCCTCTTCTTGTACGCCGCCTGCGCCTCGGTGAGCCTGGCCGCGAACTGGTCCAGGAAGTCCTTGGCGCTCAGCTCACCGAGCAGCACCTTCTGGAACAGCGGCTCCGACCACGTCTTGGTGATCTCGTTGAACTCCGGCAGGTGGTAGGGCATCTGCACGACCTTGGTCGCCGGATCGTTCAGCACCCGCTGCGCCTCGGTGATGTGCGCCGCCTTGGACGGCGGCACATCGACGTTGGCAGGGATGACCCCGGTCTGTTCGGCGATGTAGCCGTTCATGTCCTTGGCGGCGAAGAACTCGGCGAGCTTGAACGCGGCCTCCTTCTGCTCACTGGCCGAGAAGACGCCGACGCCGCCGACCGGGTTGGACAGCACGGTCTGCGCCCCGTCGTCGGGCTTGGGCACCGAGAACGAGGCGACCTTGTCCGGGCCGAGCGCCTTGATGTGGTCCTGGTAGGAGCCCAGGTTGTGCTGCATGACGGCGATGCTGCCCGCCGTGTCGAACTGGGCGACCATCTTGACGTAGTCGTTCTGCAGATCGGCTTCCGGGGTGTTCTTCTTGTACAGCCCGGCGTACTTCTCCAACGCCGTCACGTTACGCGGGTCGTTGATCGTGGCCCTGCCCGAGGCGTCGAAGAACTCCGTGATCCCCGACTGGCCGTAGACGACCTCCAGCATCTGGGCGATCGAGCCGGAGCCGCCGCGGATGGTGAAGCCGAAACGGTTCTCACCGGGCGCGGTCAGCTTGTCCACGGCCGCGAAGAACGCGCTCCACGTCCTGGGCGGCTCCAGTTTCGCCTGCGCGAACCAGTCCTTGCGGTACCAGAACGCGCCGGCGTTGGTGGAGGTCGGGACGATGTACGCCCTGCCGTCCGGCACCACGTTCTTGATCGTCGTCATGAGCGCCTGGTTGAACTTGCCGTTCAGCGCCGGGCTGGCGGCGATGCGCTCGTCCACGGGTTCGAGCGCCTTCTGGGCGACCAGCTTGCCCAGCGTCGAGGTGGAGACGTCGGCCACGTCCGGGGTGCCGCCGCCGGCGATGGCCGTGTCGATCTTCTGCGGCGCCTGCGCGATCGGCACGCCGACGTAGTTGACCTTGATGGTCGGGTTCGCCTTCTCGAACTCGGCGATGGCGTGCTGCCAGACGGGGGTGCGGGCCGGGCCCGCGTTGGTGTCCCAGAAGGTGATTTCGGTCCTGCCGTCAGAGCCCGCGTCCGAGCCGCATCCCGCCAGTACGGCGGCGGCCAGGAGCAGCGCGGGCACACGTCGTCTCATTGGCTTCCTTTCTGCACGGTGAACCCGTCGAAGATCGCCTGGCCGGTTCCGCTCCCCGCGGCGAACAGGCCGAGCACCGCCCCGACCCACCGGCCCTGCGTGGCCTGGAAGGGCGCGCCGATCTCGCGCAGGCCCCTCCCGGTGTCGGCCAGGAAGGTGACCAGCGCGCCCGCGCCGATCCGCGCGCCGACGGTGACGGGCCCGTCGACGGGCACCGGGTCCGCCTCGCCGCACACCAGCACGGTCCCGTCCGGTGTGCTCTCCAGCCCGACGCTCGCCGCGGTGAAGCCGATCACGGCCACTCCCGCGCGGCCGTCGCCGTCGAGGGTGAGCGTCGTGGTGAGCGTGCAGGGCTCGCCGGGCAGCCGCTGACCGAGCACGGCCGCGCGCTCCCTGAGGTCCTCCGGCCCGGGAACACAGGTCAGGCGGAGCGTCCCGTCCCGCAGTTCCCACCAGGACTTGTCGGGGTTGGCCTGCCAGCTCCACTGCAGCCCGAGCCCGGGACCGGCGAAGTCGTCGGAGGTCGCGGGCTCGCCCGGCGCGCCACCGGGGACGGGCACCGGGCCTTCGGCCACAGGCTCGCCGTCGTCTCCCATCACCGGCCAGCCGTCCTTCCACACCATCGGCTGCAGGTGGACGACCCTGCCGTAGGGTCCGCGGTCCTGGAAGTGCATGAACCAGTGCTCGCCTGACGGGGTGTCCACCCAGCCGCCCTGGTGCGGGCCGTTGACGTCGGTGCCGCCCTGCTCCAGCACGATCCGGTCCTCGTACGGGCCGAAGATCGACTCCGCCCGGAACACCGACTGCCAGCCCTGCTCGACGCCGCCCGCGGGCGCGAAGATCCAGTACGTGCCGTCGCGCTTGTACAGCTTGGGCCCCTCCAGCGTGCGGTAGCCCGGCAGCAGGTCGGCGTCGATGACCAGCGCGCCCTCGTCCAGCACCGCGCTCGCGTCCGGCGCCATGCGGTGCAGGGTGAGCCGGTTGTTGATGCCCGCGCGGCTCTTGGCCCAGCCGTGCACCAGGTACGCCTGCCCGTCGTCGTCCCACAGCGGGCACGGGTCGATGAGCCCCAGGCCAGGCTTGACGACGTGCGGCGCCGTCCACGGGCCCCGAGGGTCGGCGGCGCTGACCTGGCAGATGCCGACGTCGGGGTCGCCGTAGAAGATCCAGAACCGGCCGTCGTGGTGGCGCAGCGACGGCGCCCACACCCCGCAGCCCGGCCGCACGTCGTCGTAGCCGCTGGTCACGGCGTGGCCGATGATCGTCCAGTTGACCAGGTCGCGCGAGTGCAGGATCGGCAGCCCCGGCACCTTGGTGAAGGTGGAGACGGTCAGGTAGAAGTCCTCGCCGACGCGGATCACGTCGGGGTCGGACCAGTCGGCGTTCAGCACGGGGTTGCGGTAGGTGCTCATCCCTTCACCGCCCCGGCCGACATCCCCTGGACGAGGTAGCGCTGGATGAAGGCGAAGACGATCACGACGGGCAGCGCGGCGACGACGCCGCCGGCGGCGAGGGCGCCGAAGTCGACGCTGTTCTCGCCGAGGTTGTAGGCAAGGCCCACGGGCACGGTGAATTTCTCCTGGTCGTTGATGAACATGAGGGCGAAAAGGAAGTTGTTCCAGCTGTGGATGAAGGCGAACGAGCCGACCGCGACGAGTGCCGGGCGCAGCAGCGGCAGCACGATCGCCAGGAAGCCGCGCAGCCGGCCGCAGCCGTCCACCCAGGCCGCCTGCTCAAGCTCCTGCGGGATGTTCCTGATGAAGCCGCTGATGAGGATCAGGGAGAGCGGGAGCTGGAAGACCGTCTCGGCGACGACGAGGCTCCAGAGCGAGTTCGTGAGCGACAACGTCCTGAAGATCTCGAACAGCGGGATGATCATGAGGGCGCCGGGGATGAACTGCGTGCAGAGCATCCCGACCATGAACGCGCCCTTGCCGCGGAAGCTGTAGCGGGCCAGCGCGTACCCGCCGGCCAGCGCCACGACCGTGGTCGCGATCAGCGAGGCGATGCCGACGAGCAGGCTGTTCTGGAAGAAGACAGCGAACCCCATCCCATTCCAGACCGTGTCGAAGTGCTCGAACGTGATCGGCCACGGGACGATCGACGTCGACCCCCTGGGCCGCAGCGCGAAGACCAGCATCCAGTAGAACGGCACCAGCGTGAACAGCAGGTACAGGGCCAGCGGAAGGTAGATCTGCCACCTGCTCGCGCCCCTCATGGCTTGCTCCCGAACTTGCTCAGCCGCAGGTAGACGATGGAGAAGAAGGTCAGGACCCCGAACGCCACCGTGGTCAGCGCCGTGGCGTAGCCGAAGTCGTGCGACTGGGCGGCCAGCGAGGCCACGTACAGCGGGAGCGTGGTGGTCTGGTGGGCCGGGCCGCCGCCGGTGAGGGTGTAGAGCAGGTCCACGTTGTTGAACTCCCACACCGAGCGCAGCAGCGTGGACAGGATGATGGCGTCCCTCAGGTGGGGCAGGGTGATGTGGAAGAACCTGCGCAGGCGGCTCGCGCCGTCCACGGCGGCGGCCTCGTACAGGTCCTTCGACACCGACTGCAGGTCGGCCAGGAGCAGGATCGCGAAGAACGGCACCCCGCGCCAGAGCTCGGCCAGCACCGCGGCCCAGAAGACGGTGTCCGGGTTGGCCAGCGGTGCCGCCCCGTACTCGATGAGGCCCAGGTCGGCGAGGTAGCGCGACACCCCCGTGAACGGGTTGTAGAGCAGGACCCAGATCGCGGTGGTCAGCACGCCCGAGACCGCCCACGGCGAGAAGACCAGCGCCCGCGACAGCGCGCGGCCGACGAAGCTCTCGTTGACGATCAACGCGAGCGCCAGCCCCAGCACCAACTGCAGCACGACCTCGACGACCACCCAGCGGGCGGTGAAGCCGAGGCTCTGCCAGAAGATCGGGTCCTCGAACAGCAGCCTGCGGAAGTTGTCGAGGCCGGCGAAGCCGTTGTCCCAGGGCTTGGTCACGTTGTAGTGCTGGAGGCTGTAGTACAGGACGCTGGCCATCGGGTAGACGAGGAACCCGAGCATGGCGATCAATGACGGGGCGATCAGCAGGTAGGGCGTCAAGCGCGGTCTGCGGCGGGGTGGATGCGCCGAAGCGACGGCCACGTGGGCGACTCCTCTGCGTGGTACGTGTTGCAGCCTGCAATCGGTTGCAGGAAACGTTGCGGTAGCACGAACGCAACGTCAATGGCATGCGAACGAGACAAGCGTCACTATCAGGGCAAACACCGAAATTTCGAAATTTTCGAGGCTATGGCCTGGTCTTTTCCTGGCCAGGCGGAGTTAAGTGGGGACATGACCGCCGCAGAGCCGCCGCCCCAGCCGCTGCCCAAACTGGCGGTGATCGCCCGTGAGGCCGGCGTGTCGGTTGCAACCGTTTCCAAGACGCTCAACGGCCGCTCCGACGTCTCCGCGCACACCCGCCGCCTGGTCGCCGAAGTGCTGGAACGGCGCGGCTATCCCCGTCAGCGGGTCAAACCCACCCGGGGCAGCATGGTGGACGTCATGCTGCAAGGGCTCGACTCGCCCTACGCGCTGGCCATCCTCGGCGGCGTCGAGGACGCGGCCTGGCGACTGGGCGTGGACCTGGTCGTCTCCGCCGTGGTCGACCGCACCAAGAACGGCCAGCCGCCACCCGCATGGCTGGACCGGATCGGCGCCCGCGAGAGCGCAGGCGTCCTGCTCGTCCGCACCTCGCCGACCGCCACGCAGCGGACCTGGCTGGCCGACCACGGGATCCCCTTCGTGACCGTGGACCCGCGCCGCAAACCGCCCCGCGAACTCCCCGTGGTCGTCTCCGCCAACCTGGCCGGCGCCAGGGCCGCCACCGACCACCTCATCGGACTCGGCCACGAACGCATCGCCATCGTCACCGGGCGTCCTGGGGTGCCGTGCGCGGCCGAACGGCTGACCGGCTACCGCCAGGCCATGGCCGCCGCCGGACTGCGGGTCGACCCCCGGTGGGAGGTGTGCGGCTACTTCCAGAAGGACAGCGCCCTGCGAGCCACCCGGGCGCTGTTCGCCGCACTCCCCAACCCGCCGACCGCCGTCTTCGCCTGCTCCGACGCCATGGCGGTGGGCGTCTACCAGGCGCTCGCCGAACGCGGCCGACGCGTGCCCGACGACGTCAGCGTGGTCGGCTACGACGACTCGTGGGCGGCGGCCCACCTCACACCCGTGCTGACCACGGTTCGTCAGCCCTGGCCCGAACTGGGGGCCGCCGCCCTGGCCGCGCTGCTCGCCGACGAGCCCCCCGCACGCACCGAACTCCCCACAACCCTGATCGTCCGCTCCAGCACCGCGGCCTTGTAACACCTTTCACGGGGACGTGCCCTCGGGGCCTCTACCTGAACGGCCACCTCCGCCAGCAGGCTCCCTTGAGGAAAGCCTTGCGTTCGACGACGCATTGGGGTCCGTTGGCGTTGTTACCGCCGCTGGTGTTGCCGCTGTTCACGGAGCCGTTGGCGTTCTCGAAGTTGCCGCTGTTCACCTGCCGGCCCTTGCTGCGGTAGTTGCCGCTGTTCCAGGAGTTGCCGTTGTCCGTGGGGATCGCGTGCGCAGGCGCGGGAAAGGCCGGTGCCAGCGACAACGTCAGCACGAGCTGCGCCGTGACCACTCCGGTTCGCCGCCTGAAGGTCCTCATCGCCGGTCACCGGGAAACAGTCTGGGAGCCGTTGGCGGTGTTGCCGCCGTTGACGTTGTTGCTGTCGGTCGAGCCGTTGCTGTTCGAGAAGTTACCACTGTTGATGGGATTTCCCTCATTGTGGTAGTTCCCGCTGTTGGTGGAGTTTCCGCTGTTCTCCGCGCCATTCACGCACTTGACCGGCGAATTGGGCGCCGGCGAGTTGTAGGCGAACAGGCGATTGCCGCAGAAAACGCCGGGAAGGGCCTTGAGCGCCGTCCCGAGGTCCGCGCCGAACAAGTCGGTGAGCAGAGAACTCTCGCTGGGTGGCGGCGCGGCGGACGCGCTGGTCGGGGCCAGCACGCAGCACCCGACCGCCACGCCGGCGACGATCCGTACGAATGCCTTCAATGCGTTTCCCACCATTCTCGCGACATGATCCACTGAAAGGTAGCACCGGATGGCGGGTCATCATGGAAAGCCTTCGAAAGGGTCACGATAACTCGGCGCAAAAAACGCGTCGCTACTTCCGGTTGTAGCGGCGCATGGTGCGCGTGCCGAACACGACGATGACTCCTCGCGCCGCCCTGCTCGCCGACAAGCCCCACGCACGCACCGAACTCCCCACAACCCTGATCATCCGCTCCAGCACCGCCCCCTTATAGTGCGCCGGCTTCGCTGGTCTTCCCGGCGCCACACGGGCTAGACTCCCAAACGATCTTTTAGTAGATCATGAAGGGATGAGCAGGGTCGGTGGAAATTGAAGGTGGCGATCATGAGCGTTTCTCTGAGTGAGGCGGCGCGCAGGATTCTTGACGCGCCCAACGTCGGCATCCTGGCCACCATCAATCCCGACGGGAGCCCCCAGACCTCAGCCGTCTGGGTGGGCAGGGAGGGAGATGAAGTGGTCATCTCCTCCCAGGCCGGGCGGCGTAAGGAGCGGAACCTGAGCAGGGACGCGCGTGCGAGCTTGTGCGTCTTCGATCTCACCGACCCCTTGCAGTACGTCGAGCTCCGGGGGACGGCCACTGTGAGCGAGGACGTGGGGCGGCGGGTGGCGGTCAAGTTGGCGGAGAAGTACGAAGGCGAGGGGGCTGGGGAAGATTACCTGGCGCTGCCCGCGGAGGTGGTCCGGGTGGTAATCCGGCTGACGCCGCACAAGGCGGCGGGCAGCGCGTCCTGAGACGGAACGCTGAGGGCATGTCAGCCTGCCAAGGATAGTCGTGCACGTGGGCAACCGGGAAAGGCGGTGCGGGGAACACGACACCATCCTTGACTGGCCGGCAGTTAGGAGATGGGGTTGGTCGGGACGGCGGTGACTACAGACCGAGGCAAGCCTCAGCTGCGGCCGGTCCTACCGCTCCACCCGTGAACTGCCAGCCCCTCCCGAGTCTCAGACTGCGGCGACGCCGGCCGCGAGCCTTGGGGTCGGCAGATCGGCAGGTGGACGCCAGGCGAACGCGGTTACCTCGTCGAGTTGGAGCGAAATCTCGCTGTCCTTCACCCAGAAGGCGAACCGGAAGTCGGCGTGCAGATGGGCGGGCTCGTCTTTGGCAGGGTTGGCGGGGATCTCGTGAACGTCGATGTCCACGGGGATGACGTCGTGTGTGGGCGGGGAGACAGCGTGTTGCCAGGGAATACCGGTCTCCTCCTCCAGTTCGCGCAGGGCGGCGCCGTAGAGGGAATGGTCCTCGGGTTCGATATGACCACCCGGCAACAGCCAGCGGTCCAGCGCCCGATGATGGATCATCAGGACGCGTCCGGCAGCGTCGATGGCGGCAGCGCTGCAGGTGACATGCAGCGAAAAGGTCTTGCGTGAGGCCAGAGCGTGTGTGGTTTCGAGAGCCTCGGTCAGTGAGAGGACGTCGGTGGTGCGGTCGGGATGGGCGGCGAGATAGCGCGCCAGGACGGCGCTGATCTCCGCACGGGTCACTGTCATGGCCCCTCATGGAAGTAGGTAAGCCAGGTGGCGGACTTCTCGCGGAACCTCCCACATGCCCGGGTCGTGCGCTTTGCTGGCGAGCAACGCGAGGGCGACCAGGATTTCAGCCTGGACCAGCAGGATGAACGAGCCGACCGACGCGCCGTGCAGGACCTTGACGACCTGGCGGGGGGTCACGTCGCGCAAGACGCTCAGTCGTCATCCAATGCGTGCCGCAGGTAGAAATCCGGTTTTGCCAGGAAGCGCCTCCAGTGATCAACCAACTGCAGGTTCTCCCAATCGGTCGTGCGCATACCGTGGTCGCCGAGTTCGATAATCTGCGCGCCCGGCAAACTGGCAAGAATCGGTGAATGGGTGGCGCAAATGATCTGCCCGCCCTCGTCCGCAACGCGATGCATCAAGCCGATCAGGCGTACGCATGACAGGAACGACAGCGCGGCTTCAGGTTCGTCCATCAGGTAGAGCCCCGGCCCGTTCACCATGCGCTCAAGAACCGTGAAAAACCCCTCACCATGGGACTGCTCTGTCAGGTCCTCTTCCCAGAATCCGTACCTGCCCGACACGTTCTGCCCGAGGTTGAACAGCGTTTCGGCACGGAAGAAGAACGCGCGCCGCTTGAGACGCGGGCCGTGGAGCAGACGCAGCCCCGCCGTGGTGAGTTCGACATCGAGAACCTCGCCCAGCGGGGTCATGGGTCCGGCGCTGGAGTATTTGGTGCCGGCCTTGCCGCCTGTGGAGTTGACACCGGCCACATCGGCAATCGCTTCCATGATGGTGGACTTGCCCGAGCCGTTCTCTCCGACGAGGAAGGAAACGGGGGCAGTCAACCTCAGGCGTTGCTCTGCCAGATGGCGAATGGGAGCCAGAGTGGCGGGCCATCCCGTCGGAAGATGGCGGGCGGTCAGATGAGTGAGCAGCATTGCTAGGGCCTTCCTGCGGGCTGAATCAGCCGGGCAGCGTGGGCGCGTACCGGGTCGGCAAGCTCTGGGTAGTCATTGCTCCGGGTGGCGCGGTCGAGGATATGCGCAGCCGCCGAGAGCGTCAGGCCGCTGGAAGCGTGAGGTGCAGGCGGCGGAGCGCTGCTGCGCCAGCAGCCTCAATTTCGGGGAGGGACCCTCTCGCCGCTCGCATGGCTCGTTGAATCTGATGAGGAAGACGCGTGCTCTCTGCGGTGGCGATCGACTGAAGTAGAGCTTCAGATGCTGCCGCCTGGTCGCCGCTCGCACGGAAGACCTCCGCGACGGTAACCCGTTCGATCGTCTGCCATTGCGGTGCGACACCTGTTGCATCAGGTACGTCCGCTTCTGCCAGGCGAATTGCCTCATGCAGTCGGCCCGTGACAAGCAAGCCGCGCAGATGAACTTCACGCATGACGAAGGAATTGACCAGCGGAGTGCCGTGATTGGAGTCCACAAAGCGTTGTAGACCGATAATCGCGATGTCGAATTGCTCCACGTCGCCGAGTTCGGCGAGCGTACGAGCAAGAGGGATGAGAACCGCGCCGCGTTCAGATGCTGGAGCGACGTCGGCGGCCCGTTGAAGTCGAACAGTCGCCGCCGGCTTCTTTCCGATCTTGCGGAGCTCATTGCCGTGTACTCGAAGGGCGCGGACGAGGAGATCGATGTCGTCGAGGCGGGTGGCGAGGGCGAGTGCACGGCCGGTCCATCGCGCCGCCGAGGCAAGGTTCTCTTCAGGAAGGACGTCGCCAAGGGCCACCCCGAGCATGGCGCGAGCTTGCCCGAGAAGCCGAACGGCGGCATGGTCAGCGTGCCCCTGCGCAAGGCGTGCTTCCAACCGCCATACGAGGGGCCAGAGTTCGTTGATGGCCTCTGCGCTGTGTCCTGACTCGCGCGCCACAGAAGCCAGACGAATGGTGGACTCTGCGAACTTGATCATGGAGATGAAGTCGGCATCGGAGTGATCAGTGACACCGAGAACATGGGGAGGAAGCCCAAGGTGGTAGGCCACCCGCCGAAGGGTCGGCACGTCGGTAATGACTCGACGTCCGTTCTCGAGCATCGAGATGTAGGTCGTGTCATATCCCAACACGGACGCCAGTGCAGCCTGCGTGAGCCCCGCCTCGCTTCGGTACGCCTTCAGGATGACCGCAAGGTTGCCCGACGCCACGGCCGAACTCACCGCCCGAGAGGTCCACAGCCAAAGAGGCGAGCCGACAACGGTCATGCTGGGCAACGGGGCGCCGCTGATGGCGTGGCAGGCTGGGCACAACCTGGAGGCGTTCCATCCGTCATCGACGACCGTCGCGCACGAGGCACACAGCATGGGCTACCTCACAGATTCGCGCAGCCTGGAGAACCAGTCAGCGATCGACCGCTTGTAGCCTTGCGGCATCGTCAGCCCCTCCACCTCATGTTCGCTGAACATGCCGACCTGCTTGTGCTCATTGCTCAGCACAGGCGGCTTGTCGGTATCGACTGTGGCGCCGTAGGTCACGATCAACACATCGACCCCTTCGCGGATGTGGTACTGCCAGGAGTCCAAGATCGGCCCGATCTGAGCATCCCACCCGGCCTCTTCGCTGATCTCACGCACGAGACGGGCGGGCGGATCTTCACCGAGCTCAAGCTTTCCGCCGGGCAGCTCCCATTCATCACGTTCGTTACGTAGAAGCAGAACCTTGCCATCACGGACAATTACGCCTTTCACCGACACTGGGAATGCGTGCGGGCGGTAACTCATCAGATGTGACCTCTTTCCGTTGATGTCTGTGCCTGGAACTTAACACGGTTGCCAACCACGATCGGTGCGGCTTTCCCGGGTTGACAATCTGTCACTTGCCCTCGCCGGGCGGCCTACCTCACGCTGAAGCCGAGTTTCGGGCCGAGAATTCGGAGGTGACGTTGAATACCCATGCCTTTCTTGCCAGCCACTACGTGAACATGGCGAGTGGTCTTGCCGTGACGCGAGCTACCGCGATCCTGGCGCGCGACGGCCTGGTCACCTTCGATGGTGTCCACGATCGCGAGTCCGTCGTCAGCCTTGCCGGTCGGCTGCTGTCCCCACGGGAGCATCGAGACGCCGACGCCGACGGTGTCACGATCATCAGCGAACGCGGTTCCGTCGCTGGCCAGCTTGGCTACGCTGGATTCGGGGCCGCGGAGCTGGAGCCACACACCGAGTCGTCCGCGCTGGCCCAACCACCCAGGTTCCTGATGCTGGTGTGTGCCCTGCCCGCCGATCACGGGGGCGAGTCCTACGTAGTGGACGGGGCCGCCATCTACTCGGATCTCGCCGCCCACTCACCGAGGCTGCTGCAAGCACTGCAAGAGCCCGCCACAGTCCGGTTCGGTAACCCTGGGTATTGGGGGTCGGTTTTCGAGCCAACCTTGGATGGGCGGATAAGGATTCGACTTCGCCTAGACGGCCTGGAACATTTCACTGAGCCTGCGGCTGAGGCCGTACCTCTCCTCCGCGCTGTGATCAGTAAACACGTGCGGGAATTGCCGCTGCGGCGTGGGCAAGGCTATCTGCTCGACAACTGGCGCATGCTGCACGGACGCCGAAGCTTCCAAGGACCTCGACTGATGTACCGGATCCTTGGCGACCTCGTGGCCGACCATGATTTCCCGCTCGGCTTCCAGCCTCCCAACGCGAGGGCAGCAGCATGACGATCCACAACCCCACCGAGGTGCTGAGCGAGGAGAAAGACCAACTCCTGGCCGCGCAGTTGCAGGAGTCGTGGGGCGACCGCCGGCAGGTGATGTGGGAGCCCTGGAGTCAGAAGTTAAGGGCGTTCCCGGCGTACGACATGGACGCCCCGGTAACGGGCAGCATCCTCCGCGAGCTGTGGCGCAACGTCCTCGCCGGTCGATCAGGGACTGCTACCGGCCGTAGCCGAGGCCATCCCAGCGCGACCGGCCGTAGCCGAGGCCATCCACGGTCGTGCACTCCGGCGCGGGCCGACCATCCGAACTCTCCGTTCCCTCGGGCCTGCGCCGACTCATCTCGCGGCCCGCGTACGGGGACCAACCCGGCCGTGGGCCGCGAGATCCACTTCTCGGTCGTCCTCTTCCCACTGCGCGAATCTGGCCGATTCGCCGTGGTTGGGCGGCTGGGCCGGGAATGCGAACACCTCGATGTGCCCTTGTCCGTCTTCCCCGGGCCGCCAGGGGGCGTTCAACACCCCGTCGCACTACGCGGGGCACCTGCGGCGGGGAGAGGCCGGAGCCCGTCACCTTCCTCAGACGGAGAGGACGGCGCGGCTAACCCGCATGGCCAAGGCCGCCGGTGTGCAACCCAACGTCAGGAAACCCCAACGCAGGACAAGGAGCAGGAAATGAGCACTCCGCCCATCGAGCAGACCGTCACGGTTGACCCGTTCGACCTCGACATCACCTTCATCGAGAACACCCCGGCGGCGGAGACGGTGCTGTTGTGCAGCACCGGCGACACCTGTGGGAGTTCCTGCCCGAGCGCCTGCACGACCTCCTAGTCCGCGCGGCGCGGGCCCACCCGGGTCCGCGCCCTCCTCATCCCCCAGGAACGGAGCGTGCGTGATGACGCGGTCACGGCGGACTCTGTACCGGCGCACCGGCGCCGGGATGCTCCGCGCGGCGGTGAACCTTTCCGCCCCCGCCCTCCCGCAATGGCCAGGACCCAACGCACCCACCAAGCAGTGGCGTTCCTGGCTCGACCCGATCTGGACCGATGACACCTTCCGGCGCACGGTCTCCAATGCCAGCCCGGACCTGGCCCGCCAGGTGGAGGCAGTCCTGGATGGTCGATCGACGAACGCCCGCCGGGCGCGTCGCGCCGCGCTCGCACTCGCCCGGTACGCCATCAGGTATGAGCACCGGTCCACACCGTTCGGCCTGTTCGCAGGTGTCTGCCTCGTCGACTTCGGTGAGACGTCCGCCGTGCTCGTCCGGGAGGAGCACGAGGTCATCACCCGAGCCGACCCCCGCGCGCTGGACAAGGTGATCAGCGCGCGGGAGGCGGACGGCGCCTTGATGGCGGACGTCGAGGTGTGCGTCAACAACCTGGCGCACGTGCGCGGTGGCCGCGTATTCATCCCGTCCGAGGGCTCGTCGGAGTTCTCCCTCGCGCTGACTCCCGCGTTGGCACTCGTGCTCCACACAGCCAAGTCCCCCATCCGGCACGCGGCGCTGGTGGCCAAACTCGCCGCAGAGTTCCCGGAAGTGGAGGAACGCCGCCAGACGGCGTTCCTCTCGGAGTTGCTGCGCCTACGCCTGCTGCGGTCGGCGCTGCGTGCCGCCGCCACGATCGTCGACCCGGCAGATGCCCTGCCCGCCGGCACCTTGGGTGCCCGCGAGCGGGCAGCGTCCGTGGATGTACGGCTGGACGCGGAGGTCTGCCTGCCGAATGCGGTCGCGGTCGAGATGGAAACCGCGGCGACCGTACTGGCCAGACTCGCAACCAGTCCGGCCGGGACCGGGGCATGGCGGCGCTACGTCGAGCAGTTCGCCGCCCGGTGGGGCGAGGGCGCCGAGGTCGGTCTGGAGCAGCTCGTTGATCCCGACAACGGGTTGGGCCTGCCTGACGGGTTCGGTTCGGTGTCCGAGCCGCCACGGCCGATGTCGCGGCGCGATCGGCTGCTGCTGGAGCTCGCCGGGAACGCCGCCACCGAAGGCCGCCGAACTGCGGTCCTGTCCGAGACGCTCATCGAGGAGCTGGAGGCCGCCGCGGGCGAGCCGCCCACCGTCCTGGCTCCGCACTTCGAGGTGTGCGCACAGGTCCAAGCCCGCTCGCTGCCAGCGCTCGACCAGGGCGACTTCCGCGTCCGCGTTCACACCGTCTCACGCGCGGCCGGCACAATGACAGGACGCTTCCTGCACCTGCTCCCGCAGACCGCATCCGGACACGCGACTCTTCCCACTGTTGATCCCGTGGCGGCACTGGCCCAGTTGTCGTTCCATCCCTCCCGCATCGAGGCCGACCTGCTCACGCGCACACCGCAGGTGCTACCGAGGCTGGTCAGTGTCGGTGAGTTCCGCGGCGGCGACAACACGGTGCTCTTCCCTTCCGACCTGGTCGTGGGCCTGCGCGGCAGCCACCTCTACCTCGCGGTGGCCGCCACAGGGGAGCGTCTGGAACTGCTCACGACGACAGCGATCAATTTCGTGTGGAACAACTTCACGCCGCCGCTGGTCCGGTTCTTGGCCGAGATCAGCCGTGCCGCGACTCCGCAGGTGACCTGGTTCGACTGGGGCGCCGCGTGGACGCTGCCGTTCACCCCGGCGCTGCACTACCGGCGCAGCATCCTCCTCGCCACCCGCTGGCAGCTACGAGCCCGCACCCTGCCCGGCCGGACGGCCTCCCTGGATGAGTGGGCGATGCGGCTGCACGCCTGGCGCGACCGAGCCGGGGTGCCCGACCGTGTGCTCCTGGCCATGGACGATCAGCATCTGCTGCTGGACCTCACCCAGAACATGGACATGGACCTGCTCCGTACGCGCCTGGGCAGCTCCCCCGTCGCGGTGCTCTACGACGCGCCGCCGCCGGACGCGGACGGGTGGATCGGCGGGCGGGCACACAGCATCGTCGTCGCGGTGAGGGCGAGCCGATGAGCCCGCCCAGGACGCAGGCACTGGCCGAGGGCGCGCTCGGGAGGGCGCTGCTGCACATCGAGCGCGGCAACCTCGCCGCAGCGCGGCCCCTACTGACCGAGGCGGTCGCCGGCGGCGTCAGCACCGGCTCCAACGCCTGCCTGTTCCACGGCGCTCCGGCGCTGGAGTTCGTGCTCGGCCGCGCCGGGCACGCCAACCGGACCGTCCAGGCAGCCGTCGACCAGGTCGTGACCACCCGCCTCGCAGCAGCCCGCCAGCGGCGAGAGTCGGCGCAACTTCCGACGCTGGCGGAGATCGACCTCATCCGGGGGCTCACCGGGCTGGGAGCGCTGCTGCTTGCCCGCGCAGGCTCGCCGTCGCCGCTGCTGTCGGAGGTGCTGGCCCACCTGGTGACGCTGGCAGACCCAGCCGCAGCCGATTCCCGGGTCCTGCCCGGATGGTGGTCCCCGGACAGCCCTTCGCATGAGGAGATCGCCGGTGGCCACGCGAACAACGGCGTGGCACACGGCATCGCCGGCCCGTTGGCACTGCTCTCCCTCGCCACCCGACACGGCATCCTGGTGGAAGGCCAGGCCGCCGCGATCGAGGCGTTCGTGACCTGGCTGGAGGAGTTCGGCTCCTTCTACTGGATCACCCTGGGCCACCTGCTCACCGACGAGCCGCAGCCGCCGCCCCTCCGTCCCTCCTGGTGCTACGGATACGCCGGCATCGCCCGCACTCTGCAACTGGCCGCGCTCGCGCTCGGCGACGACGCCCGCAGGCAGAAGGCCGAGGATCTCGCCATCGCCGCCCTCACCGACCCGGCCCGCCTGAGCCGAGTCACCGACGCCTCCCTCTGCCACGGCTGGGCCGGGCTGCTGACCGTCACGACCGCCATCGCAGCCGACAGCCCCACCCCCGGCCGGTTCGCCGAACCCATCTGGCAGACCCACCAGCGGCTGGCTGCGGGGATCGCCGCGCTACCGAAGCCGGGCTTCTTGGAAGGGAGGGCCGGGGCGGTCCTGGCGCTGGAGGGCTCCAACATGACGGGCTGGACCCGCGCCTTGTTAATCCACTGACCCGCCATCACGACCTTCGACCGAGCAGGAGCGAACACGAGAACAATGAACTCCGAGGACGAGGACCTGCCGCTTCCCGGTGAGCTGGAATGGTGGCACGCCACCGTCCGCTTTCCCGGCGATGCCGGCGTGAGCCCGGAAGCCGCGGCCGCGCTGACGTTCGCGCTGTCCGGGCAGCGTTTCCACTTCTTGCGCAAGGAAGGAACGCTCCGGCTGCGCACCGGTTGGCCTGCCGCTGACCTGCTCGACCAGCTCGTCGCCGACCAGGTGGTGACCGGGTGGACAGGCGGCATTTATGAGCCGGAGACCGATGCGTTCGGCGGCCCCGAAGGCATGGATATCGCCCATGAGGTGTTCTGCGCCGACAGCCGTGCGGCCTTGGCCGAGACCGGCAGCCCGCACGCCCGCGAGCGGTGCATCCTGCTGCTGTCCGCCATGCACCGCGCGGCCGGTCTCGACCCGTTCGAGATCGGCGACGTGTGGGCGAAGATCGCGGGCCTCCGCCCGCCGGTCAACCCGCCCGAAACGGCCCACCAGGCGTCGGCTATCGCCGCCATGCGGCGCCTCATGAACGCCGACGCCACCAAGCGGGACACCACCGAACCTGGCTGGCGCGACCGCGTCGCCGCCTTCGAGGAAGCCGGCCGCCGCCTGGCCCGGCTCGCAACCAGCGGACAGCTCCGGCGAGGGCTGCGCGCCATCCTCGCCCACCACGCGATCTTCGCTTTCAACCGCGCCGCCATACCCGTGGCCGAGCAGGCCGCCACAGCCTGGCTGGGCTGGCACGTCGCCTTCGGAGACGACCAGCCGACCGCCGTGTCTACCAGCCAGTCCGCACCGGCAACCCCTACCTTCCAGAGGATGGAGAGCATCATCACTACGACCACCGGCCCCGCCGACCTGCGCAATGCCATGGTGGAAACGTTCACCGGCTCCGACCACCTGCGCACCCCCGCGATCATCAACGCCTTCCGGGAAGTCGAGCGCCACCGGTTCATCCCTGACGCCGACGTCGAGGCGGCCTACGTCGATGACGCCGTGTCGATCAAGCGCGACCAGGACGGAGAGATGATCTCCTGTATCTCCGCGCCGTCCATCGTCGCCATCCAACTGGAGCAACTGGGCGCACAGCCCGGCCACAAGATTCTGGAGGCCGGAGCAGCCACCGGCTACAACGCCGCCCTCCTCGCGCGGCTCGTAGCCCCCCGCGGGCACGTGTGGACCGTGGACGTCGACACCGACCTCGTCAACACCGCCACCAAGCACCTGCAGGCCGCTGACGCGTCGAACGTGACCGTGCTGCTGGCCGATGGCGCGGCCGGGCTCCCCGAGCAGGCCCCGTTCGACCGGATCCAGTTCACCGTGGGCGCCGGCGACGTCCCCCTCCCCGTGCTGGAGCAACTGGCCCCGGGCGGCCGCCTGGTCATCCCAATGCGGATCCGCGGCAGCATCTCCCGCTCTTTCGCCTTCGAGCGCGACGGCCAGACCTGGAAGACCGTCTCCTGCGAGATGGCCACGTTCGTCCCGCTGCGCAAGGGCATCTGCGACGACGTCCGCACCCTGATCTCCATGGCCGGGGAGGGCAACGTCCGGTTGGAGACCTACAGCGAGCAGCTCGTCGACCGGGAAGCGATGCGGACCGTCTTGGACGAGCCCTCCCACAAGCTCTACACGGGCGTGAAGTTCCGGCAGGGCTCGCCCTGGGAGTGGGTCTACCTGTGGCTGGCATGCGTCCTGACCAACGGCCTGTCCCGCATGCCCGGCCAGCGACCCGGGTTCACCCCGCACTTCGCGTGGGGTTCCATGGCCGCGCTCGACGGCGACAGCCTGGCCTACCTCACCATCCGCGAGGGCGATGACGCCGAGGGCCGGTTCTGGGAGATCGGCGTCATCGGACACGGCCCGCGCGCCACCTCCCTCGCCGAGCAGGTCGTCGCCGCAATCCAGGAATGGGATCGCGACTACGGCAACGACGCCCCCGCCCCCGGCTTCCGGATGGCCACGGCCGACCACCGCGACCTGGTGAAGGCCGCCGACCCACGCTTCATCATCGACAAGCCCAACAGCCGACTCGTCATCGACTGGCCGTAGAACGGGAGCAGCGTGATGAACCCTGCGATCGCCCGTCGTATCCCGCTGGTCTGCCGACCTAAACCTCCCGGACTTCCACTGGACAGGCGCATTGCAGAGCTCACCGCGCTGACCGTCGAAACGCCCGGTGGGGACCACCCCCAGCGGGTGGCCCGCGCCTGCGGCGTCCTCAACTTCGCCGCGCTCATCGCCTCCGACAGCGGGATGCCCGACCTGGCCGCCAAACTGTGCTGGCGGCAGTACAAGATCTTCACCGAAGCAGGCAACCTCACCCAAGACATCGCCGTGATGTCGCTGATGCCGCTGGTCAACATCGCCAGGCTCCTGATCCGCGAAGGTGACGGCGGTGGCGCCTTCGCGGTGCTTCAGCGGTTGTACCGCGCCGCCCAGCAGCGCGGCACCACCGTCATCCGTGATCACGACGTGGACCTGTCACCATTGATCCAGACCGCCGCAGACCACCGCAAGATCTGCACGGAGCTGTGGGTTACCCTGCTGGTCGACGGCGCCAGAGCCCTCGCCGGCCTTGGCCGTTGGACCGAGGCTGCCGAATCCATGGCCGCGCACCGCGGCGTCGGTCAGCGACTCCTCGACGGTCGCCAGATCACGATCATGTCGCTGGTAGAACAGAACCTCCCCCAGCAAGCAGCCGACATGATCGACGCCAGTATCCCCGCGGAGCCCTGGGAGAACGCAGTCGCCGCCATCTTGCGCATCTACTGCCGACCGCCGACCTCGACAACATCACAGAACACACTGGACCCCGCGGTGCGGGAAGTACTTGCGCTGATCGCCGACCCAGAACCGACGACCGCGGCCTTCCGGGTTCGGCTCAGCTTGACCGCGCTCGATCTGACTGCCGACCGGCCCACAGCACACGACTCCGACCTGCGGTCCGCTGTCATTGGCGTGGCCTGCTCGGACGCCTACGCTGCCCGAGACGTCCTCGGACACCACGGGGTGCGCTCCCGCCTGACCTCACAGCAGGAACAGCAAGTCGCCGACGTGCTCGCCGCTTCGGGGCTCGGCGCAGGAAGCCTCCCAGCAGCTCACTTGGACACCCTCACCACCGCAGTCCGTCAAGGCGAGGACAGCTTGCGCGCCATGCTCGGCACGCAGGCCTCGGTGACAGCTCATGGCCGGTCGGAACCAGATGCGCGCCGTCGCTCTGCCCGTTGACAGGTCACCAGTGCTCGCCTCATCGCAGATGCCCCCGTCAGCAGGGCTCGCCACCCCACCATGGCGACTCCGGCGTGCCAGCGTTCACTGTCCTCAATCATCGAGAGCCGCCCTGTCCGCTCTCGACGTATGAACTGCGAGCAGCCCGCTTGACGCAACTCGTACGAGATCCCTTCGCAGCAGCAAGTCCGCATGACGACACAGCCGTCATCCACAGCCCGATTCGGAACAGTCCACTCCAACCGATCACAGGCGGGCTTCGGTGGATCCGGATGAAGCCCGACGCAACGAGACGGCTTGCCGCCTCGGCTGCCCCCTCCGGCCTTTGCGGCCTCCTGGCTTAGCGGCATCACGCCTCCAATTCAAGGAGCGGGACATCCATGACCGGGATTGGGGCTTCCTCAGTGGTGAGCACTTCGACCCATACCGTCATCCAGCCGAGGGGTTCCGGACGCATCCCCCACCTCATCGCCACGTACTCGACGATGTTCAACCCACGCCCATGACAGTCATCGTCACCAGGCATGCGGGGGCGAGGAACAGTCGGTGCTCCTTCATCGGTCACCTCGATACGGGCCAGGGCGTCGCTGATCGCCGTCACTTCCACGGTGACCAGGCCGCCCGGCCGCCCTGACCGGGTGTGCACGAGTACCGGTAGGCCACTGGCGAGGTGTCTGCTGGTGCAGGTCCTTTTCCAGTGGCCCCCGGCCCGAACCCGCCGTGCACCTTTCAATGCAGCGGGCT